>CAXUGD010000208.1:0-6088 GCA_964250355.1 uncultured Acetobacteraceae bacterium | reverse complement strand
GGCCGCCCTGGCCCACCAGCGCGACAGCCTCGGCCGCACCGCCGCCCCGGTGGCCGCCGCCGCCGAGCCGTTCATCTACCTGCTGACCATCTTCCTGCTGGCCTGCTTCGTCGGCTACTACGTGGTGTGGAACGTGACGCCGGCGCTGCACTCCCCGCTGATGGCGGTGACCAACGGCATCTCCTCAGTGATCATCGTGGGGGCGATGCTGGCCACGGGGCTCAGCCACGGCGTGCTGCCGCATCTGTTCGGCTTCCTCGCCGTGACGCTGGCCAGCGTGAACATCTTTGGCGGCTTCCTGGTCACCCAGCGGATGCTGTCGATGTTCCAGTCCAAGAACAAGCTGAAGAAGTAGGGCCGGCCGCATGTCTCCCAACCTGACTGCGCTGCTCTATCTGGTCGCGGCCGTCCTGTTCATCCTGGCGCTGCGCGGCCTCTCCAGCCCCGTCACCTCCCGGCGCGGCAACCAGTACGGCATGATCGGCATGGCGATTGCCGTGCTGGCGACCCTGGGCCGGCACGGCATGTTGGCGGAGGGCTACGTCTGGATCGTCGCCGGCATTGCGGTTGGCGGCGGCGTTGGCGCCTACGTGGCCCGCAGCATCGCCATGACCGCGCTGCCGCAGCTGGTCGCGGCCTTCCACTCGCTGGTGGGCCTGGCCGCCGTGTTCGTGGCGGCCGGCGCGCTGAATGCGCCGGAGGCGTTCGGCATCGGCGTGCCTCACCACATCCACACGCAAAGCCTGATCGAGATGTCGGTGGGCCTGGCGATCGGCGCCATCACCTTCAGCGGCTCGCTGATCGCGTTCGCCAAACTACAGGCGCTGATGAAGGGCACGCCGATCCTGTTCCGCTACCAGCACCCGCTGAACCTGGCGCTGGGGCTGCTGATCCTGGCGCTGATCGTGCTGTTCGTGGCAGGGGGCGGGCCCCAGACGCTGTTCTGGATCATCGCCCTGCTCGCCATCGGGCTGGGCTTCCTGATCATAATCCCCATCGGCGGGGCAGACATGCCGGTCGTGGTGTCCATGCTGAACAGCTACTCCGGCTGGGCTGCCTGCGGCATCGGGTTCACCATCCAGAACCTGGCGTTGATCATCACCGGCGCGCTGGTGGGCGCCTCCGGCGCGATCCTGTCCTACGTGATGTGCAAGGGCATGAACCGCAGCATCTTCAACGTGCTGCTGGGCGGCTTCGGCACGGAAAGCGGCGCGGGCGGGGCCCAGGCGGGTGCGGGTGCGGACCGTACGGTGAAGAGCGGCAACGCAGAGGACGCCGCCTTCATCATGAAGAACGCGTCCAAGGTGATCATCGTGCCGGGCTACGGCATGGCGGTGGCGCAGGCGCAGCACGCGGTGCGCGAGATGGCCGATCTGCTGAAGGCCGAGGGCGTGGACGTGCGCTACGCCATCCACCCGGTGGCCGGCCGCATGCCCGGCCACATGAACGTGCTGCTTGCCGAGGCCAACGTGCCGTACGACGACGTGTTCGAGCTGGAGCAGATCAACAACGAGTTCAGCACCGCGGACGTGGCCTACGTGATCGGCGCCAACGACGTGACCAACCCGGCGGCCAAGACCGACACGACGTCGGCGATCTACGGCATGCCCATCCTGGACGTGGAGCGCGCCCGCACGGTGCTGTTCATCAAGCGCTCCATGGCCTCGGGCTATGCCGGCGTGGACAACGAGCTGTTCTTCCGCCCCAACACCATGATGCTGTTCGGTGACGCCAAGAAGATGACGGAGGAGATCGTGCAGTCGCTGGGCCACTGACCCTGGTGCGTGCTGCGCGCGCGAGCGGCCGGCCGTTGGTGCATCGCCTCTAGTTGTCCGTGCCCCCAGCTGCGTCTGAACCCTGGCCGGTTTCCGCCTGCCGCTTACGGGCCAGGTCCTGATAGCCTTTTTGCAGCGCGGCCAAATCTTCCTGGGACAGCGACTCCAGGTCCAGCAGCGTCGGCCGTGCGTCCTTCGTCACCCGGATCAGCTCGTCGAGCTTGAGCTGCAAGGCGGTGGTGTCCCGGTTCTGCGTGTTCTGCACCAGGAACACCATCAGGAATGTGACGATGGTGGTGCCAGTGTTGATGACCAGCTGCCAGGTTTGCGAGTAGCCGAACACCGGGCCGGTGGCGGCCCAGACGAGGACCAGGGCAAGTGCCGCGGTGAAGGTGGCACCCTTACCGGCCCCCTGTGCGGCCCACTGGGCCGCCCTGTTGAACGCCTTCCTCACGACCGTGCCGCCCTAGGTCAGGCCCCCCGCTGCCTCACCCGCATGGGCATGCCTTCAGCCGGCCGCATGGTGACCCGCAGCTTGGGCGTCGGTTTGAAGCCCGGTGCAGCCTCGAGCCGGACCGCGGGCAGCAGCGTGCCCAGTATGGCGGCCGCTTCCAGCAGCGCGAACCCCATGCCGATGCAGATGCGGGGGCCGGCGCCGAACGGCAGGTAGGACCAGCGGTGGCGCGCTTTGACCTGGTCGGGCGTGAAACGGTCGGGGTCGAACGCCAGCGGGTCGGGCCACAGGCGGCGGTTGCGATGGATGGCATAGATCGGCACGAACACGTTGTCGCGCGGGGTCACGCGCACGCCGCCGATGCTGAGGTCGCGGGTAGATTGGCGGACCACCATGGCCACCGGCGGGTAGATCCGCATCGATTCCTGGATAACCTGGCGCGTATAGGTCAGGTCGGCGACTTGGTTGGCCTCCAGCGGAGCGCCGCCGGTCACCCGCTCGATCTCGGCCAGCACGCGCTGCTCGATAGCCGGGTTGCGGGCGAGCAGGAAGAACGTCCAGGTCAGCGCCAGCGCCGTGGTTTCGTGCCCGGCGCCTATGAAGGTCAGGATGTTGTCGCGTATGTCGGGGTCGCTCAGGCCCTGCCCCGTCTCCGGGTCGAGCGCGTCCAGCATCAGCGACAGCAGGTCGTCGCGCCGTTCGCCGGTGCGGCGCCGTTCGGCGATGTTCTCGCCCACGGTCTGGCGCAGGTAGCGGCTGCCGCGATCCGCCCGGCGCTTCCCCGGAAACGGCGTCCACTCGGGCGCGCCGAGGGCGGATAGTGCCGTGGCCCAGCTCGAACTCTCCAGGAAATCGCTGATGCTCACCTGCACCTTCGAGACGTCGGCGTTGCCCCGCCCCGACAGCATGGTTTCGAGGATGATTTCGAACGTCACCCGCATCATCTCGCGCGAGACCTCGACCGGTGCGCCGGCGGGCAGGGCGGCCCAGCGCGCACGCATGTCGCGCGCGGCCGTGATCATGGCGGGCAGGAAGGTGTTGACGTGGGCCGGCCGGAACACGGGCGCGGCCACGCGGCGCTGCAGACGCCAGCGTGCGCCCTCGGCGGTCAGGATGCCCTGGCCCAACGCCGGCTCCAGCGCCCGGCGCATCGGCTCTGCCTTGACGAAGCTTTCGCTGTCATCGACCAGGACCTGCTGAACCAGGTCGGGGTCGGTCACGAACAGCGTGTTGCGGCCGAGCATGCGCGTGACTACCAGCGGTTCGGTGTACACCGCCTCCGGCCAGGCCTCCATCGGGTTGCGCACCAGCTTGCGCAAGGCCCGCAAGGTGGCGACCAGCCCGAGTGGAGGGATGCTCGTCTCGGCAACGGTGGCGCTCATGGTGGATTTCCCGGCTGCGGCTGGTTCAGCGTCAGTTGTGTTAACGCTGTTAGCCTAGTGCGCGGTTCCCTGCGCCGCAAGATTGTCGTGGCGGACGGTTCTATTCCGTCAGCCGATCGCCCGCAGGCTCGGCCGCTCGGCGGCACCCAGCGCCCTGAAGCACGCCAGGTAGTCGTCGGCCATGCGGCGTGCGGTGAAGCGCGCGTCGAACTGCGCGCGCACGCGGTGGCGCGGCAGTGTGGCCAGACGGCCGATGGCGGCCACGGCACCGGCCTCGTCCTCCACGATGAAGCCGCTGATGCCATCATCGACGATTTCCGGGACCGACCCACGATTGAAGGCGATCACCGGAGTGCCGCAGGCCATCGCCTCGATCATCACGAGGCCGAACGGCTCGGGCCAGTCGATGGGCATGATCAGGCCCGTGGCCCCGGACAGGAAGGCGGGTTTTTCGTGGTCGCCGATCTCGCCGATCATTTCCACGCCGCCGCCCGCGATCATCGGCTTGATGTGGTCGTCGTAGTAGGCTTGGTCGGCACGGTCCACCTTGGCGGCGATCTTCAGCGGTATGCCCGCCGCGCGCGCGATGCGTATGGCGCGGTCCGGCCCCTTTTCCGGCGCAATGCGGCCGAGAAAGGCAAGGTAGCCGGGAGTGACATCCTGTGACGTGAGCAGGGTTTCCGGCAGGCCGTGCAGCACCGTTGCCACAAAGTTGGCCTGGGGCAGCGGCCCGCGTTGCGCCTGCGAGATCGAGACTACGGGGACGGACGGGAAAGCCCGGAAGACCGGCTGCAACTCGGGCAGGTCGAGCCGGCCGTGCAGGGTGGTGAGGAACGGGGTGCGCTGGCGCGAAAACAGGCTGAACGGCCAATAGTCCATGTGGAAATGCAGCACGTCGAACTCGTGCGCCTGGCGGTACACCCGCTCCATCAGCAGCATGTGCGGCGCGATCGGATCACGGATGGACGTGTCCAGCCGCAGGGCGCGCGGCCAGACGGGGCACAGCCGCGCCTGTGTCACGGAGTCGCCGCTGGCAAACAATGTCACCTCGTGGCCGCCAGCCACCAGGGCTTCCGTCAGGAACGATACCACCCGCTCCGTCCCGCCATACAGCTTTGGCGGAACTGCCTCGTGAAGCGGGGCAACCTGGGCAATGCGCATGGTAATGAAGCTCCTGTCTGCAATACGCAGACAGGTAACATCTTAGACGGCGAATGGTTACGAAAGATTGCGGGCCGTCGTTGCCGGCGGCCCAAAAGCGCTTGGAAGAAGGGGCTAGAAACCCTCGCGCTCCAGCCGCTTGCGCTCCAGCTTGCGGGCGCGGCGCACGGCCTCGGCCGCCTCGCGGGCGCGGCGCTCGGACGGCTTCTCGAAATGGCGGCGCAGCTTCATCTCGCGGAAGATCCCCTCGCGCTGCATCTTCTTCTTGAGCGCCTTGAGCGCCTGATCGACATTGTTGTCACGAACGAGAACCTGCACTTGGTGGCCTACTCCTTGCCGGTGTGATTGAATCGCCGTCCATCGGGCGTGCGCATGCCGTATCGTCCGGCGCTGCCACCGGCGAAAACGGCCCTATATCATAGGTGTCCGCTGCTCCCCAAGTGGCAAAACACGGTTGGACAAAGGTTTGCCGATGGCCCTGCTCAAGATCGCCCGCATGGGCCACCCGGTGCTGCTGCAACGCGCCGAACCGGTGCCGGACCCGGGTGCGCCCCATATACGCCGCCTGGTGGCCGACATGATCGAGACGATGCTGGATGCGCCAGGGATCGGGCTGGCCGGGCCGCAGGTGCACGTGCCGCTGCGGCTGTTCGTGTTCCACCTGCCGGCCGAGCGGACCGGCGGCCCGGCAGTGCCGCCCGGCGTGGTGATCAACCCCCAGATCGAACTGCTGGGCGAGGAACAGGCGATGCGCGTGGAGGGATGCCTGTCCATTCCCGGCCTGCGGGCGGCGGTGCCGCGCCACGTGCAGATCCGCTACAGCGGTACCGATTGCGATGGGCAGCCGGTGGGCGGCACGGTGGACGGCCTGCACGCCAACGTGGTGCAGCACGAATACGACCACCTGGACGGCATACTCTACCCGATGCGGGTCACCGACTTCCGCAGCTTCGGCTTCCTCGAAGAGATGGCGCGCTATCCGGCCGCGCCGGCACAGGAGGCGCCGCCATGACCGACCACCGCACCGAATCGCGCGACGCCGTCATCCGGGCCGTGTTGCCGCTGGTGCCGGAGCGCGGCTGGACAGTGTTCGCCTTGCGCATGGCGGCCGGCCCCGATGCCGACCTGCTGTTCGCGGGCGGGCCGGCCGAGCTGGTCGCTGCCTATGTGGACCTGGCGGACCGCGAGATGGCGGCGGAGGCGGCTCCGGCCGTGGCGGCGCAAAAGATGTCGCAACGGGTGCGCACGCTGGTCGCCATCCGCCTGCGGCAGGCTGCACCCCACCGCGAGGCCGTGCGGCGCGGCCTGGCCGTGCT
>CAXUGD010000207.1:0-6089 GCA_964250355.1 uncultured Acetobacteraceae bacterium | reverse complement strand
ACCTCAATCGGCACCCGCGAGTGGGCGTGTGTCAGTCTTTAGGCGGGTTGGTATTCGACCCCGAGCCGCCCGCCCAGCTGCCGGCCGCCGCACAGGGCGTGCTGGGGCCGGCCTCGCGCCAGCGGAGCGAACTGATGCGCGCCTTCCTAATCGGCGCGCTTTCGGGCCGGCGGTGAGGTGACGGGCTTGCCTTGCAATTTGGCAAGCAGTCTGTGAAGTGACTTGACATTTCCTTTGTCACTTAGCAAGCAAGAATGAAACACGAAGATCACGGAGGGTAGGAAGAGCACGAAGAGAAGTGGAAGAAATAAGATTAGCAGCAGTGATTGTTGCGGCGCAAAAAAAACTCTACAATCTCGTGACCGTTTAATTTGAACTATGAAGCTTCGTGTTCTTTATCTCTTCTTGCTGTTCTTCGTGTTCCATTCTTCCTTTCTTGCTTTCTCTTCCACAGTCTAATCCTTGCACACGATGTCGGTAACAGCCCTGAACGCCGCCCAAGCCGCGCTTGCGGTAGCGATAACAATGCGCGACACCTCACGCCGGGAAGAGCCGGATCGGCCGCGAGGGGGGGAGGGATGGCGTTGTCATCCCCGAGACCCTGGCCCGCCAGCACACGTGGTATCGCGCCGAGTTCGACGCCCCCGCCGGCATCGCGCCACACCGCACGTTGACCTTCGACGGGATCAACTACATCGCGGACGTCTGGCTGAACGGCGAGCCGCTGGGCCAGGTGCGTGGCGCTTTCACCCGCGGCGTGTTCGACATCTCGGCCCGGCTGCGTCCGGGCGCCAACGCGGTGGCCGTGCGCATCCACCCGCCGCTCCATCCGGGCACGGTGGACGAGGAGTCGCTGGTCCGCGGCGCCGGCTTCAACGGTGGGCTGCAGGCCATGGACGGGCCGACCTTCTTCGCCACCGAAGGCTGGGACTGGATTCCTGGCATCCGCGACCGCAATGCGGGGCTGTGGCAGGACGTCGTGCTGCGGGGCACGGGCGCGCTCCGCCTGGGCGACGTGCAGGTGGTGACCTCGCTGCCGCGCGCCGATGGCAGCGAGGCGTATGTCGAGTTCGAGGTGCCGGTCGCCAACGTTTCGGGCGCGCCCGTGGGGGGCGAGATCGCGGTGGCGTTCGACGACGTGCGCGCGGCGCGCAGGCTGACGGTGTTGCCCGGAACGACGATCGTGCGCTTCACGCCCCCGGACACGCCCGCGCTGGCGGTGCACCACCCCCGCCTGTGGTGGCCGAACGGCTACGGCGAACCCGCGCTGCACACCGCCCACGTGACCGCCGCGGTGCAGGGCGCCGAGAGCGACGCGTCGGACATCCGGTTCGGCATGCGCCAGGTCACCTAGGAGCTGTCGCTGCTGGATACGGCCGGGCATCTGCGCCGCGTGGAGGTGGACTACACGCGCGCTCGTGCCCTGGGCCAGCGTGTGACGGATGGGCGGCACGAGGCGGTGCGGCAGGTGGCCGGCGGATGGGTCAACACGCTGACGGCGGCGGGCGGGCATTCGGCTGCCGTGCACGACCTGGCCGACACGCGGCTGGCGCCCTACCTCGTGCTGCGCGTGAACGGCGTGCGCATCGCCGCCCGCGGCGGAAGCTGGGGCACGGACGACATGATGAAGCGCATCGGGCGCGCGCGGCTGGAGCCGTTCTTCCGGCTGCACCGCGACGCCGGCGTAAACATCATCCGCAACTGGGTCGGCCAGAATACCGAGCCGGTCTTCTACGACCTGGCCGACGAGTATGGTTTGCTGGTCGCCAACGATTTCTGGGCCTCTACCCAGAACTTCCAGATGGAGCCGGCCGACGTGCCGCTGTTCCTGGCCAACGCCGCCGACACGATCGCGCGCTACCGCAACCACCCCAGCATCGCGCTGTGGTTCGGCCGCAACGAGGGCATGCCGCAGCCGATCCTGAACGAGGGCCTGCAGGACCTGGTGTACACGCTGGACGGCACGCGCTGGTACAACGGCAGCTCGAACCAGGTCGGCCTGTGGACCAGCGGCCCTTATAACTACCGCGAACCGGACACGTATTTCACCGAGCACGCCAAGGGTTTTGCGGTCGAGGTCGGCTCGCCCTCCTTTCCCACGTTGGAGGCGTTCGAGGCCGCCGTGCCGCCCAGCGAACGCTGGCCGATCAGCGACAGCTGGGCGTACCACGACTGGCATCAGGACGGTAACGGATCGGTGGCGACGTTCATGGCCGCCATGGCTGAAAAGCTGGGGGCGGCCACAGACCTCGCGGATTTTGAGCGCAAGGCGCAGCTGCTGAACTACGAGACGTACCGCGCCATCATGGAGGGCATGAACGCGCAGCTCTGGACCGTCACCAGCGGGCGCATGCTGTGGATGACCCAGCCGGCCTGGCTCAGCACGATGTGGCAGATCATGAGCCATGACGGCGACACGCACGCTGCCTATTACGGTTTCAAGACGGCGGCCGAGCCGGTGCACGTACAGATGACGCCGCCGGACCATCGCCTGCAACTAGTCAACAACACGCGGGTGGCGCTGCACGGCCTGGAGGTGTCCTACGAGCTTGTCGGCCTGGACGGTGCCAGGCTCGGGGGAGGCCAGACCGACGACCTGCTGTTCGGCATCCTGGTCCAACTCGTGATCATGATCGGTGCGGCCCGCGTGGCCAACACGCTGTTCCGTGCCTGGGGCCAGCCTGGGGTGGTGGGCGAGATCGTGGCCGGATTGCTGCTCGGCCCCTCGCTGTTCGGCCACCTTTTTCCCGGCGCCTCGCTCGCGGTGTTTGGCGCCAAGGCCTCTGCGCCTATCAGCGTCATCAGCCAGATCGGGCTGGTTCTGCTGATGTTCCAGATCGGCACCGATTTCGAGTTCGGCCACCTGAGCCTGCCGCGCAACCGCGGCCGCGTGCTGGTCATCGCAGCCGCCTCGGTCGCCGTGCCGTTCGCGCTGGGTGTGCTGATCGGCGTGCTGTCGCAACCGGCGCTGGCCCCCCATGCCGACCGGACGATCTACAGCCTGTTCATGGGCGTGGGCCTGGCCATCACCGCCGTGCCCATACTGGGCCGCATCCTGCGCCAGTTCGACCTTCACCGCACGGAGGTGGGTGTTGTGGCCATCTCGGCCGCCGCGCTGAACGACGTGGCCGGCTGGGTGCTGCTGGCCAGCATCTCGGCCCTGGCCACCGCCCGGTTCTCGCCCGCCGGGCTGGTCCGGCAACTGGCCGAGGTCGCCGGTTTTGCAGCGCTGCTCTGGGTGGCGGGACGGCCGCTCGCCACCTGCCTGGTGGGCCGGCCGGCGCCCGACCGGGCCCATCTGCCGCCGAACTTGGTCGCGTCCGTCCTGTGCCTCCTGTTCCTTTGCGGCATGGCCACCAAGCTGATCGGCATCTTCACCATCTTCGGCGGGTTCGCGGCCGGGCTGCTGTTCCACGGGCACCGCGCTTCCGTGTCGGCCTGGGCGCGGCAGGTAGGCGGGTTCGTGATCGTGTTCTTTCTCCCCGTGTTCTTCACGTCCACCGGGTTGCGCACCAACGTGCTGGGCCTGACGACCGGGACGGACTGGGCGTGGCTCGGTGCCATTCTGGCCGCCTCGGTCGCGGGCAAGATGCTGCCCGTCTATGGCGCGGCCCGCCTCTCCGGCTTCAGCCACGGCCACGCCAGCATCCTGGGCACGCTGATGAACACGCGCGCGCTGATGGAGCTGATCGTGCTCAACATCGGCTTCGACCTCGGCTTCATCCCGCAGCGCGTATTCACCATGCTGGTCGTCATGGCTGTGGCCACCACAGTGATGACAGGGCCGCTGCTAACGGTGCTGCTGCCCCGTGTGGGACATCGGGTTCCGGCCGGGGTGGAAGCGTAAGCGGCGCGGGCCGCCCATGCATTCCCTTGCCAGTTGGCGTCGGCACCGCCATGACTTTGGACGATGAAGGCCAAGCGCTCGCGCCGGCAGGGTAGCTCGCTCACCATCCGCGACGTGGCGGCCCATGCGGGCGTCTCGACCATGACGGTCAGCCGGGTGATCAACGGGGACCGCAATGTGCGCGACAGCACGCGCGAGCGGATATCGGCCGCCATCGCCGCGCTCAACTATGCGCCCAACCCGGCCGCCCGAAGCCTGGCCGGGGCCGACCGCATCCGGATCGGGCTGCTCTACAGCAACCCCAGTGCCGCCTACCTGAGCGAGTTCCTGGTGGGCGGGCTGGAGGAGGTGAGCCGCAGCAACATCCAGCTGGTGGTGGAGAAATGCACCCCCGGCGCCGACGATGCGGAGGCGGCAGCCCGCCTGGTGGCCGACCGGATCGACGGGGTGATCCTGCCGCCACCGCTGTGCGACTCGGCCGAGCTGATCGCGGTGTTCGGAGCGGCCGAGATCCCGGCCGTGGCCGTGGCCACCGGCCGTCCGGCGCCGAGTGTCGCCTCCGTCAGCATCGAGGACCGGGCGGCATCGGCCGCGATGACAGCGCACCTCGTTTCGCTCGGCCACCGCCGGATCGGCCTGATCCAGGGTAATCCCGACCAGACGGCCAGCGAGGAACGGCGGCTGGGCTACCGCGACGCGCTAGCCGCGGCGGGGTTGCCGTATCGCAAGGCGCTGGTGGCGCCCGGCCTGTTCAGCTACCGCTCCGGCCTGGACGCCGCCGAGGCGCTGCTGGCGTTGCCTGACTCGCCCACCGCGATCTTTGCCTGCAACGACGACATGGCGGCAGGCGCAGTGGCCGTGGCGCATCGCCGCGGGCTGGACGTGCCGCGCGACCTGACGGTGGTGGGATTCGACGACACGGCCCTGGCCACCACGATCTGGCCCGAGCTGACCACCATCCGCCAGCCGATCGCGGCCATGTCGCGCGCCGCGGTGAAACTGCTGGTCGATGACATCCGGCGGCGGCGGCAGGGCGAGGCCGCGCGCCGGGTGCGGCTGCTGCTCGACTACACCCTGGTGCGGCGCGAGTCCGACGCGGGGCCGCGCGGCACCTAAGCTCCGCGCGGCACCTAGGCCGCCGTTCGGATCGCCTGCGGTCAGTGCCAGCCTGCATCGACCCAGTAGCAGTGGCCGGTGCACATCCGGGCATCGTTCGAGGCCAGGAACAACGCCATCGCCGCCACGTCCTCGGGCACCACCCGCCCCTTGAGGAACTGCGCGGTGAGGATGCGCACTTCCTCTTCCGCGTCGTGCCACAGTGAGTCCTGGCGCGGGGTCTTCACTCCGCCGGGCACCACCGCGTTGACGCGTATGCCGTCCTGCCCCAGGTCGCGCGCAAGCGCCCGCGTCATGCCCTCGATCCCGGCTTTGGCAGTCTGATACAGCACCAGATCGGGAAGGCCGAGATGCCAGGAGATCGATCCGAGGTTGAGGATGACACCGCTGCCGCGCGCGCGCATGCCGGCGGCCACGGCCTGGGCACAGAAGAACAGGTGACGCAGGTTCACCGCCATGCGGTCGTCCCAATAGGCGGGCGTCACCTCGGCCAGCCGGTGCCGGTCGTCGTTGGCGGCGTTGTTGACGAGCACTTCGATGCCGCCGCCCAGCGCCTGCTCCATCTCGCCCACCACGCGGCGCAGCGCATCGATGTCGGTCAGGTCGCACGGCACGAAATGCGGCTGGTGCGCGCTGCCCGCCAAATGTGCCGCCAGCCGCTGGCCCTCGGCCTCTGCGATGTCGACGAACCCGACGCGCGCGCCCTGCGCCGCAAAGGCTTCCACCATGGCTGCACCGATCCCCGATGCGCCGCCGGTAAGAAGGACTCGGGCGTTGCGCAGGCTTGGATAGATGGCGGAGGTGGACTGCACGGCGGACCCTAGCGCGGTTCTATCGGCTGGCCGTATCCTTCGGGAGGCGGCGCGAACACGTTCAACGCAGCGCGCACGCTTCGCGCCGGTTTCGTTTCCGCCACCGCATACAGCACGCCGTTCGTCCTCTCTTGATAGCGCTAACGTCATCAGGCACAACCGCCAAGTCAAGCGCGAACAGATGCCGATGGCCGCCGTAACCAGGCCGGGCGCACGAAGGATGAAACGATCGGCTTCGACGACACAGTTCCGGCAGGCCGGCGCCCATGACCGATAGGGGGCCGACCCGCCGCGAGGTGGCGCGCGGCCTGGCC
>CAXUGD010000206.1:0-6091 GCA_964250355.1 uncultured Acetobacteraceae bacterium | reverse complement strand
GGCCAGGCCCTTGGCGACCCACCGGCCGATCCCGCCCGAGGCGCCGGTGACGACGCTGACCGGCGGCTGGCCGGTCATGCGCCCGCACGCGGCGGGTTCGCCCTCAGACGACGGCGCAGTGCGCCCGTTCTCGGCGGGCAGCGATCTGGCTGCTGACGGCCATCTGCAACTGTTCCAGCAGTAGGTCGGCCTGGATGAGGTCCAGTTCGGAGATGACGGTCTGCTCCGCCATGTCGTGAATGAGGACGACCCGGTCGGCAAAGGTGCATGCGCGATATGTGCTCATGCGGCAATCCTACGGAAAAATTGTTTCGTTTCATTAAATAAACACGTCCTCTCGTTATACGACGCGCAGTGTTGCATTGCGGCATCAATGGTGTCGCGGTGCGTAGCGTTCATCACCGGTCGATGCGCACCCGCCGGGCCGGATCGGCCCAGGGTGCCCGCCTGGCTGAAGAGGTAGATGGTGAAACCCCCGACCGAGCTGACCCTGGCCGCCCTGCTGGCAGACCCGCTGACCCGGGCGGCCATGCGCAGCGACACCATCACGCTTGCCGATACCGCCCGCGCCATAGGCGAGGCCGCGCAGGCCAGGGCCGGTGCCGAGGCGCCCGACCTCGCCGCCTGGCAACCGGCCCGCCATCCCCATATCGCAGCATGTGACCCCGCCACGCCGCGTCGCCGACTTTCCCCGCCCGCCCGCTGTCGAGCCTGTGCCCGAAGTCTTGCGCATCGTGCTGGGCGGCCAGACGATCGCCGAAACCGCGCCGGGCCAGGCCTGGCGCGTGCTGGAGACCACGCACCCGCCCACCTACTACCTGCCCAGCGCCGCCTTTCTGCCCGGCACGCTGTCCCTGCAGTCCCGCACCAGCTTTTGCGAGTGGAAGGGCGTGGCACGCTACCTCTCCCTTGCCGGCGGCGGCCGGATCGAGGCCGATGCGGGCTGGACCTACCCGGAGCCGCAGGAAGCATACGCCATGCTGCGGGACCATGTGGCCGTCTATGCCGGGCGGATGGACGCGTGCTTCGTGGGGCAGGAGCGTGTGACGCCGCAGCCCGGCGGCTTCTACGGCGGCTGGATCACCGCGGCGTTCGAAGGGCCGTTCAAGGGCGGTCCCGGCACGCAGTTCTGGTGACCCTCACCGCTGCGGCACGGGGTAGGCCACCACGCCCGCACGTCCCTGCGCATCCACCGCGCGCACGCCGAACAGCCAATCGTCCTTCGAGTAGGGCAGCGTGATCCCGGTAGCCGGCCCCGCATCGGTGACGTCCGTCCACAGCGCGTCGGTCGTCCTGCGCCTGGCCACCTCGTAGCGCACCGCACCCGGCACCGCCGTCCAGCCGAGCGCCGTGTCGTTGGTCAGAGCTTTTGTCGAAACCCAGGCTTTCGCCGGCCGTCCGGGGCCGTTCGCCAGGGCTGCCAGCACGGCCACGTTGTAGCGCGTCACCTGCGCCAGGTAGTCGAAATCCATGAACCGGCCGAGGTCGCCATACTGCACGCCGCCCTCCACCCGCACGTCCTGGTGCTGGTGGGCGAAGGTCTCCACCGGCTCCACGAAGCGGATTGCCGGGTAGCCCATGGCGGTGAACGACTCCTGGTCGCCGCCGCGCAGGAAACGGTCGGCGCGGTAGATCAGCTGCCCGTCCAGGCCCGGCACTGCGCGGCTGCCGACGTCGCGCGCGAAGCGGGCGAGCTCGCGCGAGGGCGAGTCGTTCTCGCTGCCCAGCAGGTTGACGCGGTGCGGGTCGGCGCCGGCGGGCAGCGCTTCGGAAAAGATGCGCACGCTGCCGGGGTTGCGCTCCCTGCGATCGCCCACGGAGGCGCCGATGATGTCGTTGTTCAGGTCGCCCTGCACGTCGGCACCGGCAGCGCGCAGCGCGGCCGCATGGTGGGCCGAGCCGAACAGCCCCTGTTCCTCGGCGTCGTAGGTCGCGAAGATCAGGGTCGCGTGCGGATGCGTGGCCGCCAGCACGCGGGCGGCTTCCAGCACCGCCGCGGTGCCCGAGCCGTTGTCGTCCGCACCCGGCGCGTCGCGCGTGCCGTCCGCATCGTCGGTGTTGCGGGAATCGTAGTGGCTGGACATGACGTAGGTGCGGCCGCCCGGCTCGTCGCCGCGCAGGGTCGCCACCACGCTGGATATCCTCACGTCGCGCGGCACCCGCTTGCCGTCGGCGTGCTGCGTGTACTCGTCCAGCGCCACCGTCATCCGTCCGCCGGTGCTGTCCGCGATGCGGCGGAACTCGCCTTCGATCCAGTCGCGTGCCGCAAACACGCCGCGGCCCGGAGCCGCGGCCTCCGAAAACGTGTTGCGGGTGCCAAAGGCGACCAGCCGCGCGTCGGTGGCGCGCAACCGGTCGGGCGACACTCGGGCGACCAGCGCCGCCAGGTCCGGCCGGGCGGTGGCGCCGCCGGGCGGGGCCGCCAGGCCGGGGAGCGGCGCCAGCGCGATACAAACAGCCAGGCCCAGCCCGCGCATCCTGTCCTCCTGCCCGGTCAGCTGTCGAAACTGGCCAGGGCGCGTTGCACGATCACCGCGCCGGCCTCCTGGACGAAGTGGCCGGCCTCCGGCAGTTCCAGCGGCGGCGGGCAGTTGCGGATCGTGTCCCGCAGCACGCGCATCGCGGGCGGCCCCAGCACGGGGTCTTGCATGCCGATCGCCATGAAGCTCCGGCCCTGCCATTCGGTGCGCCACCAATCCCGCGCGCGCCGCGACAGTGCGGCGCCGCCAGCGTCCGGGTGGTCGGGCACCAGGTTCGGGAACCGGCGCACGCCCGCCTTGTAGCGCGCATCGGGAAACGGGGCGCTGTAGGCCTGGGCCTCCTCCGCGGTCAGTCCGGGGATCGCCCGCCGCATCAGGGCGGCCACGTCCAGGTCGGGATGGGCGTTGCTGAAGGCGCGCCAGGCCAGGAAGCCCTCGCCCAGCCTCACGTCGCCGGTCCCCAGCGCGGTGTTCATTACGATCAGGCGTTCAAACCGGCCAGCCATGTCCATCGGCAGGGTCAGGCCCAGCAGGCCGCCCCAGTCCTGGCACACGAGCGTGATGCGGCGCAGGTCCAGACGCTCGATGAAGGCCAGCAGAGCCCCGCGGTGGAAGTCGAAACTATACACCGCCTCGTCGGTCGGCTTGTCCGAACGGCCGAAGCCGAACAGGTCGGGCGCCACCACCCGCAGGCCGCCAGCCAGGAGAGCCGGGACCATCTTGCGGTATAGGTAGCTCCAGCTCGGCTGGCCGTGCAGGCAGAGTGCTACCTGCCCGGACGATCCCTCGTCCAGGAAATGCATGCGCAAGCCGGGCGAGCCGGGCAGGTCCTCCACGTAGTGCGGGGCGAAGCCGTAGCCTGGAAGGTCGGCAAAAGCCCCCTCGGGCGTCCTGAGTGCTTGCACGGCTTCGTCCCCGCCCAGGCCGGCTTTCGTCAGTAGCGATAGAGGTCGTGCTTGAACGGGCCGTTCACGCCGGGCAGGTCCAGGTACTCGGCCTGCTTGCCGGACAGTTTCGTCAGCTTGGCGCCCACCTTGGCCAGATGCAGCGCGGCCACCTTCTCGTCGAGGTGCTTGGGCAGGGTGTACACCTTGTTCTCGTACTGGCCCGGCTTGGCCTGCCACAGCTCCAGCTGGGCCAGCACCTGGTTGGTGAAGCTGGCCGACATGACGAAGCTCGGGTGCCCGGTGCCGTTGCCCAGGTTCACCAGCCGGCCCTCCGACAGCACGATCAGCCGCTTGCCGTCCGGATAGACCACCTCGTCCACTTGCGGCTTCACGTTCTCCCACCGGTAGTTGCGCAGGCTTTCGATCTGTATCTCGCTGTCGAAATGGCCGATGTTGCAGACGATGGCGCGGTGCTTCATCGCGCGCATGTGGTCGGCGGTGATGACGTCGATGTTGCCGGTGGCGGTCACGAAGATGTCGCCGCGGGGGGCCGCGTCGTCCATCGTATCGACCTCGTAGCCTTCCATCGCGGCCTGCAGCGCGCAGATCGGGTCGATCTCGGTCACCACCACGCGGCAGCCGGCGTTGCGCAAGCTGGCCGCCGAACCTTTGCCCACGTCGCCGAAACCCGCGACGACCGCGATCTTGCCGGCCATCATCACGTCGGTGCCGCGGCGGATGCCGTCCACCAGGCTCTCGCGGCAGCCGTACAGGTTGTCGAACTTCGACTTCGTCACGCTGTCGTTGACGTTGATGGCGGGCGTCAGCAGGCGGCCAGCCTTGGCCATCTCCCACAGCCGGTGCACGCCTGTGGTGGTCTCCTCCGAGATGCCGCGCACGTCCGCCAGTAGCGCGGGGTAGCTGTCGTGCATCAGCTTGGTGAGGTCGCCGCCATCGTCCAGGATCATGTTCGGCGTCCAGCCCCCCCCACCCTGAAGAGACGGACCGCGCACGGTCTGCTCGATGCACCAGTTGAACTCGTCCTCGTTCATGCCCTTCCAGGCGAACACCGGCACGCCGGCCGCGGCTACGGCTGCGGCCGCATGGTCCTGGGTGGAGAAGATGTTGCAGGACGACCAGCGCACGGTGGCACCCAGCGCCGTCAGCGTCTCGATCAGAACCGCGGTCTGGATGGTCATGTGCAGGCAGCCGGCGATACGCGCGCCGGCCAGCGGCCGGGCGGTGCCGTATTCCGCGCGCAGCGCCATCAGGCCGGGCATCTCGTCCTCGGCCATCGAGATTTCCTTGCGGCCCCACTCGGCCAGCGCGATGTCGCGAACCTTGTAGTCTTCCTGCGTGACGTTGGTGTCGGGCATCGGGTGGCTCCTGGTTGCGGCCCTAAGAGCAAAGGGGGCGCCCTTTTGCAAGTTTTGCCGGCACCGCAGGCGGCAAGACGGGTATTTCATTTCGCTATAAGAACGTATAGGCTGGTCTCCTATCAGCTTTGGAGGGAGTGGCATATGCGGGCGTCTGCACTGAGTCTTGCGGCTGGCATCGTGGCAGCGGGGCCGGGC
Organism: uncultured Acetobacteraceae bacterium; assembly: GCA_964250355.1. Lineage (GTDB taxonomy): Bacteria > Pseudomonadota > Alphaproteobacteria > Acetobacterales > Acetobacteraceae > BOG-908. Next base: position 1,150 of record CAXUGD010000206.1, on the reverse strand, counting down.
TGGGCGGCAAGCTTCCACGGCTTCGACCTGCCGAGCGGCCTGCCGATCTGCGGCCGGGCCATCGCCAGCGACGGCACGGTCGTGGGTGGGCCGCTGCTGATGGCGGGCAGACAGCCTGCGCAAACCGCCGCGCCGAACTTCACTTATCGTCAGGCCGGTTTTAGCGGTCATGGCAGCTTCAGCTACCCCGCACCCGGGATCGCCGGCACCGTCGCCCTGACCGGCGTCAACCGCCACCACACGGTGCTGGGGTTTGCCACAACTGTCTCCGGCGACTTCCGGTTCACCTATACGCCGTTCAAGCTGAACGCCGGCCAAGTGCAGCGCCTGATGTTGCCCGGGGCGACCGTCGCCTTTCCGGCGGCACTGAACGACGCGGGCGCGGTGGCAGGCTTTTTCCAGACTGCGGCCAGCACCGGTTCGCGCGGCTTCCTGCTCGATCGCGGCACGCTGACGGTGCTGGACGACGGGACCGGCGGGACGACCCCCGAGGCGATGGATGCGAGTGGCACCAGGGTGGTCGGCTACTCCCTCAGCCTCCAAGGCGCGGGCCTGACGGTGTGGCGCTATTCCAGCGGCAGGTTCACGCAACTGCCGGCGCTGGCCGCGCTCAACGCGTTCCCCTTCGGCGTGGACACGGCCGGCCGGATCACCGGGACGTACATCACCGGAACCTACCCCCAGGAGGTCGGCCACGGCTTCGTCTATGCCGACGGACATATCGAGACGCTCGACGTGCCGGGGGCCAGCTACACCATCGTGTCCGGGCTGAACGAGCATGGCCAGTTTACCGGCTGCTACATCGACGGCCATGGGACGCACGGGCTGCTGGGGCAGCTCTGACGACCCAGGTTCCACGCTTCCCGTCGCTGTCGAAGCCTGATGGGGACGGCGATCAGCGCAGGTAGCCGAGTGCGGCATAGACCCGCGTGGAGGGTGGCCAAGCCTGCATGATCGGCACGCGCCAGGCAACCGCCGCCCAGGCCGCAGCCAGCAGCACGGCCATGCTGAGCGCCCAGGCCGCAAGCACAAGCCTGGCCGGCTGCTCCGCCACCGTCACCGGCGCCGGCGGGGCTGCGAACCGCAGGGCCTCGCTGGCCCGCAGCGCGGCCGGCGGGTCGGGCGCGGGCGGGGGGTCAGGCACGCGCGC
>CAXUGD010000205.1:0-6094 GCA_964250355.1 uncultured Acetobacteraceae bacterium | reverse complement strand
GGACGCAAGATGGACCTGTGGCAGGGCAACTGTTACGTCCACGTCGAGTTCACGCATGCCAGCCTGAGCAAGATCCGCCATGAGCATCCCGGCGCGCCGCTCGTGGCCCATCCCGAATGCACGCGGGCCGTGCGCCTGCTGGCCGAACCCGAGGTGGCGCCCGCGGGCCTGGCCGCGCGCGACACGCTGCGGCTGGAAGCCGGGCTGTGTCTGTACGGCAGCGACATCGACACGCTGACCAGCCCGGTCGAGGCGGGCCTGGCCTGGACGGTCCCCAAGCGCCGCCGGCAGTCGCTCGATTTCCTGGGCGCCGTCACCATCGCCGACCACCTGGCGCACGGGCCGACGCGGCGGCGCGTGGGCATCCGGCCGGCCGGCCGGGCACCCGCCCGCGCGGGCCCCGACATCGCGGACTTGGAGAACATGCAGGCCGGCACGGTCACCTCGGGCAGCTTCTCCCCCACGCTCGGCGGTCCGGTGGCGATGGGTTACGTGCGCCGCGACCTGGCAACCGAGGCGACGCCGCTCGCTTTGCTGGTGCGGGGCCAGCGTCTGCCGGCCGCGGTCTGCGCGCTGCCCTTTGTTCCCCACCGCTTCGCCAGATAGAGGGCACCATGGCCGAAACCCGCTACACCCGCGACCACGAATGGGTCCGCTTGGAAGACGACGGCACGCTGACCGTCGGCATCACCGACCACGCGCAGGAGGCGCTGGGCGACATCGTGTTTGTGGAGCTGCCGGCCATCGACCGCGAGGTAGCCGAGGGCGAGTCGGTCGCCACCGTGGAGAGCACGAAGGCGGCCAACGACATCTACGCCCCGTTTGCCGGCCGCATCGCCGAGACTAACGAGATCATCGCCGAGGATCCCGGCCTGATCAACCGCGACCCCGCGGGCGAAGGCTGGTTCTACCGCATGGAGCCGGGCGACGACGACTCGTTCGAGACGCTGATGGACGAGGAAGCCTACGAGACGTTTCTGGAGAGCTTGTGATGATGGGACTGGCCGACCTGGCGGCGCTGGAAGCACAGGACGCGTTCGTTGCCCGCCATATCGGCCCCGGCGAGACCGACATCCTGGCCATGCTGCGCACCGTGGGCGCCGCCTCGCTCGACGAGCTGGTGGCGCGCACCGTGCCGGGCGGCATCCGCACGCACGAGGCGATGGACCTGCCGCAGGCCACCGACGAGGCGGGCGTGCTGGCCGAGTTGGCGGGGCTGGGGGCACAGAACGACGCGGCCACCAAGTCGCTGATCGGCTGCGGCTATGGCAACACGCACACCCCGCCGGTAATCGGGCGCAACGTGCTGGAAAATCCCGGCTGGTACACCGCATATACGCCATACCAGGCCGAGATTTCCCAGGGCCGGCTGGAAGCGCTGCTGAATTTTCAGACGGCGGTCACGGACCTGACCGGCCTGCCGATCGCCAACGCCTCGCTGCTCGACGAAGCGACGGCGGCGGCCGAAGCCGCCGCATTGGCGTTCGGCGTGTGCCGCAGCGGCTCGACCACGCTCGCAGTGGCCGGCGACCTGCACCCGCAGACTTTGGCCGTGCTCGCCACCCGCGCCCGCCCGCTGGGGTGGACCGTGCAGACGTTCACGCCCGGCGATACGGCGGCACTCGCCGCCTGCAACCCGTTCGCCGCCGTGCTGCAGTACCCGGGCACCACCGGCGCGATCCGCCCGCTGCACGCCGAGATACACGCGGCGCACGATGCTGGCGCGCTGGCCATCGTGGCGGCCGACCTGCTGAGTCTGGTGCTGCTCACGCCGCCGGGCGAATGGGGCGCGGACGTCGCTGTCGGTAACACGCAGCGCTTCGGCGTGCCGATGGGGTTCGGCGGCCCGCACGCGGCGTTTTTCGCCACCAAGGACGCCTATAAGCGCCAGATGCCCGGGCGCCTGGTGGGCCGCAGCGTGGACGCGGCGGGCGCCCCGGCCCTGCGCCTGGCCCTGCAGACGCGCGAGCAGCACATCCGGCGCGAGAAGGCCACCAGCAACATCTGCACCGCCCAGGTGCTGCTGGCCGTGATGGCCGGGTTCTACGCCGTGTGGCACGGGGCGGACGGCCTGCGCCGCATCGCCCGCCGGATCAACCTGCAAACCCGGCTGCTGGCCGACGCCGCCGTGCAGGGCGGGTGCACGCTCCGCCATGCCGACTACTTCGACACGCTGGCCATCGAGGCCGGTCCGCGCGCGGACGCGCTGATGGAGGGTGCGCTGGCCGCCGGGTTCAACCTGCGCCGGCTGGATGCGACCGGGGTGGCCGTGTCGCTGGACGAGACGGTGACGCGCGACGAGCTGCACCGGCTGTGCGCCTTGTTCGGTGGGCAGCCGGATGGCGCACCCGCCTCGATCCCGACCGCGCTGGTCCGCAGCTCGCCGATCCTGCAGCACGCCGTGTTCAGCGAGCACCGCTGCGAGCACGCCATGCTGCGCTATCTCAAGCGGCTGGAAGACCGCGACGTGGCGCTGAACCGCGGCATGATCCCGCTCGGCTCGTGCACGATGAAGCTGAACGCCACCGCCGAGATGGTGCCGATCGGCTGGCCGGGTTTCGCCGGCATCCACCCGTTTGCGCCGGCCAGCCAGACGCAAGGTTACGCGACCCTGATCGAACGGCTTGGGGGGTGGCTGGCGCGCGCCACCGGGTTCGCCGCGGTCAGCCTGCAACCCAACGCCGGCAGCCAGGGCGAGTATGCCGGCCTGCTGGCCATACGCGCCTACCACGCGGCGCGCGGCCAGCCGGAGCGGGTCGTGTGCCTGATCCCCAGCAGCGCCCACGGCACCAACCCCGCCAGCGCCGCGATGGCCGGGCTGCGCATCGTGGTGGTGGGCTGCGACGCGCAGGGCAACATCGACCTGGCCGACCTGCGCGCCAAGGCCGAGCGGCATGCCGCCACGCTGGCCGCGCTGATGGTGACCTACCCCAGCACCCACGGCGTTTTCGAGGACGGCATACGCGAGATCTGCGACGTGGTGCACGCGCATGGTGGCCAGGTTTACATGGACGGCGCCAACCTGAACGCGCAGCTGGGCCTGACCAGCCCCGGCGCCATCGGGGCCGACGTCTGCCACCTGAACCTGCACAAGACGTTCTGCATCCCGCATGGCGGCGGCGGCCCCGGCGTGGGGCCAATCGGGGTGGCCGCCCACCTCGTGCCGCATCTGCCGAATCATCCGTTCCGGGCGGATGCGGGGCCGGCAACCGGGGTTGGCCCGGTCTCGGCCGCGCCGTTCGGCAGCGCGGGCATCCTGCCCATCAGCTACGCCTATGTCCGCCTGATGGGGGCAGCCGGCCTGAAGCACGCGACCGAAATGGCCATCCTGTCGGCCAACTATGTGGCCGCGCGGCTGGGCCAGCACTACCCCGTGCTCTACACCGGTGCGGCCGGCACGGTGGCCCACGAGTGCATCCTGGACTGCCGCGGCTTCGCCCAGAGCGCCGGCATCCAGGTGGAGGACATCGCCAAGCGCTTGCAGGATTACGGTTTTCACGCCCCCACCATGTCCTGGCCGGTGCCGGGCACGCTGATGGTGGAACCGACGGAGAGCGAGCCGAAGCTGGAGCTGGACCGGTTCTGCGACGCCCTGATCGCAATCCGCGCCGAGATCGCGGCGGTGGAAGCTGGCCGTGCGGACCGGGCGGACAACGTGCTGCGCCATGCGCCGCACACGGCAGCCGAGGTCGCCTCGGCCGCATGGAAGCACCCTTACACGCGCGAACAGGCCGCCTATCCAAGCGGAGTACCGGCCGCAAAATATTGGCCGCCGGTCAAACGTGTGGACAACGCTTATGGCGACCGCAATTTGGCCTGTACATGCGCGCCTGTTGCGAGCTACGCGGAGGCGGCGGAGTAAGACGCAGTCGAGCTACCGTTGCCCGTGTTGCTGTCGGGCAATGCGGGTTGAGGCGGCAACCAGGCTCCCGCATCGCGCAAGGGCGCGACGCGGGCTACGCTGCTGCGGTGTTGCCGGGGCAGGCCGTCCTGGCCGCTTCAGCGTCCAGCGTAGCGTGACACCCCTAGATCCTCGTGCTCGATATTCGGGCGGCGGCCGCTCATCAGGTCGGCCAGCAGGGCGCCGGAGCCGCAGGACATGGTCCAGCCTAGCGTGCCGTGGCCGGTGTTCAGCCATAGGTTGGCGAGCCTGGTAGGGCCGATCACCGGGGGGCCGTCCGGCGTCATGGGGCGCAGGCCGGTCCAGAACTGGGCGCGCCCTACGTCGCCGCCGTGGGGGAACAGGTCGGTAACCGAGTGGACCAGCGTGCGCCGGCGCGGCTCGCGCAGGGTGTTGCTGTAGCCGGCCAGCTCGGCCGTGCCGCCCACGCGGATGCGGTCGCCCAGCCGGGTGATGGCCACCTTGAACGTTTCGTCCATCACCGTGCTGAGCGGTGCGGCCGCCCGATCGGACACCGGCATGGTGATGGAGTAGCCCTTCACGGGATAGACCGGCAGGCCGATGCCGACCGCTTTCAGCAGCGCGGGCGAGTAGCTGCCCAGCGCCATCACGTAGCTGTCGGCGGTAAGCGTCTCGCCATCGGTGACCACGCCGCCGATGCGTCCGGCTTCCACCTTCAGCTGCTTGACGGCCGTATTGTAGCGGAACACCACGCCCGCCGCCTCGGCCATGGCCGCCAGGCGCTGGGTGAAGAGGTGGGCGTCGCCCGTCTCGTCGCCCGGCAGGCGCAGCCCGCCCATGAATTTTTGTGTCACCCCGGCCAGTGCGGGTTCCTGCGCCAGGCAACCGGCCTGGTCCAGCACGGTGTAGGGCACGCCCAGCCGGTCCAGCACGGCGGTGTCGTCACCCACGTGGTCGGCCTGCTTCTGCGTGCGGAACAGCTGCAGCAGGCCGCGCTGGCCGTCGTCATAGGTGATGCCGGTCAGCGTGCGCAGGTCGCGCAGCCTGTCGCGGCTGTACTCGGCCAGCCGCACCATCACCGCCTTGTTGCGCGCATAGGCCTCCGCGTTGCAGTTGCCGAGGAAGCGCCGCACCCAGTCGATCACCTGGGCGTCCGGCACCGGCCAGAACACGAACGGCCGGTGGCGCATGGCCAGCCACAGGATCGCCTTGCGCGGCGTATCCGGCCCGGCCCAGGGAGCCGACATGCCCGGCGAGACCTGGCCGGCGTTGGCGAAGCTGGTTTCCAGACCGGCGGCCGGCTGGCGGTCGATCACGGTGACCTCGTGGCCGGCCTGGGCCAGGTACCAGGCCGACGTGACGCCCACCACGCCGCTGCCCAGCACGAGGATTTTCAACGCGGCTGATCCTTCAGTTGACCGCGTTCAATGTAGGCTCAGCCGACGATTTCTTCAGGCTTGAAGAAGAAGGCTATTTCGGTGGCGGCAGCCTCGGCGCTGTCCGAACCGTGCACGGAGTTGGCCTCGATGTCCTCGGCGAACTCGGCGCGGATCGTGCCGGAATCGGCCTTCTTGGGGTCGGTGGCGCCCATGATGCGGCGGTTGGCGGCGATGGCGTCCTCGCCCTCCAGCACCTGCAGCACCACCGGCCCGCTGGTCATGAAGGCGACCAGGCCGCCAAAGAATGGGCGCTCCCTGTGGACGCCGTAGAACGCCTCGGCCTGCTCGCGGCTTATCCTGGCCCGCTTCTGCGCCACGATGCGCAGGCCGGCGTCCTCGAACTTGGCGTTGATGCGCCCGGTCAGGTTGCGGCGCGTGGCGTCGGGCTTGATGATGGAGAAGGTGCGTTCGGTGGCCATGGGCGCGGTCCTGGAGCAATAAGGTTGGCCGCGCCATAGACGAGGCCGGGCAGCCGGGCAACCCGCCGTTCTAGACCGGCAGCCGGATACGGGCGCGTAGGCCGCCCAGGGGCGACTCCTCCAGCGTGATGTCACCGCCATGGGCGCGCACGATGTCGCGCGCGATGGTCAGGCCCAGGCCGGTGCCGCCCGCCGCCCCGCTTTCAAAGGGGCGGAACACGCTTTCCCGCCGGTCAGGCGGGATGCCCGGCCCGTCATCGTCCACCATCACCTGCACGTTGCGGCCCACCGCCAGGGCCGACATCACGACGCGTCCTGCGTGGCGCCGCGCGTTATCGACCAGGTTGGTCACCGCCCGGCGCACCGCATCCTGG
>CAXUGD010000204.1:0-6132 GCA_964250355.1 uncultured Acetobacteraceae bacterium | reverse complement strand
GGGCAACGAAGCCGGGTGCGGCGACGGCGGTGGCGGGCGTAAGCTGCTGGAGCCGCAGGCCAAGCGTGTCCATGGTCTCGGCGGCGGCGGCGAGGTCCGCCGCCTTGAGCAGGCCGCCGGCGCGAGCGGCGAGCGCCTTCAGCTCCTGGGCCGCGTCCGCCGGCACGGTGCCGGCCTTGAGCCGGGTGATGAGCTGGACCAGGCGCAGGTTGAGCGTCGAGGCGGGCTGCGCCTGTGCCGGCGGTGGCAGCGGCGCGGGCGGTGGTGGCGGCGCGGCGGCCTCCTCCTCGGCCTCGTTCTCGAGCTCCGGATCGATCGAGAACACCACGTCGGCGAAGCCGGCCGGCTTGACGCGCTTCTTCATGGCAAGATGGGTGGCGTTCCCCGCCGGGTCCTTGTTGACGCGGATCAGCAGGGTGGCTTCGTCCGCCGGATCGAGCGTGGCGCGGCCGAAGCGCAGGGTGGGGGTCGCCGCCTCCAGGCCCAGTTCCTTGAGGCGCTTGAGCAGCAGGTTGCGCACCCGCTTGGGCTTCGCCCGGCGGTCGCACAGGAAGACGGCGTCCTTGTCCGCGGTAAGGCCGAGCGCGCAGCTGATCTCCAGGCCGACCTCCATTTTAACCAGCTGCAGCATGGGCCGCAGCGTGGCGAGCGGCATGACGTCCTCGGGCGAGGCGGTCGGCTTTGCCATTCGCGGGTGGTCCCTTTGCGGTGCCGGCGCAAGGTTAACGGGCCGCCGCCCGAATCGCAACCGGGCGTTGCAGGTCTCCCAGGCCACGGGGGCGTGCTCGCCAACCGGGCGGGCGGATGCAAACGGGTGCGCGGGTTGGGCGGAGGAATGGCGTGTCAGAGACGGCCGCACCAAGGCTGGCCCCGGCGGAGTTGCTTATCACCGAGCTGTATCGCGGCATCCTGCAGCGCGAGCCGGACGCCGGCGGGCTGGAGTTCCATAGCCGATCGCTCGTAAGGTGCATGCCGCTCTCGAGCCGTCGCTCCGGATCAAGCTGGCGCCCCCAGCCGACGAGCTGCTGCGGCGGCGACACGTTGGCGCTTCGCCGCTATCCGCTCCAATTCCGCCCGATTCATTAATCGGATTTGCTCTGCGGAGATGTTCCGTAGCATCGTTCGCCTCGCCGCCCTGTAGTCGTCCCCAGGAAGCGTCATGGCATCTTGCGCCATTGTTGCCTCACGCTAGTTGCTTAGTACCTCAGTGAATTGATTCCTGGTCGGCGTAATGTTCCGCCAACCTTTTGAGGGCGCCCGTCACCAGCCCGGCTGCAAAACTTCCGTTGCTCCGGTGCATCGCGCCTATCTCCGCGAGGCTCGCGCCGTTTATCACGGCGGCCGCCATAACTTCGCATCCTAAGGTGCCGACGGCGTGGGCTGCCATCCTGTAACCAATAGCCGCGAACATGCGCGCATCGGCCAAGCCCGTGAAAGTGCTATGCCCGCCGCCTTCGCCGAAGCAGCCGACAACGCGCGCGCCGTGGACGGCAAGGCAAAATCTTTGAAAAATCGCTCCGCCGCCACTAGCTCGGGCCGGCCGATATATCCTACCTTCAGTAGCGTCAGTAGCGTCCGCCTACTATTCCCGCCGCTTGGAGGCTTCCGCCCCCGCCCCGTTCCGGCCTTGCGCCGCCACCGGCTTGAGTCCCATTCTACGGCCTCCCGAAAATTAGCCGAGCAGCAACGAACCGCGAGTATATCGATTCCGGACCACCGCTTCAAACGAGGCATCCCCTTCCACAGAGAGGGGAGAAGGGGTCTTTAAACCCCTCTCTCCCTCTCTAGGCTTAGGATCAGACCTCAGTCGCCTCCGATAGCGTCAGCGCGTCCTCGGCATCGACGCCCAAGTAGCGCACCGTGCTCTCAAGCTTGGTGTGGCCAAGGAGGATTTGCACCGCGCGCAGATTGCCCGTGCGCTTGTAGATCAGGGCTACCTTGGTGCGGCGTAGGCTGTGCGTCCCGTAGGCGGATCGGCCCAGCCCGATGCTCTGGACCCAGTCGCCCACCAAGCGCGCATACTGCCGCGTGCTGATGTGACCGTCGGCATCCGTCCGGCTGGGAAACACAAACTCCTGCAGCCCACCCTCACGATGCGTCAACCAAGCAATCAGGCTCTCTCGGGTTTGTTGGGTCAGCTCGAACTGCACCGGCTTGCCGGTCTTCTGCTGCACGATGGTCGCGCGTTGCCTGGCCGCGGCGTTGATGACAAGCTGGCCGATCCGCAGTTGTACGAGGTCACAACCCCGCAGTTTGCTATCAATGGCGAGGTCGAACAGCGCCAAGTCGCGGATGCGTCCTTCGCGCTGCAGGGTGAGGCGAATGGACCAGACCTGCTTGGACTTGAGGGGCGGCTTGGGGCCGACGAAGGCGCCCTTGTTCCATGGAACTACCGGCCGGGCGGTCGGGGACACAGGTTTCGGCTTTGACGGCTGCATGATGATCTCCAGAACCGCGGGATGGCGGCAGGAGATTGATCACCGGACCTCGGGACTGCGGCCCAGTCCGTTGTGGCAAGTGGCTGGAGCTATGTCCGCTTTCGGGAAGGTGGCCCAATCGCCTGGATGTCCGAGATTGGGCGCAAAGCTGCCTTCGAAAAGCAGACAAAATGCTGATCACTCACAAACTTGACAGGCGCTCCTCACCAAGGGTTCCGCCTGAGCCAGGGCGGGTATCGCCGCTGCGGCCTCGCGCGCGTTCACGGTGCCGGCTGCGTGCCATACCACCTGTCTCTGGTCTCGTCGTAATGCGCGATTGGATCGTAGAGTGCGACGTCCAACCGAAGCGCGCGGGCATCCAGCCGGCCCGTCGCCGCCGCCAGGCGCAGGCTGGCCAGCAACGCGTCATGCCGCGCCGTCAGCACGTTCACCGCTGCCATCAGCTTCTCCTGCTGCGTGTTCAGCACCTCGATCAGCGTGCGCTGTCCGACCGAATGCTGACGCTCCACGCCGCGTTCGGCGATCAGGTTGGCCTCATAGGAGGTGTTGTAGGCCGCAATCCGGCTGCGGGCTGACGTGAGCTGTGCCCATGCCGCGCGTATTTCCTCGCCCGCCTGCCGGATCACCACGTCGGCCTGCAGCAGGCTGACCGAGGCGGCTTCCTTGGCCTGGCGTATCTCAGCCGCCTGCTCGCCGCCTTGGTAGAGCGGAATGGCGATGCTGATCGCGGCTTCGGCCACGTTGTCGCGCTGGTGCGGCGCCTGCACTTCGGTCTCGGCCACGCGCGCGCCATACAGCTCGAAGACGATGCGCGGCCGCAGCCCGGCGCGTGCGATGTCCACGCCCGCCTTGCTGGCATCGACGGCGGCGCGCGCCTGGCTCACGTCGAAATTGTCGCTCGTCAGAGCCAGGGCGGCGTCCAGGTCGCGCGGGATCGCGGGGGTGAAGTCGGGCATGGCGAGCGCGCCGGCCGGTTCGCCCACCGCCTGCTGATACTGCGCGCGCGCGATGGCGAGGGCGCTGACGGATGCCGCCAGGACGGCCTGCTGGTCGGCGAGCCTGGCGCGCGCCTGGGCCACATCCGCCTGGGTCAGCGCACCAGCGGCGCCTGCCTGCGCGCTGGCCTGCAGGGTGCGCGCCAGGATGCGGGCCTCGTTGTCGTTGAGCGCGAGTAAGCGCTCGTCCAGCGCCACGTCGAGGAAGGCGGTGGCGGCCTGCAGCAGTACTTGCGCTTCCGTGGCCTGCAGCCCTGCCCGTTCGGCCAGCACCAGGGTCTCGGCCTGGGTGACCTGGGCGCGTACCTTGCCGCCCGTATAGAGCGGCTGGGTCAGCAACAGCTCAGCCTGCTGCGGTACTCGGCGTTCCGGCTGGTGACGCGTGTCGAACCGGTCGAACACGGCGGAGACGCCGCCAGAAGCATCGATGGTCACGCGCGGGCGCCAGCCAGACAGGGCGCGCGGCACGCCTTCATCGGTCTGCCGCAGCCTCCTGCGCTGCTCGAGCAAAAGCGGGTTGCTCGTGTAGGCGCTTGACAGGGCTCCGGCGAAAGCGGCATCGGCCGCGGAGGGCTCCGGTGCCGCGGCCGATGTGAGGCTCGCGGCGAAGGCGAGACAGACGGCGCGCTCGGCCCGCCGCGCGCTCACGGTGCGGACCCGGGCGCCGGCGCGGCGAACAGGCTGGTGCCGCGCATCAGCAGCGCCAGCCCGATGCAGCATAGCGTCGTCATGCCGATCCATCCGTAGCTGTCGGCCGCCGCCATCGTCTCTGCCTGCACACGCAGCGCGCCGGCAAGTTCGCCGGCATGGCGCTGCACGATCGCGGGTGCTCCGGCGAGAAGATGATCTGCCAGCGTCGCCGAATGCACACGCTCGCGTACTGTCTGTATGGCGCCGACCACGGCGCCGCCGACGCTGCCGGCCAGTGTCCGCACCGTGTTGAACAGGGTGCCGCCTGCCAGCGCGTCCTTCGCCTGCAGGGTGCCGGTCGCGATGACCACCAGGGCCAGCATGATGAGCGGCTGCGCGCCCGCCTGTATCAGGTGCGATGGCAGAATGTCGGCTTGCACCCAGTCACTGTCGATGAAGGTCGCCATCCTGGCGCCGATGCTGGCGAGCAGCAGCGCCAGCGCCAGGACGACACGCGCCTCCAACCGCTGCATGATCATGGGCGCCAGCGCGCAGACCGCTACCTGCACCAGGGCGGCCCAGATCAGGATCGCGCCTATCTGCGTCTCGCGAAAGCCGCGGACCTCCTGGCCGTAATTCGGCAGCACCGCGCTGGTCATCAGGGTGGAGGCGGCGAAGATGAGGACGACCACCAGCCCCGCGCTGAAATTGAAGCGCAATAGCAGGCCGAGATCGAACAGCGGGGCGGGGCGGGTCAGCTCCACCAGCAGGAAAGCGGCGAAGACGCAACCGGCGGACACGAACATTGCCCCGATAAGCGGTGAATCGAACCAGTCCAACCGCTGGCCCTGCCCCAGCGCCGCCGTCAGCAGGGACGTCCACACGGCACACAGGACGATGCCGGGGTAGTCGGCGGTGCGGAACGCCTCCCAGTTCACCGGGAGCGCGGGGAGGCCGTACAGCGCCAGGAACAGCACCACCGGCCCTATCGCCACGCCGATGTAGAAGATCGACTGCCAGCCGACGATGTCGGTCAGGACGCCCGCCACGGACTCCGAGATGAGCGGCGTGCTGGCGGTGACGAGCGCGTAGAGCGCGAAGCCGTACACCCGCTGGTGCAGCGGCAGGTTGCCCAGGAAGATGCCCAGGAGCAGCGGGATCAGCGCACCGCCGCCGAGCCCCTGGACGAACCGCGCGGTGAGCAGCCACACATAGCCCCGGTCGGCTGCCCACGGGCACAGCGCGCCTGCCAGGGTCAGCAGGATGATGGAACCCGCCGTGGCGCGGCGCGCCGAGATCACGCCGGCCAGCCAGGGCGTCACCGGCACTACTGCGATCTCCGCCACGTTGTAGGCGGTCGAGACCCAGGACGCCTCGTCCACGCCGAGCCCGACGCCGCCGCGCAGATCGGCGAGCGAGAAGGCGGTCAGGCGGGTGTCCAGGTTGGAGATGAAAGCGCCGAGCAGGATAGAGAAGAGACCGAGCAGAATACGCACGTTGAGCGGCGGCGGCCCGCCCGGCCGTCCGTCGGCACCGCGCGACGGCGGCAGTAGCACCGGCGCCAACAGCCTCATGGCGCGGCGCCCGAGCAATCCACCTGTGCCTCCGCAGACAGGCCGGGCCGCAGGCGTGCATCGTCGGCGCCGTCGAGCAGTATCTTGACCGGCACACGCTGGACGATCCTGGTGAAGTTGCCCACCGACCGGTCCGGCCGCAACGCCGCCGTGTCTGCCTCGCTGGTGGCCGCCAGGCTGTCGACATGGCCGTGAAACACCGCGCCGGGTATGGCGTCGACGCTCACATGCACCGGCTGGCCGGGCATCATGCGGCGCAGCTGCTCCTCGCGGAAGTTCGCCACCACCCAGGCGGCCCGGCGCGGCACCAGCGCGATCAGGCTGGTTCCGGGGGACACGTAGTCGCCAGTCCGCACCAGGCGCTGCGCCGTGCGCGCGTCCGACGGTGCCACGATGCTGGTGTAGCCGAGCTGGACTTGGGCCAGCGCCAGCGCCGCGCGCTTGCCGTCCAGCGCGGCTTGCGCGGCTGCCACCTGCGCCTGCAGGACCCTGACC
>CAXUGD010000203.1:0-6133 GCA_964250355.1 uncultured Acetobacteraceae bacterium | reverse complement strand
GACGGGCGGCAGCAGGCCCGCGACCAGGGCAGCCAGTCGCGTCACCCGTTCGGCCCTGTCCAGCGTGGGGCTGGGCGCCGGTGCCGGCCCGTACAGCCGCATCCCCGCCTCGCGGCCCACCACGCGCAGCAAGCCGTGGTGAAGCAGCGTTTCGAGTGCCTGTGTCGTCTCCATCGAGGACCCGCCCCAGGCGTTGCGCGCGGTGCCGCGCCCAAATGCCGCCTGCAGGTCGCGCGGGTGGGTGACCGGGCGCGCGCTGACGAAGTCCAGCACGCGGGCTCCCAAGCCCGAAGGCCGATGCACGCCGTCCGGGCTGTGCCTGTCATACCTGGGCAGCAGCAGCGCGCGCACCGCCGGGGTGGCGAAGCCGTAGGCGTGCAGGTACGTCTCCTCCAGCCCCAGCCGGCGATACGCGCCGTCCAGGTCGCCCACGCGGTAGCCGCGCACGCGGTGCCGCAGGATAAGCTCCTGCGCGCGCGCCGGTGCCCTGATTGGGTCGGCCTGCACGAAGGATTGGCGATGGAAAAACTGGGCGAGCGTGGCCGGCGCGGCGAATGCGCTGGCCACGGCGCGGCGGCGCAGCACGGACAGCGCCGCCGAGGATACCAAGCCGCCCTTCTACGTCGTGCCCAGGCCGCAGCGCGTGCCGGCCGAGGCTGCGGCGTAAGCGCCGGGCGCGAACCGGCAGGCCGGGCGGCTCAACACCAGCCGCCCGGCCCTCCCGACTAGCCCAGGCCTTCCTTGCGCACCGCGTCTTCGCCGGCGCGCAGCACGTCGCTTGCCACCTGCTTCACGTTGCCGGCGAGTTCACCGCTCAGCGCCGCGTCCACCAGCTGGCCGGGCGTCTTGCCACTGGTTAGGCCCGATCCCTGTACGCTGCCCTGGGCGGATTGCGTCACGGCCTGGACCACGCGGGTGCCGCGCTCCATGCCTTCGTTGGCAAGCGTACGCACCGTGTCGCGTGCCTGGCCGGCAATGCCGCCCAGCATCGCCTCTTCCTGCTCGGAATGCGGCAGCAGCGCGCCCAGCAGAGCACCGGCGGCTAGGCCCAGCGCACCGAGGAGCACGGGACTCTCCGTGATCGCCGAGACGAGGCTGCTGCCGACCTGACCGGACGACTTGCCGGCGGACGAAAACGCGTTGCCGGCATAGGCGGCCGCATCCTGAACCGCGCCCCCGGCCGAGCTGCCGAACGAGCCGATGGCGCTGCGTGCCGATTCCAGCGCGCCGCCGGCCTGGCTGGCCAGGTCCTGCGCCTTGCCTGTGACCGCCTGCTGTATGGCGCTGACCGCACTGCTCACCCGGTCGCCGAACGACTCGGAGGTTTCCTCGGCGTGGCGCGCCAACCCGATGGCCTGGCCCCGCGCCGTGTTCAGCCGGTCCGTGTAGGCGTGATCCGCCTCACCCGCCGTGCGGGTCACCGAGCTTTGCGCCGTGTCCAGGCGTGACAGGGTGGCGGTGTGGTCGTCGTGCCCATAGGTCGGCAGCCGTCCGACCGTGTTCTGCGCGGTGCTCCCCGTGCTGCCACGGGGGTTGGAGGACATCAGCCATGCCAGGCCGACCGTGGTGATCGCGGCCGGCATGGGGTTGGTCCGAACGTTATCCATCAGGCTGCGGCCGAAGGCCGCGCCCTCGCTGCCGCGGAAGTAGCTCATCAGGTCGTCGAGCACCTGGCCGGGCGAGAGGCGGTCCTGCAGTTCGCTGAGGTGGCTGCCCAACCGGGCGCGGGTCTGGTCCAGGTCGCGCTCGATGCGGCCGGTATCGGTGGTGGGGTCAGCCATCAGCTGTGCTCCTTCACGAGGTTTGCGTCTTTCTGCAGGTTCGCCATCGTGCGGTTAGGGGTCAGTCCCTTCAGCGACAGCATGGCCAAGCCCGACCGTGCCAGCAGCCCGCCCACGATAACGATCAGGGCGCCCACGATCAGGAAAGAAGCCCACAGGGCCACGACCTTTGCCAACAGGAAGGCGGCCGCCTGCAACAGCACCACCAAGCCGGCAAAGGCGACTAGCGCGCCGCCGACCAGCCAGATTGCCGCCAGGACCAGGCTGTTCAGCTTCTGGTCCAGTTCGGCGCGCGCCAGCCTTACCTCGCCGCGTACCAGGTCCTGCAGGTCGGTGGCGAGATTGCCGACGACCTCGCCCAGGCCGGCGCTGCCCGTCGGGCGCGCGCCGCTCACGGCTGGCCGCCGGGATAGCCCATGGCGTAGGGCAGGGACTTCTCACCGACGTCGCCCGCTGGCGCGACGCTGGCCGGTGCCGACGATGTGGTGCTGGGCGGGGCTGCCTGGGCTGCCGTCGATGCGCCCGTCTGCAACGAACCGGTCTGCAACGATCCGGCGTGCATCTGGCCCGACGGCGCCGGGGTGGATGACGGCTGGGGCGCGGAGGCGTGCGCGCCCGATGGCTGCGACGACGCCTGGACCGACGAGCCAGTGGCTGCGATCCGGCCTACGCGGGCCAGCGCGAAACCGGCGGCCATGGAAGCCCCCACGAACAACGCGGGCTGCCGGCGGGCCAGGCTACCCAAATCGCCCATCAAGCTTTGCAGGTCGTTGCTGCGCAGCGTGCTGGCAAGTGAGGAAAGCTCGGCAGCACCGCGCTCCACCATGTGGGCCACCCAGTCCGAATGCCCCTCCAACTGCTCGCCCGACTGGTGCACGGCCTTGGCCACGCCTTCCAGGTACTCGGCCACATTCTGCTTCTGCTCTTCAGCAACGGAGCTGGCCTTTTCGCCCGCGGCGCCCAACAGCGAGCCGGCACGCGCCTTGGCGTCGCCGGCCAGGTCCTGAGCTTGCTGGAGCGCGTCCGCACCCGCCTGGCTGGCCTTGCCGGCAACCTGGCGGGCCGCATCACCCATCGCCTTCAGATCGGCTGCGGTATTGCCGACCGCTGATTGTCCGCTTGTGTCGCTCATCGACGCCTCCTTGATGCACTGTGATAGCCACCGGACCCCGGCCCGGTTCCGTGGCGCGGAAACTTGTTTGCGAACCGGCGCGGGGGCGCGGCCAGCGGCGGCTGCGCCCCGCCCGGCTAGCGCACCACGCGTTGCGTGGTCTGCAAGTGGCGCTGCACGGCCAGCGAACCGCCGATGGCGGCCGCAATAGCGCCCAGCAGCAGGTCGCCGAAGCCGGCGAACGCCGTCTTGGACGCGGCTGCCGCGCTGGCATCGGCGGCGTTCTTGGCCGTCTGCACGGCCTGGTCACGCGCCTGCTTCAACTTCTGCTCGTTGGTGTCGAATTGGCGGGCCGCGTCGTCCGTGCTGATGTGCTGCTGGGCCGCCATGATCGCAACCACACGCTGCTTGGCCGCCGGCGCGTCCGGACCGCCTTTCGCGAAGGTGGCGAGGTTGGTCACTACCTCTTTTTGCGCGTCCTGCGGCGTCATGGTGGCGGGATCGGGGTTGGCGGGCTTCAGGTAGGCCTGTGCCTCCTGCTGCAGCCTGTCGGGCGACACACCGGCCGCCTCCGCCAGCGGCTGTGCCGCGTCCTTCATCCCGCTGCCGGCGGCAGAGGTGACGCTGCCAAGCGCCGAGAAGCCGCCGCCGATGACGCTGCCCACGGCGGAAGTGAGCAGATAGAGGGTCAGCAGCGTGGCGATACCCCAGGTGACCAGGCCGTGCAGCAGGCCGTCCCAGCGCAGCTCGATGCCGGCCAGCCAGGCTGCCACGTAGCCGCCGAAACCGAGTGCGACGATGCTGCTGACCACCCACCAAACGCCCGCGCCGATGCCGAGGCTGCTGGCATCCGGCGTGGAGCCGGCGTTGGTGTTGACGGTGTTCAGGCCGATGCCGGCCCCCAGCATGCTCAGGAGAAGCTGGACGGTGACAACCAGGACGACGCCGCCGAATATGGCGCCCCAAGAGATACGCCGGTGCGTATGGGCGCCCCCCGACACCATTGTGGTCGTGGTCTCGAGCAGGCCCGGCGCGCGGACCAGCGGATCGTTGTAGCTTGTTCCCGACATCAATTCCTCCAAATGCTCGCGGCCCGGAGCGTCGCCCCGGGCCGCATTGCCCGACTACCGGGTCGTCTTGGTCGTCGTGCCGGTGACCGACGACGTCGTGGCCTCGCCCGGAACCTTCACGATCTCCACATCTTCGCGGCGAACGGTGTCGCGCACCGTCTCCGTCCGGTCGGAGGCCTGCTTGCGGATGTTGATTTCCTCGACCACGCGGGCCTGCTTGCCCACGACGGCCTCCTCACCGCTCTCGGTCACGGCAATCGTCTTCTCGCTGAAGCTGTCGGTTGCCGGGCGGCTATCGGTCACCGGGCGGCGCTCGACCGTTACGCGCTCGTCGTGCAGGCTCACCTGCTGCTCCACCGGCGTTTCCACCACGAAACGGCGGATGCGGGTCGTGCCGCGGTTCACCACGCGCTTGCCGACCGCCAGCGTCTCCTCGGAGAGTTGCAGCTTGCCGCCATCGGTGGCTGTCGTCGCCGTGGATGCCGATGCGGCGGTGGCCTGGCTTGCCAGCGGCGTGCGGGTCGTCGTCTGGGTCAGACCGTAGCTGCCGGCGCGCTCGTCGATGTCGATCGGGTTGTGGCGCTCGAGGATGTCGGTCACGGCGGCAACGTGCTCGTCCGGCACCTTCACCGTCACCGCCGTGGAGCCCTCGCGCACGCTGCGGTCGTACACGGTGGTGTCGTGGTCGGGCTCGCCGCCGAACAGGCTGGACCAGAAGCCCTGGCCCTCGGTGGAGCGGCTGGTCGCCTCCGTCGAGTTACCGGTGTAGCTGCCTTCCTGGGCGTGGCGGCCGATAGCCGCCGATGGCACGTGTGCTGCCAGAAGGTCCTGCACGGCGGTTTCTGCATGGGCCGCCGTGTCGTACACGGCGACAATGGTTTGCTCGGTCATTATATTGTCTCTTTCAAGTTTGCTGTAGGCAAGTTTGCTGTGTGGGCCGGCGCCGCATTGCTGCGGCTAACCGTCGCGAACTGCTCGCGAAGCTGCACCGTCTCGTGGTGCGTCTCGGTGGTGCGGACGCGTTTAATCCGCACCTCCTCCTTCAGGACGAGGCGCCGCTCCAGTACGAGCACCTCCTCCACGACGGAGAGAATGGTCGTATCGCCTTCCTCGCGCACGGGCGGCGCGATCTCGACCACCCGGCCGACCGGCACACGCTCGACGACGATACGCTCGTGCGTCAGTTCCTCGTCGATGCGCCGTTCGTGCTGTGTCGTGGTGAGCGACACGCGGACTGCGCCGGTCTGAAAACGACGTTTTTCGATGACGGCGTCTTCGACAAGCAGCGGGATGACGATGTCGGGTCCGTCATCCAGACCGAACGCTGCAGGCGCACCTGTTTGGTCGGCGCTGAGTGCGACCACCTTCGCCCGTCCCGCATCGCCTCGAAAAGGCTGCTGTCGAGCCATGTCATTCTCCCGCTTGGGCGCACGCTGCCTATGCAGTGTGCACCGCGGGCACTAGACCGCCTGAGTGACAGCCACAACCTGCGTCCAACAGGACGAATGCCGGCCATCCTTAACAGGTCGGGCAGTCCACTTGCACTAGCTCTCGCAGGCGATGCCGATGTGATCTGCCGTGTTTGAAAATCTGCTTCGCCGCCCAGCAAAGTTTCGTTGAAGCACGCCGCGGTTTTTCAGCTTGTCTCGCAGCAACGTGATGAACGGAACAGGTGCACGGCGAGCCCGTCGATGCCAGGCAGAGTTGTATTAGCAGCCATTAGGTAAAGTCTGTCGCGTCGGGCCACGGCACATAATAGTTTACTGAGTCCGTTGACAGGATTGCGGCCGCGCTCAGCCGTGCCTGTGCCGATGCGGGACGGCACCGGCACTGCCCGGATCGGCCGCGGCGTGGACGGCCCCGAACGCGCCGGACATCCTGACCGAAGAGTGCCGCTCAGGCGCGCCGGCCGGTTGCAGCCCGAACGTCACGTCGAGCGCGCTGCCGTCCGCCCATCCACGGATCAGCACCGCGCCGGCCGCCGACGTCAGGGTCGCCCCAGCAAGGCCGATGCGGCCCTGTGCCGCCGTCAGGCTCGCCTCACCGGACAGCCCCGGCGTGCTGCCCCCTAGCAGCGCCGCCCGGCTGCTTCGCGACGGCTGGCCGGCCTGCGCCAGGTCGCACCCGCTCAACTCTGCATCCTGCAGGGAAATGGTGGCCTGTCCCGCCAG
>CAXUGD010000202.1:0-6189 GCA_964250355.1 uncultured Acetobacteraceae bacterium | reverse complement strand
CGCGGCGCGTCGATCGCCTCCTGGATGGTCATGCCGTGGTCGATCACGTTGACGATTGCCTCGAGCGTGATTGAAATGATCCGGCTGCCACCGGGCGAGCCGATGACCATGACCAGGTGGCCGTCTCTGGTGATGATGGTGGGAGTCATGGAGCTGAGCGGCGTCTTGCCCGGGGCGATCGCGTTGGCCGCGCCCTGCACCAGGCCGAACATGTTGGGTACGCCGACCTTCGAGGTGAAATCGTCCATCTCGTCGTTCATCACGATGCCGGTATGGCCGGCCACGACGCCGGCGCCGAACCAGTTGTTCAGCGTGTAGGTGACGGAGGCCGCGTTGCCGGCCGCATCGACCACGGAGTACTGCGTGGTTTCGGTGCCTTCGGGGCTGGGCACCGGGATGCCGGCGGTGGGGGTGGCGCGCTCGGGTTCGATGGCGTGGCGCACCGCTTCGGCATGGGCCGGGCTGATGAGCAGGGCTACCGGGTTGTGGAAGAAGTCGGGGTCGCCCAGGCGGTTGTTACGGTCGATAAAGGCGTGGCGCATCGCCTCGGCCAACACATGCACCTCGGCCGCGCTGTGGAAGCCCATGGCGTGCAGGTCGTAGCCCTGCAGGATCTGCAGGATCTCGCACAGCACGACCCCGCCGGAGCTGGGCGGCGGGGCGGAGACGACGTGGAAGCCCCGGTAGTCGCACTCGACGGGCGGCAGCTCGCGCACTTTGTAGGCGGCGAAGTCGCCGGGGGTGAGCGTGCCGCCACCGGCCTGGGCGGCGGCCGCGATCGCCTGGCCGATCGGGCCGCGGTAGAAGGCCTGCTCGGGGCCGTGGTCGGCGATCTGCTGCAGGGTGCCGGCGAGGTCGGTCTGCACTAGCCGGTCGCCGGGCTGCAGGGGCGCGCCGTCGTGCAGGAAGATGGCGGCGGCCGCCGGGTCGCCGCGCAGCTGCGGGGTTGCCACCTGGAATATGCCGGCGTCGCCCGCCGTCAGCGTGAAGCCGTCGCGGGCCAGGCGGATGGCCGGCGCCATCAGCACCGCGCGGTCCAGCATGCCGTAATGGGCGCGCACGTAGTCCAGCCCGGCGGGCGAGCCGGGCAGGGCCACCGAAGACCAGCCCTCCGTAGACCGGCCGCGCACCACCTGGCCCTGCCCGTCCTGGTACATGGTGGCGGCCGCCGCGAGCGGCGCCTTCTCGCGGAAGTCGATAAAGCTGACATGCCCGTTGGCCTGGCGCAGCGTCATGAACCCGCCGCCGCCCAAATTGCCGGCCTCGGGGTAGGTGACCGCCAGCGCGTAGCCCACCGCCACCGCCGCGTCGAACGCGTTGCCGCCCCGGTTGAGGATGTCGGCCCCGACTTGCGAGGCGAGGTGCTGGGCCGACACCACCATGCCCCCGCGCGAGGCGACAGGGGCAGGGTCGGCGGCCAAAACCGGGGTTGCGACTAGCAGCAGGAGCAGAAGGATGCGCATGGCGCAGGCTTTAGACCAGTTGCGCAACCGCGCGCCACTTGCGCGCGGCCCGGCCCGACGCTATTGGCCGCGGCGGGTCACGCCCCCCCACCGGGGCGCTTCTCTTCTGCAAGGGAGGGCTGCACATGCCGGTCGCCGGCAAGCCGAACACGAGTCCGCACAACCCCCAATTCTCGTCCGGGCCCTGCGCCAAGCGCCCGGGCTGGTCGCCGGAGGCGCTGCGCGGCGCCTATCTGGGCCGCAGCCACCGCGCGAAAGCGCCCAAGGCCGCGCTGGCCGAAGTGATCGCCCGCTCGCGCGCCATCCTGGGCCTGCCGGACGACTGGCAGCTGGGCATCATGCCCGGGTCGGACACCGGCGCCTTCGAGGCCGCGATGTGGTCGCTGCTGGGTGCCCGCGGCACCGACGTGCTCAGCTTCGAGAGTTTTTCCGAGGGCTGGGCCACCGACGTCACCAAGCAGCTGAAGATCGACGCGCGCGTGCTCTCCGCGCCCTATGGCGCGCTGCCGGACCTGGGGCAGATCGATTTCGCGCGCGACGTGGTGCTGTGCTGGAACGGCACAACCAGCGGCGTTTGCCTGCCGGATGGCGATTTCATTCCCGCCGACCGCGCGGGGCTGGTGCTGTGCGACGCGACCTCGGCCGCCTTTGCCATGGCGCTGCCCTACGAGAAACTCGATGTGGTCACCTGGTCCTGGCAGAAGGTGCTGGGCGGCGAGGCGGCGCACGGCATGCTGGCGCTGTCGCCGCGCGCGGTGGCCCGGCTGGAAAGCTACAAGCCCGCCTGGCCGCTGCCCAAGATCTTCCGGCTGACCAAGGGCGGCAAGCTGATCGGCGGCATCTTCGCCGGCGAGACGATCAACACGCCGTCCATGCTGTGTGTGGAGGACGCGCTGGACGGCTTGCGCTGGGCCGAGCAGGTGGGCGGGCTGCCCGGCCTGATCGCGCGCAGCCAGGCCAACCTCGCCGCGGTCGCGCGCTGGGTCGGGCAAAGCCGGTGGGCCGCCTTCCTGGCCGAGACGGCGGCCAGCCGGTCCAGCACCTCGATCTGCCTGAAGATCGCCGCACCCTGGTTCACCGCGCTGGGCAGCGACGCCCAGGCGGCCGCGGCCAAGAAGCTGGCCGGCCTGCTGGAGCGCGAGGGCGTCGCCCTGGACATCGGCGCCTATCGCGACGCGCCGCCCGGCCTGCGCATTTGGGGCGGGGCCACCGTCGAGACGTCCGACATCGAGGCGCTGCTGCCCTGGCTGGACTGGGCGGCCGCCCAAGTGGAAGCCGAACACGCCAGCCTGGCCGCGGAGTGAGAGCGATGCCCAAGGTCTTGATCAGCGACAAGCTTTCCGCCGAGGCGGCCGATATCTTCCGCAACCGCGGGGTGGAGGTGGACGTCCGGACCGGGCTGACGCCCGCCGAATTGCGCGACATCATCGGCACCTATGACGGGCTGGCGATACGTTCGGCCACCAAGGTAACCAAGGAAGTGCTAGACGTGGCCACCAAACTGCGCGTGGTGGGCCGCGCGGGCATCGGCGTCGACAACGTCGATCTGAAATCGGCCACCGCGCGCGGCGTGATCGTGATGAATACGCCGCACGGCAACTCCATCACCACGGCCGAGCATGCGATCGCCATGCTGTTCGCGCTGGCGCGGCAGATCCCCGAGGCCACGGCTTCGACGAAAGCCGGCAAGTGGGAAAAGAACCGCTTCATGGGCACCGAGCTGACCGGCAAGGTGCTGGGCCTGATCGGCGCCGGCAATATCGGCTCCATCGTGGCCGACCGGGCGCAGGGGCTGCACATGCGGGTGGTGGCGTACGACCCGTACCTGTCTGAGCGCCGTGCGCTGGACATGGGCGTGGAAAAGCTGGAGCTGGACGAGTTGCTGGCCCGCGCCGATTTCATCACGCTGCACACGCCGATGACGGAGGCGACGCGCAACATCCTCTCGCGTGAGGCCCTGGCGAAATGCAAGCGCGGGGTGCGCGTGATCAACTGCGCGCGCGGCGGCCTGATCGACGAGGCGGCGCTGGCCGAGGCGATCGCGTCGGGCCAGGTGGGCGGCGCTGCGCTGGACGTGTTCGAGACGGAGCCGGCGAAAGACAGCCCGCTGTTCAGCCTGGAGCAGGTGGTGTGCACGCCGCATCTGGGCGCTTCCACCAACGAGGCGCAGGAGAACGTGGCCCTGCAGGTGGCCGAGCAGATGAGCGACTTCCTGCTGACGGGCGCGGTGACGAACGCGATCAACACGGCGTCCGTCAGTGCGGAGGACGCGCCGCGGCTGCGGCCCTACATGGCACTGGTGCAGTACCTGGGCGCGTTTGCCGGGCAGATGACGCGGGCGCAGGACGGCGTGATCCGCGGCATTGCCATCGATTACGAGGGCACGGCCGCCTCGCTGAACCAGAAGCCGCTGACCGCGGCCGCACTGGCCGGCGTGCTGACCCCGGTGCTGTCCGGCGTGAACATGGTGAACGCGCCGGTGGTGGCCCGCGAACACGGCATCGACGTGGCAGAAACCACGCATGACCGGCCGAGCGAGTACCAGACGCTGGTGCGCATTACGGTAACGACGGACCGCGGCGCGCGGGCGGTCGCCGGCACGCTGTTCGCCGGCAACACGCCGCGTCTGGTGGAGGTGAAGGGCATCAAGGTGGAGGCCGACTTCGCGCCGCACATGCTGTACGTGACCAACCAGGACCGGCCCGGCTTCATCGGCCGCTTCGGCGAGACACTCGCGCGGCACGGCATCAACATCGCGACCTTCCACCTCGGGCGCGCGGCGGCCGGCGGCGACGCGATCTGCCTCGCCTCGGTCGATGAGGATGTGAGCGAGGCGGTGCTGGGCGAGGTGCGCGCGCTGCCCCTGGTGATGCAGGCGACGGCGCTGGCGTTCTGACTCCGGCACGCTGGCGCCGGCGGACTGCGCGTCGGCATGGCACCGGACGGGCAGGCGGGTCGTAGCCGAGGGGGATGGGTCATGGCCTGGAGACCGGTTGCGTGCCTGGCCATCGCGGCCTCCGTTCTAGGGCCGGCGGCCCTGGGCCAGGCCCGCGCGGAACAGACGCGAGCCATCCCGTTCACGGCGGAGCGCTGGCGGGCGGATGGCGCGGTAGCATTCGAGCACGTCGAGGGGTTTCCCAACGGCCGCCTATCGTTGGGGGAGGGCAGCGCGGCGCTGAAGGATATGGTCTTCGCCGACGGCACGGTGGAGTACGACGCGAAACTGGAAGCGGACGGTTTTGCCGCGATCCGATTCCGCGTAGCGGGTCCGCAGTCGGCCGAGATCCTCTACCTGCGGCCGGACACGGATTGCCCGGCCGCCAACGACTGCGTCCAGTACGTCCCCAAGGTGCACGGCGTATGGCCGTGGGAGATGTATCCGGAGTACCAGGCGGCGGCGCCCGTCAGGGTCGGCGCCTGGAACCACGTGAAGCTGGTGATCTCGGGCCGGCGCATGAAAGTTTTCATCAATGGCGCTGCTTCGCCCACGCTGTCCGTGGGGGAGCTCGAGGGCGATGCGGCACAAGGCGGCCTGGAGCTGGCCGGGCCGGGCGAGTTCGCCAACCTGACCGTGGCGCCCGGCGCGACGGAGGGGTTGGCGCCGACCCCTTCAGCTGATCCGACGGCCGGCGACGGGCGGCTGGTGCGCCACTGGCGGGTGTCGCCGCCTGCGACGCTGGCCTATGGGGTGGCGCCCACGCTGGCGCAGATGCCGGGCGACCCCGCTTCCTGGAGGTCAATTGCCAGCGAGCGGGGTGGCCTGGTGAATCTGAGCCGGCTTTACGGGTCGCCCAGCGGCCCATCTACGGGTTCGGTCGCCTGGCTGACGACCGGTATTGAGTCCGACCGCGACCGCTTGGAGCACGTGTCCTTCGGGTTCCTGCACGAGGCTTGGGTGTTCGTGAACGGCCGGGCCGTCTTTTCGGGGGAAAACCTTTACTATCCCGACACGAAGCGGCTTGCGCCGGACGGACGGATCTCGCTCGGCAACAGCACGTTCGCCCTGCCGCTCCGCAAGGGCCGCAACCAGGTCGCGGTCGCGCTGAACAACATCCTGGGCGTGGGGCATGTCCATTACGGGTGGGGCCTGGAGATGCGGCTGGACGACCTGGATGGCGTGGCGCTGCTGGGGAGCGACGCCGCCGGTTCCGCGCCTTGACTTAAGGGCGGCGAGTCAGTCTGGGGTGATCTGAACGGTTTGGAGATTGCTTCGGTGCTGGCTCTCGCCCAGCAAGGAAGAATGGAACACGAAGATCACCAAGGCAAGTTCTCAATCTTAGTGGTGGTAGAACTGCGTTCTACGATAGCGTGAGCAACAATCTTGTGATCGTCAATCCTTCTGCTATCGATAGCGGCACTGCCTTTCGTCCAACAGGCGGCCAGAATTATGTGAATGGACTTCGATAGGAGACCATCTTGGAAATCAAGCGGCTTAACGAACCCTTTGATTTAGCAATAACCTCTAGTGAGCTTCGGCTAATTTGCAATTGCGTAAACGAGACTTGTAATGGTATGTCGGTGGAAGATTTTGAAACCCGCGTCGGCGCGCAGAGAGAAGATGCCGAAGCGATATTACGCAAACTTTCAGCCGCTCTAAGTGCTTTCCCTAGTCGTTAAATGTACCGGCAACGGCGTGGAGACCGGCGCAAGGAACGCACATTCTCTCGTCTCATACCAACCCGCCTAAAGACTGACACACGCCCACTCGCGGGTGCCGATTGAGGTT
>CAXUGD010000201.1:0-6189 GCA_964250355.1 uncultured Acetobacteraceae bacterium | reverse complement strand
GCCGCCAGCCGCACGCCGTCGCCCGCCAGGCTGATCGTCTCGAAAGACAGCTCAGCGCGTCCGTGCGCGCGCTACTCGGCAGCGACAGCCGAGGCGTTGTCGTTGGCGAACTTGCCCGGCGCGTGGTACCACTTGGCGTCCTTGCGGCTCTCGTAGGGGTGCGCCACCTCGATCAGCACGCCGTGCGCGCTCTTCGGGCCGAGCCAAGCCCATTCCTGCCAGGTCATGTCCGGGTCGCGGTTGACCTCGCCGTTGTTGAGCACCTGCAGACCCTCGGCGGCCAGCTTGGCCATCGCGCCAGGCACGTCGTCGGTGGTGAAGCACAAATGGTGGACGTGTTCGCCCTTCTTCTCCAGCCGGTCGCCCAGCGGCGTGCCGGCGCCGGGCTGAATGAACTGTATCTCGCATCCGTGGTCGGCCACGAAGGTGGCCCATCGCATGCCCTCGTCGGCGCCCGACGAGAAACTGTCGTAGCGGACGATCGGGTCGGTCAGCTGCTTGGGGTCGAGGATGCGGAGTATCTTCGTCCAGTCGGCGATCGCTTGGTCGAGGTCCTTGACGAGCATGCAGACGTGGGCGAACGGACCGCTGGGCATGGTGACCTCCTCTCTGATGGCTTGGGGGCGCTCAGGCGGGGAGCTTGAGCGTGGCGGTGCCGGAGATGACGATGTCGCGCCCCTCCGCACGCAGCCAGAATTCGCATTGCACCTGGTCGTCCTCGATGGCGGTGATGGTGCCGCCGGCGGTCAACCGGTCGCCGGCATAAACGTTGTCGACGAAGCGCGAGTCCATCGCCTGGATCGTCGCTTTCGGGAAAGCGTGGGTCAGCATATTGATCAGGTAGGCAACGTTGGCCGGGCCCTGGTTGATCACCCGGTCGCCGAGTCCCTTGGCGCGCACCACGTCCACGTCAAGGTGGATCGGGTTGGGGTCCGCCAGGAAGACGGCCCAGTCCTTCATCGCCTCGGGGCTCACGCTCTCCACGACGAACTCCGGCAGCACGGCGCCGGCAACCGCCGCTTCCGGCACCACCGCCACGCCGATGCTCATGCCAGCTCCTTGCGCGGCAGTACCCACACGTTCGTCGTCTCCAGCACCGCGGCCCCACTCTCGTCGTGCAGGCGCAGGCGATAGTCGAGCACGTCCATCACGCCGAGCTTGCGGCTGCGCTTGCGCACCAGGCCCACGATCTCGCCGGTGACGCGGTACGGCACGCCGACGCGAAGCGGCGCCGTGAAGGATACGCCGGAGCTGCCCATCATCGGGCCGTCCTCGACATCGAAGTCGCAGGTGGCGCAGACACCAGCGACGGTCTTGCCCATCGCGACCTGAGTAGCGACGTAGTAGTAGATCGGGTGCGCCGTCCCGTCCTCCGCCGGCTCCACGCCGGTCGAGCGGCACAGCGCCGCGTTCTGTTCGGCGTTGATGACGTAGGGCTCGGTGCCGTCCAGCGACGTGCCGGCCACGTCCGGCGCAGGCGGCAATGTAGAGGTGCCGCTCATCAGAACGACCTCGGCAGGCCGAGGCTTTCGGCGATCGAGTTGCGCACCATCTCGTTGCTGATCGGCGTCATGCGCAGGATTCGGTGGTCGCGCCAGTAGCGCTGCATGTCGGTCTCCGCGGAGTAGCCCATGCCGCCCATGATCTGTATGCCGAGGTCAGCCGCCTTCACCGCGTTTTCCGAGGCGACCATCTTGAGCATGTTGGCCTGGGTGCCGCAGGGTTTGCCCTCGGCCTGCAGCCAAGACACGTAGTAGAGCAGCAACTCGGTCTCCTGCCGCCACGTCGCGATGTCGGCGATGTAGTGTTGGATGATCTGGAACTGTCCGATGGTTTTGCCGAAGGCCGAGCGCGTCTTGGCGTAGTCGAGCGCGTCTTCCAGGACGCCGTCGATGGCGCCCAGGCATTGCGCGCCGACCATGATGCGTTCGTTGTTCAGCGTCGGCAGCATCATGTACCAGGCCTGGCCCGGCGTGCCGAGCACGTCCTCGTCGGCGACGAAAACGTTGTCCAGCGTCAGCGAGCACGATCCCATGGCGCGCATGCCGAGCTTCGGCAGCAGCGTCGCCGACACGCCGTCCGCCTTGGCGTCCATGAAGAACAGCGACAATCCCTGGTGCCGCTTGGCGGTGTCGCGCTCGCTGCGCGCCAGTAGCAGGATCCGGTCTGCCACGCGCGCGCCGGTGGTCCACATCTTTGCACCGTTGATGCGCCAGCCGCCCTCCACCTTCGTGGCGTGCGTCTTCATCGCGCCCAACACGTCCGTGCCGCCGCCCGGCTCGGTCATGCCGAGCGAGACGCGTAGCCGGCCCTCGGCCATCGGCCGCAGCCACCGCTCCTTCTGCTCGGGCGTGCCGTACACGCCGATCGACTTGGCGCCGGCGAACGAGGTCAGCCCCCACACCCAGAGCAGGCCGCCCGCGGTGCGGGCCAGCTCGCGGGCGAAGATCATCTGAATGATGATGTCCCCCCCCTGCCCGCCATGCAACTCGTCGATCCCGATGCCGAAGAAGCCGTTGGCCGCCAGCTTGTCCCAAAGCGCGAAGGGGTAGTTCTCCTCGTCGGCTTCCAGGGCGCGCATCCAGTGCTTCGGCGCCTCGGCATCCACCCAGCGGCGAATGACGTCGCGGAACGCCTGCTGCTCCTCGGAAAGTGAAAAATCCATGTGTGTCCTGGTAGGTCCGGCTGCCGTCGTGCGACCCTATCGGTCGCTAGGTTGAAGAGGAAAGCCAAGCGGTTCTTTTTTGAAAAAAAGAACCAAAAAACTTTCGCTCCGTGGCGTACGCTGCCGGATAGACACGTGACAATTTACAAAAGTCTTTTGCTTCTTTTCTTCAGAAAAGAAGACCTTCACACTGACATTCCACCTTCTACTGGAATGACGGCCCCAGTCACGTAGGCGCCCGCGCGCGAAGCCAGGAACAGCGTGGTGCCGGCCACGTCTTCCGGCTCGCCCACGCGACGGCGCGGTATCATCCCGACCAGCATCTGGTGCATTTCGTCGGACGTGATCTTCGTCATCTCGGACGGGAAGAAGCCCGGCGCGATGACGTTGACGGTGATGTTCTCCGGCCCCAGCCGCTTGGCCAGCGACTTGCTGACGTGATGCAGCCCGGCCTTGGCCGCCGCATAGGCGTACGTCTCGCGCGGCCCCACGCGCAATGCGCCCACCGATCCGATGTTGACCACCGTGGCCGGCCGCTCGGCACTCGCCCCGGCGCGCAGCAGCGGCAGCAGCTTCTGCAGCAGGAAGAACGTCGCCTTCAGGTTCAGGTCCAGCACGTCGTCCCACCCCTCCTCGGGGTAGGTGTCGATCGGCGCGTCGCACAGCGTGCCCGCGTTGTTGACCAGCACGTGCAGCCTGTCCGTCCGGGCCTTCACGGCCTCTGCGAGCGTCACGATGCCGGCGACGGTGGACAGGTCGGCCGGTATCCCAGTGACCGTGCCGGGCGAGCCCGAGGAGAGCTCGGCGGCGACGGCCTCGCACCTCTCCGCCGAGCGGGCGCAGATGAACACCTGCGCGCCCGCCGCGGCCAGGCCGGTCGCGACCATGCGGCCGATGCCGCTGGTGCCGCCGGTGACCAGCGCCACGCGGCCTTGCACCGAGAACAGGCCGGCCACGTCCATCAGGCGGCGCGTGCCACGTCTAGCACCAGCTTCGCCGTGCCCTCGGGGTCGCCGACCAGGAAGGCGTGGTCGCCGTCATGAGCGTGCATCGTCCAGCCCAGCTCGCGGGCGCGGCCGTGCATCATGCCCATGATGGTGTGCTGGGCGGCCACGTAGTGGACGAGCTTGCCGATCGTCTCCGCACCCTTGGCGATCGGCGCCACGATACAGCGCAGCGGCTGGTCGGAGAGGTGGCCCAGCAGCCAGGCCTCGCGGTCCCGGTCCATCAAATGCGGGTGCTCGCGCGCCATTGCCCGCTGCTGCTCGTGCACGCCGGAGCCGACCGGGCCCTCGCCCGACCCCAGTTGCGCGTCCAGGCCGGCGGCCTGCTCCTGCGTCATGAAGCCCATCATCGACGCGACGTTCTCGCCCGATCGCGGCACGATCGCGTCCAGGTAGACCAGGCTGCGTATGCGCTCGCCGGCGCGCGCTACCACGCCGGGGGCGATGGTGCCGGCGTAGCTGTGCGCGACGAGCACCACGTCGTCGAGGTCCTCACACTCCAGCAGGTTGACGATGTCGGTCACGTGCACATCGCTGGTCAGGTCGCGGCTGATCAGGTGGGCGCGTTCGCCAAAGCCGGTGAAGGTGGGCGAGAACACGTCGTGGCCAGCCTCGAGCAGCAGCGGGCGGACGAATTTCCACGTCCATCCCCCCATGCCGCCGCCATGCATGAGCACGATGGCGCTCATGCCGGCGCGTCCGCCGGCTCGAAGTTGGTGACGAAATCCTCCGGCGGCATCGGCCCCCACAGGAACATCGAATCCTCCGGTGCGTGGTCACCCGCGTGCCATTCGCAATCGGCGGGGATGTAGTCGATGTCGGCGGAGTACTCGCTGTAGCTGCCCCAGGGATCCCTCACGTAGTGGAAGTAGTTCGCACCCAGCACGTGCCGCCCGACGCCCCAGCCGCGCATGAACCCGGCCCGCGCCATCTGCGCGTAGCCCAGGCCCACGTCCTGGAACGACCCCACGTCCCAGCTGGCGTGGTGCATGCCGCGATGGGTGGAGGCGACCAGCGCCAGCATGTGGTGGTCGCTGCCGTGCACGCCGTGTAGGAAGGCCACCGCCGGGCCGCTGCGGTCCGACAGGCGCAGGCCCAGCGTGCGCTCGTAGAACGCTATCGCGGCGTCGACGTCCGTCGTGTAGATTGCGAAGTGCGACAGGCGGCGCGGGAACACCTTCGGCGCCTTGGAATTGGCCACCGTGCCGGGCCGACCGGGACCCACGGAACTGGTCTCGAAGACGCTCTTCTCGTTGGGCGAGGACTTGTCGGCGACACGGATGTTCAGCGGCAGCCCGTCGAAGCCCTCGATCCAGATGCCGTTGGACCCCAGCACGCCGGACGGCGCCGCGATCCGCTTGGTGCCGACCTCGTCAAGGTGCCGCGTGAACGATTCAAACTCGTCCTCGAAGACGCCGAAGCTGAGATAGGCGAGTTTCTTGACCTCGCCCTTGGTGATCGACGCCCAGCGATGCGCGTGGCCGTGCGTGTAGAGCCCCAGCCCGCCATCCTCGTCGCGCACGTCCAGGCCGAACAGGAGGTAGAATTGCCTCGCCTCCTCCAGGTCGGGCACTTCGATGGTAAAATGGTCGATCGAGTGGGCGCCGAGCACGCCGGGCCGCCTGTTCGATATCTGTTGGTCCATTCGCCTCTCCTTGGAAGCGGTTCTTTTTTGAAAAAAAGAACCAAAAGACTTTTCCGTTTTTGGGTGCGTGTTGTTGAGGCGTGACGCTACGAAACGACAGGAGCAGCCGCTATTGGGTTGCGCAGGACGCCGAGCCGCTCGATTTCCACTTCGACCACGTCGCCCGCCTTCATGAACAGCGGCGGCTTGCGCGCGAACCCCACGCCCGCGGGCGTGCCCATCACCAGCACGTCGCCGGTCTGCAAGGTCATGAACGACGACAGCAGGCTAATCGTGCCGGCCACGTCGAAGATCATGTCGGACGTCGAGGCGGACTGCACGACCTGGCCGTTCAGCCTGGTCCGCAGCGACAAGCCGGCCGCACCCGGCGGCAGCTCGTCCGGCGTGACCAGCCAGGGACCGAAGGCGCCGGTGTCGTCGAAGTTCTTGCCCGCCGTCCATTGCGGCGCCTTCATCTGGTAGTCGCGGATTGAGCCGTCGTTGAAGATGGAGTAGGCGGCGACGTGGTCCAGCGCGGACGCGCCGTCGATGTCGCGCCCACCCTGCCCGATCACCGCGACCAGCTCGCCCTCGTAATCGAGCTGCGAGGACAGCGTCGGCACCACGATGGGCGCCCCGTGGCCGATCAGGCTGGAGGCGAAGCGCGCGAACAGGGTCGGGAAGCTGGGCGGCGTGAACCCGCCCTCCGCCGCGTGGTCGGTGTAGTTGAGGCCCAGGCAGACGATCTTGGGCGATTTGACCAGCGGCGGCAGGAAGGTGAGCGCCCCCTCGTCCTCGCGCGCACCCTCCGACTTGACGCGGTCGAACGCGGCCGCGAGCCCCCCGGCGCCGCGCGCCAGGTGGGAGTCGAGGTCCGCCAGCGCGCCGTCGTAGAG
>CAXUGD010000200.1:0-6202 GCA_964250355.1 uncultured Acetobacteraceae bacterium | reverse complement strand
TCGCGTAGGAAAGTCGCGTCAGAGCCCTTCTCCAGCAGCTCGCGAAGGGCGATCTTGTCGTCGGTCATCGTGGTGGTCCTCGGGCTAGAGTTGCGTGTTGCAACCCGACCCTACCCAGCACCGCCGCGGTGATCACCGCCGTGGATAAGTAGCCCGCCTGCGCCAGACTCTTGGCGGTCGCTCCAGCGGGCTACTTACCCACAGCTCCTACACCATCCGCTGGGACACGACCAGCGGCTCGACCGCGACCTGACCAGAAATTTCGGTTCTCAGGACTACGCGAGGGAGGAGCTTCGCGCCGAGCTCAGCTAGGTCACGATCTGTGCTGAGCTGGGCATCGACGATTGCGATTTCACGAACGGCGTGGCCTACATCGCTGCGTGGCTCGCCGCGGACAAAGCGAGATCGAGGCTTCGCGTCGACCCAGCGTCGACACCACATTGCCTGAGCAGCCGACCGCCGCTGATGCGATAAAAGGCAGCGTGACGGCCGAGCCACGAAGACAACAACTCGTCCGGCAGCGCCGGTAGCAGGACGGGCAGGGGCCGGATCAAGAGAATGGGATCTGATAATTGTTCGCTGCACGCCATCGCTCGATCGCCTCGTCAGTGATCCGCTCGGCGCCGGTCTCGATCGCCTCCACTGCCAATTCATTTAAGCTTACGAAACACCTTTGCGGTGACGCCGTCCGTCGACAGCAGGACTCTTCGCGCGGCGCGAGCCGACCAGCGAGGCAATAGAAATTCCTCGAACCGGCGCGCAAGTTGCACGTCGCCGCTGATCGCCTCCCTGGCCTCGTTCACGCCAAAGCATACGGGTGAATTTTCAGCCTGATGACGCAAACCAAAAACACGCAATCTGAGCGCTTTGTTGAAACCGCACGCGCGATTGGTGCGGATGACGACATCGAAGCGTTTCGCGCTAAACTAGGCTTGGTGGCGCGGCATAAAACCGAAAGAGGACGTGCCGGAGCCACCGGAGCGCACTGGAGATGCCAATGGTTGATGATGACGGTTATGGCCGACTCCTTGCCACAATCTCCATTTTTAAAGGAAGTTTTTGTGGAGATTGGCTTGCTATCGCCGCCAGACGGACGGACTACAATACAACATCGCCTAAGCGAGCTAGGTGCTATGGCAGACGATGACTCGCCCTATGGGCTTCAATGCACGAAACAGCGCAGCGGATTAAAAAGCGTCTCTCGAATCCGATCTAGCCGCCGTGTTTGCGAAGTGCATAATCGCCTTTGCTTCTCGGGTGCGCTTCGTTGAAAGCTTGCTGTTCAAAATGTCCTCGGCCGTGTCGTCAAGCGTTTGCTTCTCGTCTCGAACGGGACGGCGTCGCTTCCACTGATCAGTAGGCACCCCCGTTTACGTCGATCGTCGTTCCTGTCATGTAGGAGCTCTCCTCGTCGGCAAGAAAACCAACGACCTCGGCTATCTCGAGAGGCTCCGCCAGCCGGCCGAGCGGGGTGCGTTCGAGGAGTTGCGAGCGTGTTCGTTCCGGAAGGCGGGCGCTCATGGCAGAGACGATCCCGCCGGGAGCGACCGCATTGACGCGGATGCCGCAAGCCGCGCCGAGCTTGCCGAGGCTCTTCGTGATCGCGATAAGCGCCGCCTTGGACGCGGCATAGTCCACCGCGGCGCTGCCGACCTGGCCTGACACCGACGCAACGTTGACGATGGCGCCCCCTGCCTCCGCCTGCCTCAGGCGGCGGATGATCGACTGGCTGGCAAACACAGGCGCACGCGTGTTGATGGCGAACACCATGTCCCATTGCGCAGGCGTGAGTTTATCGAAGTCGCAGGGCTGATACAGGGCTGCATTGTTGACCAGCACACGTATCACGCCGAACTCCGCTTCGATGCGCGCGATCGAGCTTTCCAGTGCGGCCAGATCTGCCAGGTCGCACTCGTAGCTCGGCCAGTCGGCCGTGCGGCCCGCTGCCGCCAAGTCGAGTCCGACAGGTGCGAAACCGCGCCGTCGCAGCACTTGGCAGATGGCGGTCCCCAGCGCCCCCGATGCGCCGGTGACAAGAGCGACACGTGCGTCTTTGGTGACCTGGCTCAGAGCTGGTTCTTCCCCACAGACGCAAAGAGCTTCTCGAAATCGACCATGCTCGGCTGGTGCGCGGTAAAGCCGCCATCGACCGGCAGCAACGCGCCGTTGATGAAACGCGACTCGTCGGCGGCGAGAAACGCCACGACATGGGCCACGTCGAGCGGCTCGCCCAGCGCAGGAGTAAGGTGGTGCGAGAGCAGGATGTCCTTGACGATTTGCGGCGTGGAGGTAATGGCCGTCTCGGTCAGCACGAAGCCGATGGCGACGACGTTGGACCGCACGCCGCGCTTGCCGTACTGCGTGGCAATGAAGCGGCTGAGATTGATCAGCGCCGCCTTGGACGCGCCGTAGGCGGTCAGGGTTGTCTCGCCCAGCAGGCCGAAGCCGGAGGCGGCATGAATGATCGATCCGCCACCTTGCTCGAGCATGTGCGGGATGACGTGCTTGCTGACCAGCATCGCACCGCGCGCATTGACCTGCATGGCGGCATCCCAGATGGCCGCGTCCAGGTTGACCACGTCGAGGTCGCGGGCGCGCTGCTGCTCGTTCTGCAGGGCGGCGTTGTTGAACAGAATGTCGATTCGCCCATGGCGGCCGACGATATCGGCCACAGCGTGCGCGACGGCCGTCTCGTCCCTGACGTCGCAGGCGATGCCGGAGGCCGCGCCGCCGATGGCCGCCGCAGTGCGCTCGGCTCCCGCCAGGTCGATGTCGGCCAGCACCGCGGTCGCCCCCCGCTCGGCCACCAGGCGGGCGGTCGCCGCGCCAATGCCCTGCGCGGCCCCAGTGACCACCGCGACCTTTCCCTGCAACGACGACATTGTGTTCTCCGATCGGGCCGGGCGTCGCATGGGCCCAAGGTGGGCCGAACCTATACGGCGATAGGGGCGCGGCCCGAGACCAGGCGGCAGTCCGGAGAAGTGGGGACTGGTCGTACGATAGGTGCGGCGGGCCAAACCTGCCGCCAAGGCCGCAAGCATGAATTACCTGTCCTCGGAGCAGCATGCGCTGGATGAGCGGCGGGCCACCCGCCGGCCAGGCCCTCCACGAATGTTCGCCGCGCTGCTCCTGGTGGTGGGCGTGGCCCTGGCGGTTCCTGGCGCCTGGCTGCTGTGGCTGGGCGGATCGGCCTACTATCTGGTCGCCGGTCTGGCCGCATTTGCCTCCGCCATCCTGCTGTGGCGCGGCAGCGCCAGGGGCGTGTGGCTCTATGCCGCGCTGCTGGCGGGCACGCTGGCTTGGGCCGTCTGGGAAGCCGGCCTGGACCCCTGGGCGCTGATGCCGAGGGTAGTGTGGGCGCTGGTCCTCGGACTGGTCCTGGCCGCGCCCTGGACGCGTCGCGGGCTCGCGGGCGGCGGCACGGGATGGTTCGCCGCTCTGGCCCTGGTCCTGGCGGCCGGGCTACCCGTTCTGGTGGCGGTGGCCGACGCGGGCCACACCCCGCCTTCGCCGGCATCGGCGACGCCGGTGGGGCCTGCCGTGGCGGCCGACCAGGACTGGACGGAGTACGGACGCGACAAGGCGGGCACGCGGTTCTCGCCGCTGTCGCAAATTACGCCGCGGAACGTGGGGTCGCTCGTGCTGGCCTGGCACGCCCATACCGGCATCCCGGACAACCTGCGCGTGTCGCTGGAAGTCACGCCAATCAAGATCCGCGACCGAGTATATGTATGCACCGGCGCCAACGACGTGATCGCGCTCGATGCCGAGACCGGCCAGGTCGCCTGGCGCTACGCGGCGCATGTCGATCCGGCGGGGCTGTATGCCGGCACCTGCCGCGGGGTGGCCTACTACCAGGCGCCGGAGACCACGGTGCCCGCCGGTGCCGCCTGCGCCGAGCGCCTGCTGACCAACACGGTCGACCGCCGCCTGATCGCGCTCGATCTGCGGACTGGCCAGCCCTGCGCCGGCTTCGGACAGGGGGGCGTCGTTAGCCTGGACTCCGGCATGGGGACCATCGTGCCGGGCTACTACCACGTCACCTCCGCCCCGGCCGTCATCAGGGGCCGCGTGGTGCTGGGCGGCTGGGTGACCGATGGGCAGTTCGTGGGCGAACCCTCAGGCGTGATCCGGGCCTTCGACGCGGTGACGGGAAAGCTGGCCTGGGCGTGGGACATGGGGCGCCCCGACGCGCATGGCGCGCCGGGTCCAGGCGAGACCTATACGCGGGCGACGCCCAATAGCTGGGCGCCGATCAGCGCGGACGAGGCGCTCGGCCTGGTGTACCTGCCCACCGGCAACGCCACACCGGACTATTACGGCGGGGCGAGGCGCCCGGTCGACGACCGGTTCTCCAGCTCCGTGGTCGCACTGGATGCGGAGACCGGCGCGCTGCGCTGGTCGTTCCAGACGACGCATCACGATCTGTGGGACTACGACGTGTCCTCCCAGCCGACTTTGGTGGACCTCAAGGGCGTGCCCGCCCTGGTGCAGCCGACCAAGCGAGGCGAGATCTTCCTGCTCGACCGTCGCACCGGGCAGCCGCTCGCGACCGTGGAGGAACGGCCCGTGCCGCAGGGCAACGTGCCCGGCGAGCGCCTGTCGGCGACGCAGCCATTCTCCGTCGGCATGCCGTCGCTGGCCGGTCCGATGCCCACCGAGGCCCGCATGTGGGGCCTGACCCCGTTCGACCAGATGTGGTGCCGGATCAAATTCCGCGAGGCACGCTTCGACGGTTCGATGACGCCGCTATCGACCGGCCGGCCGACGCTCACCTATCCCGGCTTCCTGGGCGGCGTGGATTGGGGCAGCGCCGCCATCGACACCGATCGCGGGCTGCTGGTCGTCAACACCAACCGGGTGGGCAACTACAACCGGCTGCTGACCCGGGCGGAGGCGGACCGGCGGGGCATCAGGCCGCTGGCCGCCAGCGACCACGGCTATGCCGGCGGGCCGGTGGCGCAGGCGGGCACGCCGTATGCCGCCAGCGTGCAGCCGTTCCTCTCGCCGCTGGTGGTGCCCTGCACGCAGCCGCCCTACGGCATGATCTCGGCGATCGACCTTGCCACGCGCAAGCTGGCGTGGTCCAGGCCGTTCGGGACGGGTAAGGATAGCGGGCCGCTCACCTTGCCGTCGCATCTGCCGTTCACGATGGGGGTGCCCAGCATCGGCGGCCCGATCGCCACGCGCGGCGGCCTCACCTTCATTGGCGCCTCGCAAGACCGCTACCTGCGCGCCTACGAGACCGCGACCGGGCGGGAGCTGTGGCGCGCGCGCCTGCCGGCCGGCGGCCAGGCGACGCCGCTCACCTACTGGTCGGCCAGGAGCGGGCGGCAATTCGTGCTGATTGCCGCCGGCGGGCATGGCGGGCTGCTGACCAAAGCGGGTGACGACCTGCTGGCCTTCGCCCTGCCGAGCGCGCCCGAAGCAGGGGCCGGACGGTGACGGCGCCCGCCGGGTCGGTGTGGTGGGCGCTCGCCCGTAGCGAGGAGGTCGGCGCGAAGAAGCCGCTCGCCGTCGACGTCGCGGACCAGCCGGTCGTGCTGTGGCGCGATGCCCAGGGCGTCGCGCGCGCGCTGGAGGACAGGTGTCCGCACAGGCGCGCACCGCTCTCGCTGGGCTGCGTGCGGGAGAACGGCTGGATTCAGTGCGGCTATCACGGCTGGAGCTATGACGGGGCGACCGGCCGACTGGTCGAGATCCCCAACATGAAGGACCAGCAGCGTTTCCCGCCGCTCTACCGGGCGGAGCGCTTCGCGGTGGCCGAGAGCGGCGGCTTCGTGCGGGTCTGCCTGGACGGCGCCGCGTCCCCGCCGGAAGCCACGGACCAGGTGTTCGGGGAGAGCGGGACGGCGTTCGTGGCCTTGCCCCACGACGAGTATGTCGCCGCGCTGTTCGACGGGCCGGGCCTGCTGATCGGCATACGCGGCGTGCGGTTCACACCCTATCTGATGTCGGAGCTCCGCTGCGAGGCTGGACTGCTGACGATGGAGCGGAGCTGCCAGTGGGCCGGGCCGCGCTGGCCCTCGCCGTTCAGCAGCGAGTTCCCGATCACCCTGCTGACCCGCACCGACCCCGTGACCGGAGAGACCCGGCTCGTGCTGCGCGACGGGGCGTTCCGCGAGCTGCTGGCCGCGACCATGGCCCCGGTGCCGGCGGCGCGCGGGGTGACGGCGGTGCGATGGCGCAGCCGGACCGGGCG
>CAXUGD010000199.1:5923-6216 GCA_964250355.1 uncultured Acetobacteraceae bacterium | reverse complement strand
GCCAGAGAAGAAACATGCCGTTCAGATCGCGAGCGAGATTGAGCACAATATCAGCCTGTATCTCGTCACCATCACGATGATGAATCTGCTGGTGGGCACCGCCAATGGCTTGTCAGTCTGGGCCTTCGGTCTGCCCGACCCGCTATTATGGGGCACTGCCGCCTTCCTGCTGAACTACGTGCCGATCCTCGGGCCGCTCACGGGCATGGTCATCTTCTTCTTCGTTGGGCTGTTCACCTTCAGCAGCGCGTGGTGGGCGCTGGCGCCGGTGGGCGTCTATCTCTTCATCCATG
>CAXUGD010000199.1:0-5906 GCA_964250355.1 uncultured Acetobacteraceae bacterium | reverse complement strand
TTCACGCTGAACCCGCTGCTGGTCATCGCCTCGCTGATGTTTTGGGATTGGCTATGGGGCGTGACGGGTGCGCTTCTTGCCGTGCCGCTGCTGGCGGTCACGAAGATCTTTTGCGACCACATCGAGGTACTGACGCCGGTCGCGCATCTGCTAGGCGCGGAACCGCCGCATCAGAGGAAGGCTGGGGGGGCCCCGGCCGGGCCCCCCACCCCCCCCCCCGACGCCGGCCTCTCAGATCCGCTGTACCGCGTAGGAATCCGCCAGGGCCGCTTCGATCTCGGCGGCGTGGGCCGGATCGCGCGCTTCCACCATCACCTCCAACTGTGCCGATTGCACGCTGGGGGCGGCGAACAGGCGCTGGTGCGACACCTCGATGATGTTGCCGCCCGTCAGGCCGATCCTGGTCGAGATGTCGGCCAGCACGCCCGGCCGGTCCGGGATGTCCATGCGCAGCCGCAACAGCCTGCCGTCGCGCAGCAGGCCGCGCAGCAGCACGTTCGCCATGATCCTGACGTCGATGTTGCCGCCGCAGACCGGCATGCCGACGCGCTTGCCCGCGAAGCGTTCCCGATGGGCCAGCAGGCCGGCCAGTGCGGCCGCCCCGGCCCCCTCGGCCACCACGCGGGCACCCTCGGCCAGCATGGAGATCGCATCCTCCACGCTGCGTTCCGGCGCCACCAGCACATGGTGGACGTGGTTCGCAATGATCTTGCGGGTTTCGAACCCCACGTCGCGCACGGCAATGCCCTCGGCGATGGTAGCGCCGCCCAGCGCGTGCGCCGGGGCGCCCATGCGCTGGGCCAGTGCCGAGTAAGGGGCCACCTGCACGCCGATCACCTCCGTGCCGGGGCTGAGTGCCGCCATCACGACGGCGCAGCCGCTGATCAGCCCGCCGCCGCCGATGGGCACCAGCAGCACGTCCAGCGGCGGCCCGTCCTCCACCATTTCCAGCGCCAGCGTGCCCTGGCCGGCCATGATCGCGTAGTCGTCGTACGGGCTGATGAACACCAAGCCCTCGTCCTGGGCCAGATGCGCCGCATGGGCGCCGGCCTCGGCCAGGGTGGCGCCGTGCAGCACTACGCGCGCCCCCCAGGCGGCCGTGCCGCTGATTTTGGCGAGCGGGGTGAACAGCGGCATCACGATGGTGCTGTCCACGCCATGCAGGGTGGCGTGACGCGCCACCCCCTGTGCGTGGTTGCCGGCCGACATGGCGACCACGCCGCGCGCGCGCTCGTCCGGCGTGAGCAAGGCTAGGCGGTTGGCCGCACCGCGCTCCTTGAACGATCCGACCGCCTGCAGGTTGTCGAGCTTGAGCGTGATCTCGGCCCCGGTCAGGCGGGACAGGATGGGGGCAGGCAGTGTGGGGGTGCGCAGGACGTGGCCCCTGATGCGACCCGCCGCCTCGCGCACGTCGGCCAAGGTCAGGGTAGGCGTGGGCGCGTCCATGCCGGGCTCCTCCGTGCGGGCGCGGGTATCGACGCCCGGCTCGCTGCGCGCCGCGTCAGGCGAACTTGAAGTTCAGGATCTCGTAGCTCCTGTCGCCGCCGGGCGCGGGCACGGATACGGTGTCCCCCTTCTTCTTGCCGATCAGCGACTTGGCCAGCGGCGAGGAGATCGACAGGCGCTTGGCCTTGATGTCGGCCTCGTACATGCCGACGATCTGGTAGGTCGCCTCCTTCTCGGTCTCCTCGTCCAGCAGGGTCACTTCCGCGCCGAACTTGATGCTGTCGCCCGAGAGCGAGGCCGGGTCGATCACCTCGGCGGCGCCCACCACCTCCTCTAGCTCCTGGATGCGGCCCTCGATGAAGCTCTGGCGTTCGCGGGCGGCATGATACTCGGCGTTTTCCGACAGGTCGCCGTGGCTGCGCGCCTCGGCAATGGCCAGGATGATGGCTGGCCGCTCCACGCTTTTCAGGGTCCGCAGCTCGTCTTCCAGTCGCTGCAGGCCTTGGGCGGTCATCGGAAATTTCTGCAAAGGGCCGTATCCTCGAAAATGCTGCACTGTTCCGCGCCACGCCCGCGTGTGGTGTGGCGGACATCGTGGGCCGGGGGAGCCGGGCAACGCAGAACCGGGCGTGGCGTTGCAGGGCGGCAGATACCTTACGGCACCCGGCGGCGCTGGCAAGGTGGCCATGCCGGCTTGGGTGCAGGGGTGCCCTTCGTTGCGGCCATGGCTTGCCCCGTGCCGGCGGTCAGGGGATGGTGCGCGCCGTGACCGTATCGCCCTGCAACGGAACCTGCCGCTTGGACGCCGCCGCGCGATTCTGCGTCGGCTGTTTGCGCACGACCCACGAGATCGTGGGCTGGGGCGCGATGACCGACGGTCAGCGCCGGGCCGTGATGGCCAGCCTGCCGCAGCGGCGGGACGCGGGCGCCACCCCCGGCGCCGGGACGATCGATCAGCTCCGAAGGTGATCCTCGATCAGGCGGATGTTCCGCAGGTTCGCCTTCAACGCCACGTCGAACAGGTCGCCCAGCACCGGGACGGAGCCGCCCACCACCTCCAGGGCCACATTGCCGACCATGCGCATCAGGATGGGGCGGGGCACGCCCAGCGCATGGGCCTGCTGCACGATGTAGAGCGAGATGATGCCCAGCACGGCGTCGCCGCCGCCCGGCAGAAGACCGATCAGGCTGTTCAGGCCGAAACGGAACCGGGTGCCGGGCAGCCCGAAGGCGGCATCGACCAGCCAGGCCAGGCGCTTGATGCGGGCCAGGCGGGCCGCCGCGTCCGGGGACGGCACCCTCGTCTGATAGCTTGCGTGCAGCATCGGTGCGGTCCTCCGTCCCAGCAGATGAGGCGGGGGCGGGGCGGGATCAATGCGGCTCAGCGCCGGTGCGCCTGCAGCACCTTCAGCAGCGCGGCGCCGTAACGCTCCAGCTTGGAGGTGCCGACGCCCTTGATCTCCCCCAGCGCGTCCAGCGTGGCCGGCTGCACGGCGGCGACGTCGCGCAGCACGGTGTCGTGGAAGATCACGTAGGGCGGCACGGCCTGCGCCTTGGCCGCTTCGGCGCGCCAGGCGCGCAACGCCTCGAACAGGCCGGATGTGCCGGGGGCGGGTGCCGCCGGTGCGGCCAGGGTGCGGGCGGCGGCGGCGCGAGACGGT
The DNA here is from genome assembly GCA_964250355.1 of uncultured Acetobacteraceae bacterium. GTDB lineage: Bacteria > Pseudomonadota > Alphaproteobacteria > Acetobacterales > Acetobacteraceae > BOG-908. Next base: position 2,799 of record CAXUGD010000199.1, on the reverse strand, counting down.
CTGGTGACCGGCGGCCCGTCCTCGCGCAGCATCACCTGCGCCTCGCCGCGCAGGATCGGGCGGGCCTCCTCCGTCAGTGCCAGGCTGGCGTAGTCGCCGGACTTCACCTGCAGCGCGCCGCGGGCGATCAGCTGGCGCAGCACGCCGCGCCAGAACGTCTCGGCCCGCCCGCGGCCGATGCCGAACAGTGCCAGCTTGGTATGGGCGTTGCGCTCCACCGCGTCGGTATTCTCGCCGCGCAGCACATCGACGATGTATTTGGCCCCGAAAATCTGGCCGGTGCGGTACACCGCCGACAGCGCCTGCTGCGCGGCCTTTGTGCCGTCGAACAGGGCGGCGGGCGAGCGGCACGAGTCGCAATGTCCGCAATCCTGGCCGAGCGTCTCGCCGAAGCAGGCGAGCAGCGTGCGGGTGCGGCAGGAGGTGGCTTCGGCCAGCCCGATCATCGCTTCCAGCCGCTGGCGCATCACCGCCTTCTGTGCCTCGGGCGCGCTGGATTGGCCGAGCCAGTGGCGGGCCCGGGCCATGTCCTCGCCGCCGTAGAGCAGCAGCAGGTCCGCGCGCTCGCCGTCGCGCCCAGCGCGGCCGATCTGCTGGTAGTAGCCTTCCGGGCTGTCCGGCATGTCGAGATGCACCACGAACCGCACGTCCGGCCGGTCGATGCCCATGCCGAACGCGACCGTGGCAACAATCACCACGGCCTCGCCGCTGCGGAAGCGGGCCAGAGAGGCGCGTTTTTCCAGCGGGCTTAGGCCGGCGTGGAAGGCGAGCGCGGTGACCTTTTGCGCACACAGCTTTTCGGCCATGCGTTCCGTCTTGGCGCGGCTGCCGCAATAGACGATGCCGGCCTGGCCCGTGTGCTGCCGCAGGAACGCCATGAGCTGGGTGGTTTCGCTCACCTTGGGCTGGGCGGCGATGTGCAGGTTGGGGCGGTGGAAGCTGGCCGCGAAGACGCGGGCGTCCCGCATGTCGAGTGCGGCCAGGATGTCGTCGCGGGTGCGCGGGTCGGCGGTGGCCGTCAGGGCGACGCGGGGCACGCCGGGGAAGATCTGCGCCAGGCGCTTCAGGTCGCGGTATTCGGGGCGGAACTCGTGGCCCCAGGCGCTGACGCAATGCGCCTCGTCGATGGCGATCAGCGAGAGCGGGCGGCGGCGCAGCCGCTCCAGCGTGCCGGGGGAGAGTAGGCGTTCGGGCGAGACATACAGCAGGTTCAGCCGGCCGGAATCGAGCAGGTTGCCCACGCGCGAGACCTCGCCTGGCTCCTGCTCGGAATGCAGTGCCCCGGCGGAGACGCCCAGTTGCCGCAGGGCGGCGATCTGGTCGTCCATCAGCGCGATCAGCGGCGAGATGACGAGCGCGGTGCCGGTGCGGACCAGGGCGGGCACCTGGTAGCACACGCTCTTGCCGCCGCCCGTGGGCATCAGCACCAGCGCGTCCTCCCCGGCCACGACGGCATCCACCACGTCGCGCTGCAGGCCGCGGAACTCCGGGAAGCCGAAGACGCGGCTCAGCACTTCGCCGGGCGAGGCGCCGTGGCCGGACGCTTCACCCAGCATGGTCGGTCAGGGTGCGCCCAGCGTGATCTCGACGCGGCGGCCGATCACGCCGGTCACCGGCATGGCGCCGGCCGCGGCTTGCCTGATGCGGCTGGCCGGCACGCCGTCGGCCACCAGCGTATCCGTCACCATCTGGGCGCGCAGCTGAGAGAGGTAGATGTCGGCCTGCTTGCCGCCCTTGCGGTCGGCGTAGCCGGTGACCAGGATGCGCTTGCCGGGCTGCTGCAGCGCCGCGCCGGCGGCCTGCTTGATAATGCCCTGCGCCGCGTCGTCCAGCGCGCCGGACCACTCGACGAAGAACACGACGATCACCGGCTGCACGTCCGCGCGAGCGAGGTGGCAGGACGCGAGCGCCAAACCGGCGATGAACAAGATCCGACGCTTCATGGCGACGCCTCCGTGCTGTGGTGCCGGCACCGTGGCCAGCGGCGGTGGGCAGGTCAATGCAACCTGAGATACTGGCGCCAGTTCATGCCCGGAACGAGCGCGGCTCCGGCCGGTTTCAAGCCGCAGCAGCCACGGCGTGACCCGATGACAGCCGCCAGATGCGATCCAGCCGCTCGGCGCCGGTCAGGCGGTGGGCGATCAGGATAACGGTGCGCCCGGCCGTCTCGGCAAACAGGGTGGTGAGGAAGGCGCGTTCCGTCTCGGCGTCCAGCCCGGCGCCCGGCTCGTCCAGAATCAGCACCGGCGCGCGTTGCAGCAGTGTGCGGGCCAGGGCCACGCGGCGGCCCTGTCCGCCGGATAAGCGCGCGCCGCCTTCGCCCAGCCAGGTATCCAGCCGGTCCGGCAGTGCACGGACCATGTCGCCGATGGCCGCGCGGTCCAGCACGTCCCATAGCTGGCGCTCGGTGGCGTCCGGCCGGCCGAGCAGCAGGTTGTCGCGTATGGTGTCGTCGAACAGGTGCGTGGCCTGGCCCAGCCAGGCAATCTGACGATGCACGTCCCCCGCCCGCAGATCGGCCAGGTCCAGCCCGCCCAGCAACACCTGTCCCGCCTGCGGCACGGCCACCTTCATCGCCAGTGCGGCCAGCGTCGATTTGCCGGCGCCGGACGGCCCCAGCACGGCAACCCGGGAGCCGGCCGGCACTTCCAAGGTGAGGCCGTCGAACACCGGGGGGTGCCCCTCCTGCCAGGCAAAGCGCACGCCAGCGAAGCGCAACCCGGGGTGATCCGGCATCGTCCGCAGCGTCACGCGCGGCCCGGCGGCGGCCGATGGCTGGCCCACCGCCAGCACGCGGGC
>CAXUGD010000198.1:0-6262 GCA_964250355.1 uncultured Acetobacteraceae bacterium | reverse complement strand
GAGCTGCGGGGCATCAACTCGCGTGCCGAGCTGGCCGCGGCCGCGGCCGCGGTGGCGAGCCACACGAGCGCGGCCCGCCGGTCCAGCCAGAGGAGCCAAACCGTCACGGACAGCGGCAGGGCCACAAGGTTGTGCTTCACGAAACCGCCCGTCACCACCAGCAGGGCTGCCGCGACCAGCCGGCCAGCTTGCACGCGCTGCTCTGCCATGGCGCGCACGCCGCTCTTGCCCAGCAGCACGGCCAGCCCGCCCATCATGAAGGCGTGGGCCAGCCACTGTGGGTCGTCCACCGCCACGTATTTCTTGAAGTAGCTGTTGACGAACAGAAGCATGAGCAGTGCCGACGCGGCTGCTGCACGACTGCCGCCACCCAGGCTGTGCACGCAGAACGCTACGCCGGCGGCCGAGGCGAGCAGGGACAGCAGGGCCACCACGCGGCCGGCCACGATCATGTCGCCGGACAGGCGGCCGATTGTGCCCACCAGCCAGAAGCCCAGCGGGGGGTAGTTGTTGAAGATGAAGCTGCCGGCCGGCGGATAGAGCGGCCCGGCGCCGGCAACCACGGCACGCGTGTCGAAGGTCGCGTTCCAGCCCTCATTGTAGTTCAGCGGCACGTGCAACCGGATCGTCAGCACCGGTCCCAGCAGCTGGAAGGCCAGCAGCACGAACCCCGCCGCCAGCATCGCGTCGAAGCTGCGCAGGCGCTTGCCGTCCGCCTGGCCCGGGAGGGCCGCAGGTTCGGAACCGGATGTCGCCACCGAAGGCAACACGGTTTGTCTCAGTCCTGCCTGCATGGTGGTCGCTGGTTCGCCCTCGGCATGACGCCGACCCCACCCGCCCCGCGGTCGGGAACGCGTGCTGCAACAGGGCCGGCATTTCAGCGTGCCCCTAGCAAACCCGGACGGCCGGCGCCACCCTGCGCCTGTTCACCCGGCCGGGCTTGCGATAGAGCTACCCCCATGCAGCGCGATGCTAGAGTTTTGCCGGTGGAGGGGTTGGCGCCGGCCGAGACGTGCCGCCTGCCGCTCCGATGAGGATATTGTTCGCGTTCGAGAACGCCCTGCCGAACAACGAGGCGGATGCCGAGGTGTTCGTCACCACTGCGCGATACTTGGCCCGCCTGGCGCCCGGCTCCTGGCTGCACGTGCCGTTGCCCGCTGATGCCGATGTGCCGGCCGTGCAGGAACTGGCGGGCATGGCGGTGGTCCGGGCCCGCGCGCCCGAAGGGCCCGCGCTGCTCCGCCATCTCTGCTGCGGGCTGACCCTGGTGTTCCGGCGGGAGTTCCGGCAGGCCGACCTCATCTACACGCGCAACCTCTGGATCGCGTCGGTTGCGCTGGCCTTCGGGCAGCGCGTCGCGTTCGACCATTACCGTCCGTGGCCCGACCAGATACCGCCCCTCCAATTCTGGCTCTACCGGCTGTTCTCCCGGTCGAGGCTGCTGATCAACATCTGCCACTCCGACTACACGCTGCAGAAATATCTGCGCCTGGGCGTGCCGGCCCCAAAGCTGCAGTGCATCCATAACGGTTTCGAGCCGGACCGGCTGCGCCGCCCGCTGGGCGTGGCGGCCGCAAAACACCGGATCGGTGTCGCCCCGACCCAGAAAACGGTCGTCTATACCGGCCGCCTCAACCACAAGAAGGGGCTGGACCTCGTCATCGCCGCTGCCCGGCACCTGCCGGACGTGCTCTTCATCCTGGTCGGCTCACAGGGAACGGGCCCGATCGAGACAGCGTCGCGCGCCATCGGCAACATCCGGATCGTCCCCTGGCAGGCGCCTGGCGCCCTGGCGCCGTACATCTTTGCCGCCGACGTGCTGCTGATCCCGCCCTCGTCGAGGCCGCTCGCCCAGTTCGGGTCCACCGTGCTGCCGCTCAAGCTGTTCCTCTACATGGCGTCCGGGCGGCCCATCGTCGCCGGCGACACGCCGGACGTGGCCGAGGTGCTGCGGCACAACGAGAACGCGTGGCTGTGCCCCGCCGACCAGGCCCAGGCGCTGGTGGCCGCGCTGCGCTCGCTGCTGCACGACCCGGGCCTGGCAAGCAGGCTCGCCGACGCGGCCCTGGCGGAAAGCCGCGGCCTCACCTGGAGCGGGCGTGCGCGCAAGATCATCGGCCTTCTCGACCAAAGGCTGCGGCACCATCCGCCCGATGCCGGCCATTGGGGTGCCGTGCAAACGCGCCTGTGGCGCCGCGAGTCCTGGCTTTGGCTGCGGCACCTGGTGCGGCAACGGTCCTGGGTGCTGCCGCCCCATGCCTATCGGATCGCCGGCTCTGGCTAGCACGGCGGCGCCCCCCGGGCGGGGCGCCAGACCGGGGGGCGCCTGCCCGGGGGGCGCCGGGGCCGACCACCACGCGCCGCTTGGCAAGGGTTTCAGTTGGCTTGGCGGGGCCATGATCCTGGCCAAGATTGTCGATTTCTCCACGATCTTGGTCATCCTGCTGTTCCTCACCAAGCAGCAGGTCGGCGTCGCGTCGGTTGTGCTCTCCGTCGGCATGATCGTGGAAGCGTTCAATGGGCTGGGCACCAGTGAAGCGCTGTTGCAGGCAAGGTCGGTCAGCCGCGTGCAGCTCGACACGCTGTTCTGGTACGTGATGGGTGCGGCGTTCCTGGTGGGCGGGCTCACCGTGCTGGCCGCGCCGGCCGCGGGGGCGCTGTACGGCCCCGAGGAGCGGGCTTCCTACTTCGTTGCGGTCGCAGCCAAGCAGGTCTGCGTCGGCGCGGCGCTCATTCCGCTGGCGCTGCTGAACCGCGACCTGCGATACGAACGCATCGCCCTGGTCAATTTCGGCGCCACCTTGGCTGCGGCGCTCACCCGCCTGTCGATTGCCGCCCTGGGCGGCGGGGCCTGGGCGCTGGTCGCGGGTTACGGCGCAAGCGGCTTCTACACCCTGGTCGGCGCGATGCTCGCACGCCCCTTCCGTCCACGCCTGCGTTGCCGGCCAGCAACCATCGCTCCGCTGGTGGGTTTCGGCGTCCGCGCCGCCGCCGCCAACATCATCGAGCAGGCGTTCAAGAACGTCGATTACCTGCTGGTGGGCTGGTTCTACGGGCCGTCCTCCCTCGCGGTGTACCGCATCGCCTTCGACATCGCGATGGAACCCGCCATGGCTGTTGCCACCCTGGTCAACCGCACCGCGCTTCCGGTGCTTGCGCGTACCGCTGCCGCCGGCCAGCGCTCCGCCATCCTGCTGTGGGCCGTGCGCCGGTCGCTGGCGCTCACGGGTCCGTTGATGTTGGCCCTGATCCTGGTTGCCGGCCCGCTCACCGCGCTGCTGCACGACAGGCGCGGGCATGATTACGCGGCCGCAGCGCTTCCGCTGCAGGTGCTGGCGTTGACGGCGACACTGCGCGTGGTGGCGCAGCTCCTGCCGACGATCATGCTGGTTTCCGGGCGCCCCGGGATGGCGGCTCGGCTCTCGGCGGGCGTCTTCGTGCTGCTCACCGCCGGCATCGCCGCGGTCGGCTGCGCGCTGCCGGCGGCCGCGGGGATCACGGCCGTCGCTGCCGTGTGGCTGGCGGCCTACCTGCCCCTGCTCGGGTGGGGCGCGCTGTACCTGCGCCGCCATTGGGCGATACGGCTTGCCGACATGGCGCGGGCGGTCAGGCAGCCGCTGCTTGCTCTGGCCGCGATGGGTGCCGCGGTCGAAACGCTCCGTTACCTGACCCAAGCCCCCCAGATCGCGCTTGCGGGCCTGGCCATGGTGGCCACCTATCTCGGCCTGTTCCTTGGCAAACGGGGCGAGCCGGGCTGAACGGTCAGGCAGCCTGTGGCACGGCCGCCCGCTGTGCGCCGCCAAAGCGGTCGAACATGCTCATCTGGTGGACGCAGCTTAGCGTGCAGGTGGGGCTGCACGGCTTCTCGGTGTGGAACTCGCGCCGCAGGTCCTCGCGCGTGTAGTCGAGCAGTGGCACCCCGGGGTAGCCGCGCTGCTGCGAACACCAATGGACCCTGCCGTCCTCGGCAATGTACAGGTAGCGCGCACCGGCACGGCATTTCCAGCCATTGGCCCGCCCCTGCATCAGGTTGCGCTGGAACAGCCAGTAGTTCAGGCCGTGGACGATGGAGGGCGAGATCTTCGTCACCTGCCGGTAAGCCCGCATCTGGTCCGGGCTCAGCGGCCGCAACGTGCCCGTATGGTCGTGCAGCACGCCGACCGAGTGCTGGAAACCGTACCTGGCCGCGGTCTCGGCCACCGTCACCACGTCTTGCGTGCGCTCGGTGGTCACGCCCAGCACGGAGTTCACGTTGACCTTGAAGCGGGCGTGCTTGGCCAGCAGCGCCAGCTTGCCCTCCACCGAGTGGAGGCTCTTCATCGAAACGTCATCGGGCTTCAGGTTGTCGATGCTGATCTGCATGCCCTGCAGCCCGGCCGCATTCAGCCGCTCGATCCAGTCGCGCGTCAGGCGGAACCCGTTGCTGATGGTGGTAACAATCATGCGGTGCCGGCGCGCGGCGGCGACGATGCTGTCGAGCTCCGGGTGCAGCAGCGGCTCGCCGCCGGTGAAGGTGATCGCGGCCGTCTTCAGCGCGGCCAGGCGGTCGATGGAGGCAAGGAGCTTTTCCTTGGGCACCGGCGCCGAGTAATCGTCATACTCGTTGCAGTAGCCGCAGGCCAGGTTGCAGCGTCGCGTCACCACCACCTGGGCCAAAAGCGGGTTGTAGCGCGATCCCACGACGCGGCCGAGAAATCGTGCCCCGGTCGCCAGGCCGGACAGCCGGCCGAACATCCCATTACCGCTCATTGTCGTCCCTATGCGCCAGCACGCCGTCGTAGAGTTCTTCCAGACGCGCGTTCTGCCGGCCTATGTCGAATTTCGCCTCGACGAACACCCTTGCCTGGGCACCCATGACGCGCCGCCGTTCGGGCTGGCGCAGCAGGTCCTCCATGCGGCTGCACAGGGCAAGGTGGTCCCGTTCCGGCACGAGGTACCCGGTTTCTCCGTCCAGCACGCCCTCTTCTATGCCGCCCACGCGCGAGGCCACAACCGGCACCCCGAGTGCGGCCGCTTCCAGCAACACCATGCCCAGGCCTTCTACCCGACCCGTGCTCGTCCGTATGCTGGGAAGCACCAGCATGGCTGCCCTGCGCATCCAGGCCAGCGCCTGGGCATGCGGCAGCGCGCCCAGGAACTGCACACGGCCCCCCAACCCCAGCGACCCGGCCAGGCTGCGCAGCGGGCGGCTCAGCTCGCCGTCGCCGACGATGGCCAGGCGGACACCGGGATGCCGCGGCGCCAAGGCTGCAAACGCGCGCAGCAGGAACCGCGTGCCCTTCATCTCCACCAGCCGTGCCACGTGCAGGATCGTCTCCGTCTCCTCCCCCACGTCACGCGGCCTGATCGCCTGGCAATCCACGCCGGTGTAGTGCACATGGGTGCGCGCCGCGGGAAACCCCATCGCCAACACCCGGCTGCGGATGTAGGCGGAAACGCACAGGAACAGGCTGCCCCGCCGGGCAAGCCGGCGCCGGAACAGCGGGTAGTTCATCCAGGCCGGCGAGCTCAGCAGTGCCGCGGTGGATAGCGTGGCGTCGAAACCATGGAACGTAGTCACCAGCGGGATGCCCAGCCGGTCCGCCAAGGGCAGCGCGTAAACGCCGTCGGTCCCGAAATGGGCGTGGATGAGCGACGGCCTGCACTCGCCCAGCAGCCGCTGATAGGCAACGGGGCTGCGGCTCAGCACCTGCCAGGCGATCGCGGGCCAGGACCGCCACCGCCCGGCATCTCCCAACGCCACCGACTGCGCCCGCGCCGGTGCGCTGCCGAAGCGCAGTCGCCCCACATAGATTGGCCGGTAACGCTGCAGCCGCCCGGCCTGCTCGGTGATGAACGGCTCGGATACCCGGAACAGGTTCTGCCGGAAGATTGCCACGTCGCGCAGGCCAGGCGCCGTGCGGGCGGGATGCGGCAAACGCGCGTTCTCGGCCACCGTCACTGCGCCACCCGTCAAGATGCCAGGCTGTCCCGCCGGTCCTGCAACGCGGCTTCGACCGCGCCGATCTGGCGGCGCAGCTCGGCCGCGTTCTCCAGCATCCAGGCGGCGTCGGCCGACGCCAGCAGGCCGCGGAGGAAGGCGGCATGGCCGACCACCACCTGGTCCGCCTCCAACAGCCGCGACAACGATTCCGCCTCGCGCCGGAAGCGCTGGGTCATGCGGTCGTTTTCGGGCACAGGGAGGGCGCGCACCTGGCCTTCCAACGCGCCGAGCGCGTGGCCGAGGCTTTCCAGCACCTGGGCGCACCGCACTGCCTGGGCG
>CAXUGD010000197.1:0-6296 GCA_964250355.1 uncultured Acetobacteraceae bacterium | reverse complement strand
CGTGCTTGGCCACTTTCGCGCCAGCGGCTGCAGCCACCAGCGCCGCGGCCGTGGCCAACGCGCTCCTCAACCGCCTGCCCGCCGTCCGGTTCGGCGTCGGCGGCGTCACGCTGCTGCACCGCCGGCCGCTAAGCATCTACTACCCCAGCGTGCAGGATGCGCTGGATGACGGCTACACGGAGTGGACGGACGACGACGTCTGCCCGCTGAGCCGGCGCGTCTTCCGGTTCGCCGGCTTCCGGCTCGACTCGCGCGACCTGATCATGCGGGCGCGCGGCATCGGCGGCCGGGCGGCCGAACCGCGCCTGTCCCTGCACCAGCTCCGCGCCGACAACCCGGAGGCGGTCGCCATCCTGGACCGCGCCGACCTGGTCGTGGCCGCCCTCGGCTATCGGCCGCTGGCCTTGCCCGTGCTGGAGGCGGACGGCACGCCGGTCGTTCTGCATGCGCAGACCGGCCCAACGGCCGCGATGGTGGACGGGGTCTGCCGCGTGCTCGACGGGGAGGCCCGCCTGGTCGCCGGCCTGTTCGGCATGGGGCTGGCCGCTGGCTTCGTGCCCCGCGGCAAGCTGGGCGGCGAACCGAGCTTCTCCGGCCAGGCAAACGGGCTGTGGCTATGGCAGAACGACGTGGGCATGCTCATTATGGAGGCGGCCATCGCCGACCCGTCCGGCCCGGCGCCGTCCAGGCAGGCGGCTGCCCGCGGCGTGGAGGCGGTGTCGTGATTCCGCTCATCAGGCCCGTCCCGCCGCGGTTGAGCCGGCACGCGGCGGCGCTCGCCGGCATCGAGGATAGCGGCATCTTCAGCAATTTCGGCCCGGTCAACACGCGGTTCGAAGACGACCTGCGCGACCGGCTGTTCGGCGGCACGGGCGCGTGCATGACGGTGTGCAACGCCACGATCGGCCTGATGCTGGCCTTGCGCTAGGCGACGGGGCAGAAGACCGCCCGCCAGCGCTACGCGCTGATGCCCTCCTTTACGTTCGCCGCCACCGCCCAGGCGGCGCTCTGGTGCGGCCTGACGCCGCTGCTCTGCGACATCGACCCCGCGACCTGGGCGCCCTGCGCCCAAGCGGAGGAGGCGCTGCTGCGGCGCTACGCGGGCGAGGTCGCCGTCATCGTGCCGTATGCCACCTTCGGCTGCGACATCGACCTGCGCCGCTACGAACGGCTCTGGCAAAGAGAGGGCGTGCCGGTCGTGGTCGATGCCGCGGCGTCGCTCGGCACGGTCTCGGCAGACGGGCGCGGCTTCGGCGCGGGCTTTCCCGGCAGCGTGGTGTTCTCCATGCACGCCACCAAGTCGTTCGCCGTCGGCGAGGGCGGGGTGGTCCAAAGCGCGGACACCGAGCTGATCGGCCGGCTGCGCGCCATGGCCAATTTCGGTTTCGGCCAGCCCCGCACGGCCACCATGCCGGGCCTCAACGCCAAGCTGAGCGAAGTCGCCGCGCTGACCGCGCAGTTGCGGCTGGGGGAGTACGACGAGGTCGTCCGCCGGCGGGCCATGCTGATGGGGCGCTACCGCGCCCGCCTCGGTTCCATTCGCTCCAGGCCGGGTCCGCGCGGGTCCAGGCGCACCAGTTCGTGCCGGCCATGCTACCGCGCCGCTGGCGCCGCTGCGCCCGCGGGTGCAAGCCGGGCTGCGCGCGGCCGGCATCGGCTTCGCCCTGTTCTTCCTGTTCGGCACGCTGATCGCCATCCGCCTGCGTCCCGGCCCGGGCGGCCTGGGCGCGTGGCCGCGCTGGTCCGCCTGGGCCTGTCTGCTGGCGGGGCTGCTGGCCATGGCGGTGCATTGGTCGCATCTGGAATTGGTGCAGGACACGCTGGTGGGCGTGGGCGCCTGCCTGGTCATCGCCGGGGTGACGGTGCCTGGGCCGATCCGCGGGGCGCTTGCCTCGCCGGCCTGCGCCTGGCTCGGCGCGATCTCCTACAGCCTGTACCTGGTGCACGTGCCGCTTCTGCTGGCGTCGGTCATCCTGCTGCATGGCATCCTGCCGACGGGGGTGATCCCGGTCGGCGTGGTGCCCGCCTCCATCCTGCTTGCCTGGCTGTTCAACGGCGCCGTCGCGGCACCCTCGGTCAGGCTGGGGCAGCGCCTGGCGGGCGCCTGGCTTGCGAGGTCGCAGGCGCATGCCCTGCACCCCTGACGTGCCGAACGACGTGCCGCACCCGCACGGGGGCGGCCCGGACTGCCCGCCGCGCTTCGCCGTCGTCTTCCGCACCTACCAGTGGGACGCTTTCGTCGCGCGCCAGCTCGAACGCTACCGGGCGGTGAGCCAAGGCGGCGACCTGTTCGTGTCCGCCGATATCACGAACGGCCCGATCGGCCCGATCGAGCACGACCGGGTGTTCAGCACGGCTAACGCCGACCTGCTCGAGCTCGGTTTGGCCAACCGGTTCGAGAAGGGTTCGTTGATTTGGTGGAACGCGGACTACCCGGCCTATGCCTTCCGGCAGGCCCACCCCCAGTACGACTACTACGTGATGGTCGAGTACGACAGCGCGGTCCGGGCGCCGCTGGCACCCATGGTGCGCGAGGTCGCCCGTCGCGGGCTCGACTTCGTCGCGGCCCCCATCGCGCCGCCGCTGGCCGGGTGGTTCTGGTGGCCCTGGGCGCGCCAGGCCTACGGGGCCGAGGAGTTGCGTGCCTCGCTCAACTGCATCTCCTTCTACTCCAACCGGACCTTGGCCATGCTGTTCAAGCGCAGGCTGGCCATGGCGCACGACTCTGCCATCCGGCACTGGCCGATCAGCGAGGCCTTTGTCGCGACGGAGGTCGAGCGCGCCGGCCATGCCGCCGCACCGCTCGGCCTCTTGGGCGGCGACGGCGCCTATGATTGGTTCCCGCCCGTGCTGGAGGCGGATCTGGACGCGCTGGCCGGCGAGGTGTTCGTCCACCCGGTGCTCGACGAGCCGCGCTTCCTGCGGTCGGTGCTCGCCAATGGCAGCCATTGGCGGGACTACTTCGTCCCGGCCAGCCCGCTGCGCACCCGCCTGAGCCGGCTGCCGCGGGAGAGCTACGCGCCCCAGCTCGCCGGGGCGTCCTGGCGGCGGTTCAAGGCGTATCAAAGGGAGCGGCTGGAGATACGCCTGCTCAGGATGCGCCTGGCGTGGCGCCCCTAGGCGGCCCGTCACCCGGCACCCGGCCGGCCGATGCGGGGGAGGCGGAGGCCGAGCTCGACGGGCGTGCCCTGGGCGCGCGCTCCGTTCGGGGCGCCGCGGTGACGCTGGGCGCCCAGGCGATCCGCTTCGTGCTGCAGTTCGGCTCGCAGGTCCTGCTGGCACGCCTGCTGGCGCCGGGCTGGGCGTGTGGTCGCTCGTGGCCATGCAGGCGGCGAACTCGGCGGTGATCCTCGTGCTGTCCTGGACGGTGTCGGGCTGGCGGCCGTCCCGGCCGCGGCGCGGCGCGGGTGCCGGCGCGCTGCTCGTCTTCGGCGGACACGTGACCGGCTACAACCTGGTCACCTACGTCTGCAACAACCTCGACGCCGTGCTGGTCGGGCGCCTGGCGGGTAGCGTGGCGCTCGGCTTCTACGACCGCGCGCTGCGCCTGGTGGCGACCCCGTTCTGGCAGATCAGCCTCCCTGTCCCGCGCGTCGCAGTGCCGCTCCTGTCGCGCCTGCAAGGCCGCGATGCGGAATACCGCGACGCCTTCGCCACCATGATCCAGGCGCTGCTGCTGGCGCTCGCTCCCCTGCTGGTCTGCATCGCCGGCACAGCGGGCACGGCCGTGCCGCTGCTGCTGGGCGCGCGCTGGCGGGAGTCGGCGCCGATGGTCTCCTGGCTTGCGGTCGCTACCCTGCTCTCGCCGCTGGGCCTCGCCTCCTACTGGCTGTTCGTGAGCCAGGGCAGGGCGCGGGAGCAGGTGCCATACGCCCTCGCCAAGACGGCCATCACGCTGGTGGCGGTGCTGCTCGGGCTGCGAAGCGGCGCGCTCGGCGTCACCCGCATGCTGGCCGTGCTGTCCCTGCCCATTAACGGGGTCGCCCTGTGGGGGGCCTTGCGCGCGGGCCCTGTTCGCCCCCGCCACCTGCTGCGCAGCCTGTTGCCGGCTGCGGCCGGCTTGGCCGCGGCGGGCGTCATCCTGCCGCTGCTGCGAAACCACGCGCCGGCGCCGGCCCACCATGCGGCCGTGGGACTTTCGCTCGACCTGCTCGCGGCCTACCTCGCGTTCTCCGGCGCGTTCTTCCTCGTTCCCAGCCAGCTGCGCACGCGGCTCTGCAGCGCAGCGCGGAAAAGGTCCCTTGTTCACCCCAGCAACTGCCCGATCACCCGCGCGGTGTAATCCACCACCGGGATGATCCGCCCATAGTTGATCCGCGTGGGGCCGATCACCCCGATGGCGCCCACGATGCGGTCCGCCTGGTTGCGCGCCGGCGCCACGATCATGGACACGCCGGAGCTGCCGAACACCGCACTCTCCGCACCGATGAAGATGCGCACGCCGTCCGACTGCTCGGCGAGTTCCAGCAGGCGCATCATCGTTTCCTGCGTCTCGAGCCGGTCGAACAGCACCTGGATGGCGGCCAGGTTCTCGATCTGCGTCACATCGGCCAGCAGCCTTGCTTGGCCGCGCACGATCAGCGAGCCGCCGCGCCCCGCCTCCGTCCACGTCGCCAGCCCCGCTTCCACCACCCCGGCCGCGAGACGGTCGAGCTGGCCGCGGTCCTGCGCCATCTCCTCCGCCACCCGGCGCCGCAGCTCCGCCAGCGTGCGGCCCGCGGCCCTGGCGTTGAGGTAGTTCGCCGCCTCGGTCAGGGCGGAGGGCGGCAGGCCGGGCGGTATCTCGATCACCCGGTTCTCCACCTGGCCGTCGGCGGCCACCAGGATCACCAGCGCGCGGCCCGAGCCCAGCGAGGCGAACTCGATATGCTTGATGGCGCTGTCCGATTTGGGCGCCAGCACCATGCCGGCCGCCTGGCTCAGCCCGGACAGCATGGCGGACGCATCGGCCATCGTGTCCTGCAGGCTGCGGCCATGGGCGGCGAGCTGGCGGCTGATCGACTCGCGCTCGTCCTGCGCCAGGTCGCCGAAATGCAGCAGCCCGTCCACGAACAGCCGCAGCCCGCGCTCGGTCGGCAGCCGCCCGGCGCTGGTGTGGGGCGCGAACAGCAGCCCGGCATCGGTCAGGTCTGCCATCACGTTGCGAATGGTGGCCGGCGAGAGGGCGATCGGCAGCCGGCGGGCCAGCGTGCGGCTGCCCACCGGCTCGCCGGTGCCCACGTATTGCTCCACGATCTCGCGCAGCACGGCAGCCGCGCGCGGGTCCAGGCCAGGCGGCAGCGGCTTGGGCGGGTTGTCCATCCAGCACATATAGCGACAAATCGGCCGTCAGTCAGTTAATGGCGTGCCGCTACCCGGGCGTCGTGCCATACGGGGCCAACCTCTCTGGAATCGCCATGCGGCTGAACGATCGCGCCCCCGACGCGCTGCGACCCGTGTCCATCGAACCGGGCTTCTCCCACCACGCGGAGGGAAGCTGCCTGGTCCGCATGGGGGGCACGGAAGTGCTGTGCACCGCCAGCGTCGAGCCGCGCGTGCCCCCCTTCATGCGCGGCCAGGGGCGCGGCTGGGTCACGGCCGAATACGGCATGCTGCCGCGGGCCACCCACACCCGCGGCGACCGCGAGGCGGCGCGCGGCAAGCAGTCCGGGCGCACGCAGGAGATCCAACGGCTGATCGGCCGCAGCTTGCGCGCGGTGGCGGACCGCGCCGCCATGGGCGAGATGTCGGTGACGCTCGATTGCGACGTGCTCAACGCCGATGGCGGCACGCGCTGCGCCAGCATCACCGGCGCCTACGTGGCTCTGGCGCTCGCCTTTCGCAAACTGGTCGAGACCAACGTGCTGAGCACCTCGCCGCTCCTGGGTCCGGTCAGCGCCGTTTCCTGCGGTCTGGTCGAGGGCGCTGCGGTGCTCGACCTTGATTACGCCGAAGACAGCACGGCGGAGGCGGATGCCAATTTCATCCTGACGCGGGACGGCATCGTCGAGATACAGGGCACGGCGGAGAAGACGCCGTTCTCCGAGCAGCAGTTTCTTGAGCTTTTGGCTTTGGCCAAGCTCGGGACGCGGCAATTGTTCGGGGATTTCCGTCACATGCCGGTTTTGAGATATGTCTTTGCTCTGCTTTCGCCCGACCAATGGACCACGCTCTTTCTGAGCCTGGCGGTGGCCTTCGTCCTGCTTCGGGCAGTGGTCAAAATCGCCTGGGAGTATCAGCGCGCCGTGGTCTTCCGCCTCGGCCGCGAAGTGGGCGTGCGCGGTCCTGGCGTCTTCCTGATCGTGCCGCTGCTCGAA
>CAXUGD010000196.1:0-6296 GCA_964250355.1 uncultured Acetobacteraceae bacterium | reverse complement strand
GCACAAGTTCCTGGCTCCCGAGATCGCGGCCGGCCTGGTGACGGTGATGGAAGACGCGCAAGCCGTCACCGTGCGCATCGCTAACAGGTCGATGTTCGCGTCCGGCTCGGCCGAGCTGGGCCACGAGCACGACAGCCTGATGCAGCGCATCGGCGACGCGCTGGAGAGCGAGCCCGGCCAGGTGGTCGTCAACGGCTACACCGACAACCAGCCGATCCACACCGTGCGCTTCCCCTCCAACTTCCAGCTGAGCCTGGCCCGTGCCCAGGCCGTCAGCGCACTGATCGACAAGCACCTTTCCGACAAGGGGCGCATCCACGCGGCCGGGCGCGGCGAGGCCTCGCCGCTGGCGCCCAACGACACGCCGGAGGGCCGCCAGCAGAACCGGCGTACCGAGATCGTTCTGGTGCGGGCGGCCGAGCCATGAATATTTACTATCGCATCCTGCGCTCGCGCTGGTTCAAGACGTTTCTTGGCGTCCTGGTCCTCTCCACGCTGATCTGGTTCTTCGGCCCGCTGATCGGCTTCGGCGAAGCCCACCCGTTCGACTCCGCCATCGTCCGCATCGTGTCGATCGCGATCCTTGTCGCAGCGTGGCTCGTGCTGAACCTGACGCAAGACCTGCACGCCGCCCGCAGGGAAAAGGGCCTGGCCGAAGGCCTGACCGCCCCGGCGCCCGACGCCGACGCCACGGCCACGGCCGAGGAGATGGCGGTCCTGTCCGCCCGGCTGCGCACCGCGCTGAAGGACCTGCGCCGCGCCAAGCTGGGCGGCCGGTCCGGGCGGCGGCTCTACCAGCTGCCCTGGTACATGTTCATCGGGCCGCCCGGGGCCGGCAAGACCACGGCGCTCGTCAATAGCGGGCTGCGCTTCCCGCTGGCCGAGACGCACGGGGCGCACGCCATCGGCGGGGTCGGGGGCACCCGCAACTGCGACTGGTGGTTCACCGACGAGGCGGTGCTGATCGACACCGCCGGCCGCTACACCACGCAGGACAGCCAGGCCACCGTGGATGCGGCCGCCTGGACCGGCTTCCTGCGCCTGCTGAAGAAGAACCGCCGGCGCCAGCCGCTGAACGGCGTGATCCTGGCCATCAGCCTGTCCGACCTCTCCGAGTTGAGCGATGCCGAGCGCCACGCCCATGCCATGGCCATGCGCCGCCGCATCCGCGAGCTGCACGACGAGCTGGGCGTGCGCGTGCCCGTCTATGTGCTGTTCACCAAGGCCGACCTGATCGCCGGCTTTGTCGAGTTCTTCGACGGCTTCGGCCGGGAGGAGCGCGAGCAGGTCTGGGGCCTGACCCTGAAGCTGGACGACGAGACCTCCGAAGGCGGAGCGGTGGCGGGCTTTGCCGCGGAGTTCGACGCGCTGCTGGCCCGGCTGAACGACCGCATGCTGGAATGCGTCCACCGCGAGACCGACGTGCAGCGCCGCCGGCTGATCTACGGCTTTCCGCAGCAGGTGGCCTCGCTGCGCGACACCGCGCGCGACTTCCTCGACGAGATCTTCCGCCCCAGCCGGCTGGAGGCCCGCCCGCTGCTGCGCGGCGTCTACCTGGCCAGCGGCACCCAGGACGGCACGCCCATCGACCGGCTGCTGGGCGCCATGGCCGGGCAGTTCGGCCTGCAGCGCCAGGCGGTCACCGCTTTCAGCGGCGCCGGGCGCAGCTACTTCCTCTCGCGCCTGATGCGCGACGTGGTGTTCCGCGAGGCCGGGCTGGTCAGCACGGACAAGCGGCTGGAAGCGCGGGCGCGCTGGATCAGCATCGGCGCCTATGCCACGGCGGCCGGCTTCGTGCTGGTGCTGACCGGCTTCTGGACGGCCAGCTACCTCGGCAACCTCGGCATGATCGCGGAGGTGCACAACGAGACGCAGCAATACAACGCGGCCTTCCGCACGCTGGCCGAGCGCGGACCGATGGATACCGAGCTGCCGCCGGTGCTGCCGCCCCTGCAGATGCTGCGCGAGCTGCGCGGCGGCTACGTGGACCGCGACGCCGCCACCCCGATCAGCCTGACCTTTGGCCTGTACCAGGGCCGCAAGCTGACGGAGGCAGCGGTCGATGCGTATTACCGCGCACTGAACGCGGTGCTGCTGCCGCGTCTGCTGGCCCGGCTAGAAGGCGAGCTGCGGGCGAGCCTGAGCAAGCCGGACGAGCTCTACGAACTGCTGAAGGTGTACCTGATCCTGGGCCGCCAGGGACCGCTGGACCCCGGGCTGGTGGAACAGTGGTTGCAGGCCGACCTGCTCAGCGCGTTCCCGGGCGAGGACGACGCGGCGGGCCGGCAGGCGCTGCTGGACCACGTGGCCGCCATGCTGGAACGTCCGCTCTCGCCGCTGCCGCTCGACGGCCCGCTGGTGGCGCAGGTGCGCACCGTGCTCACGCAGGAGCCGCTGGCCGAGTATAGCTACAGCCGAATCCTGCGCAGCCGGCGCATCCGCGAGCTGCCGGAATGGACGGTGGCCGACAATGCCGGCCCCGGCGGCAACCGCGTGTTCTTCCTGCGCTCCGGCCGCAAGCTCGCCTCCGGCGTGCCGGGCATCTACACCCATAGCGGCTACCACAACACGCTGCTGCCGATCCTGCCCACGGTGACGCAGGACATCGCGGAGGACGGCTGGGTGCTGGGCCTGCCCAGCCGCAGCGTGGCGGGCACGGTTGCCGAGACCAGCCGCCTGCGCCGCGACGTGGTGGGCCTGTACCTCGACGACTACACGCGCCGCTGGGATGCGCTGCTGGGCGACATCGCGGTCAAGCCGTTCGGCAGCTTGCAGGGGGGTATCGACGAGCTGAACCTGCTGCAGGCGCCGGACAGCCCGCTGCGCGACCTGATGCAATCCATCGACACGCAAACCCAGCTCAGCAAGACGGGCGCGGCGACCCAGGCGGCCGGCAAGGCCGAGGCTTCGTTGGCCAGGATGGGCAAGCGCGCAGCCGGCTTCGCCAAGCTGGAAGGCCGCATGGGGCTGACCCGCCAGGAAAACGAGATCGCCAACCTGCTGGGCGAAAGCTTCAGCGGCGGCGAGGGCGGCACCGGCAAGCCGGTCGATCCGGCCACCCGCGTGGACGCGCATTTCCGCTGGGTGCACAGCTTCGTGGCCGGCGCCGACGGCCAGCCTTCGCCCATGGAGGCCGCGATCGGCAAGATGGGCACGATGTACCAGAACTTTAACCAGGTCTCGTCCTCGCCCAACCAGGGCCAGGCGCTGCTGAGCGTGGTGAAGGGCGGGAGCGGCGGCGGGGGTGGCGGCAGCCCGGCGGCACAGCTGCAATCCATCTCCAAGGACCTGCCCAAGCCGATCGCGGCCATGCTGCAGACGGTGTCGCAAAGCGGCAGTTCGGTCACCAGCTCAGGGGCCAGCCAGCAGATCACCGATGCCTGGCGCGCCAAGGTGCTGCCGCTATGCGAGGCGGCGTTCGGCCGCTACCCGTTCGTGGCCGGCAGCGCGTCGGACGTGCCGGTCGATGATTTCGGCCGGCTGCTGGGGCCGGGCGGGCTGGTCGATACTTTCTTCAACGAGAACCTGGCGCAGCTCGTGGATACCAGCCATTCGCCATGGCGCTGGCAATCGGCCGACCACGTGTCGCTCGGCTTGCAGCCCGGCACGCTGACGGCGTTCGAGCGGGCAGCGCAGATACGCGACGGGCTGTTCTCGTCGGGCAGCCAGATGCTGGTGAAGTTTCAGCTGGTGCCGGTGACGCTGGATTCGCGCATTCGCCGTATCACGCTGGATATCGCCGGCCAGCCGATGAGCTACGACCACGGCCCGACGGAATCGACCAGCTTCCAATGGCCGTCCAACGGCCGCACGCTCGTGCGGGTGACCATCACGCCGAATACCGGCGGGCACGAGACGGTGATCGAGAAGGACGGTCCCTGGGCGCTGCTGCGCCTCATGGACGCGGCGGAGGTGCAGCCGAGCGGCCAGCCCGACCGCTTCCGCCTGGTGTTCACCTCGCCCGCAGGCCAGGCCTCGTTTGAGCTGAACGCCAGCAGCGTGCGCAATCCCTTCACCATGGGCGCGCTCCGGTCGTTCCGTTGTCCGGCCCGGCTGTGATAAGCGGCAGGGGGGTAGGCAGCCGCGGATCGGGCGGCTTGCCGGTCAAGTCACAAGGGTGGTGCGATGTCCGGTAGCGATAGCAGCAGCGGCGACAGCGGTGATTCGTCCAGCGGCACCGTCACGAACAGCAATCCATACGCCACCATCACCATCAGCCCGCCAGCCGAGATCGATTTCGTCTTCGACGGCCTGACCGTCACCGAAGAGCTGAACAAGCCGTTCGACATGGTCATGGACGTCTCCTCGAACCTGGCCACGGGGCAGTTGATCCCGCTGCTCGGCTCGTCGCTGACGCTGACGCTGCGGCAATCGGCGCCGCTGCCGCAGGGACAGTCCGGCGGCGGCCAGGGACAGTCCGACGGCTCGCAGCCCTCGGCCGGCGAGCGGCCGACCCGCTACTTCAACGGCATCATGGTCCATGTCGAATACGCCGGCATGGCCCAGGGCGCCTACCGCTACCATATCGAACTGAAACCGTGGATCTGGCTGCTGTCGCGCGTGCACGACTGCAAGATCTACCAGAACCAGACTGCCTGGCAGGTCATCACCTCCGTGTTCCGCGACAACGGTTTTTCCGATTTCAGCGACAAGCGGCAGAACGGAAGCGGCGAGATCTCGATGGAGAACTGCGTGCAGTACCACGAATCCTCGCTGGATTTCGTGACGCGGCTGATGGAGCTGTACGGCATCTACTACTACTACCAGCACGAGGAAAGCGGCCACTCGATCGTCTTTGCCGACGACCCCAACTCCCACACCGCCCTGCCCGACGAGATACCCTACTCGCGCGACATGACGGAAAGCCGCACGGTGGACGACCACATCTGGTCGTTCTCCTCCAAGACCAAGCTGCAGCCGGGCGCCGTCTCGGCACGCGCCTACAACTTCACCACGCCCAGCGCCGACCTTACCGCAAAATCCCGGCAGCCTGGCGCGCACACCCATGGCGGGTTCGAGGTGTTCAACTATCCCGGCACCTACGACACGGCGGCGCATGGCCAGGCGCTGGCCGACGTGCGGATGCAGAACCTGGTGGCCCGCCGCCACCAGATGGGCGGCGCCTCCAACGCACGCGGCCTGCGCACCGGCGTGCGGATGAGCATGGGCGGCTTCCAGGAGGACGAGATGAACCAGTCCTACCTGATCACCAAGAGCACGACCACGATCGGCATGGGCGACAGCAAGTCCGGCGACCAGGGCGACCTGACCGACACCTACCGCAACACGTTCGAAGCCCTGCCCTCCACGGTGCCGTTCCGCCCGGACATCACCGTGCAGCGCCCGATGATACGCGGCCCGCAATCGGCCAAGGTGGTGGGCGCCGCCGGCGACGAGATCACCACCGACCAGTACGGCCGGGTGAAGGTGAAGTTCTACTGGGACCGCAGCGCCGCCCAGGACGAATCGGCCAGTTGCTGGATACGCGTCTCGCAGATGGCGGCCGGCCAGGGCTTCGGCGGCATGTCCATCCCGCGGGTGGGCGAGGAGGTGATCGTGGTTTTCCTGGACGGCAGCCCCGACCGCCCGATCATCGTCGGCCGCGTCTATAACGCCAACGTCACCGTGCCGTACGGCCTGCCCGACAACAAGACGCGCACCACCATCAAGACCAATTCCAGCCCCGGCGGCGGCGGCTACAACGAGCTGCGCTTCGAGGACAAGAAGGGCAGCGAGGAGGTGTACCTCCAAGCACAGAAGGACTTCAACCGCGTCGTCGTGCAGGGCAACGACACGCTGAAGGTGCAGGAGGGCAACCGGACCGTCACGATCGACAAGGGCAATTACGACACTACGGTCACGGCGGCCAGCCACTCGGTCAGCGTGCTGGCCGGCGGCAGCAAGGTAACCGCCGCGCAATCCATCGAGCTGACCGTGGCGGGCAGCACGGTAATGATCACCCCCGAGGGGATCACCCTGACCGCGCCGACGGTCACCATCAACGCGCCCGCCGTCACCCTCAACGCCCCCGCCGTCACGGTCAACGGCGTGCTCACCGTCAACGGTGCGCTGGTGACGGCCGGTTAGCGCATGACCTAGCGCCGTGCTGACCCTGCCTGCCCTGCCGGACGAGCTCGATCCGGACGCCACCGTGCTGCTGCGCCGGCGCCCCGCCGCCCCCGCCATCCGAGGCCTCGCCGTTCCATTCGCCCGTGTCCGACGAGCATGAGGGCGGCCACGGCGCGGTCGAGGACGACGTGCAGGAGCTGACCAATCCGCTCGATGTCGCGCCCGAG
>CAXUGD010000195.1:0-6299 GCA_964250355.1 uncultured Acetobacteraceae bacterium | reverse complement strand
ATCTGGTCATGCGGCACGCCTGGTTCCCGCTGGCCCATTCGACCGCGGTGACCGGCCGGCCGGTGCGCCGGTCGATCTACTCGCACCCGTATTTCGTCTGGCGCGACGGCGGCACGGCGCAGGCGGCCCCGGACCACCCCGGCCAGGCCGCGGGCACGGCGCGTCGCTATCCCGCCATGGAGCGCTACGGCTACGTGTGGGGCTGGTTCGGCGACCCCGAGGCCGCCGCGCCCGAGAAACTGCCCAACCTGCCGTTCCTGCCGCCGCATGCGAGCCTGCCGGGGTACATGACGGGCACGGTGCGGTTCGATTGCTCGGCGCCGATCTCGCTGGAGAACCTGATTGACCTGACCCACGCCGACTTCCTGCACGCCGACGTGGTCGGCGACGAGAAGTCGGAGACCGACGACATCGAGGTCTCGTGGACCACCGAGACGGTGACCATGATACGCACCAGCACCGGCAAGACGGTGGCCCCGGTGATGAAGTTCTTCAGCGGCATACGCCAGCCGACGCAGAACATCCGCCAGGTGATCCACATCTACCTGCGCAGCCATTGCGCGGTGGTGTACGGCCGCTTCTCGCCGGGCGACGACGTGCCGCTGTTCCACCCTTGCGTGCCGGAGACGCGAGACCGCACGCGGCTGGATTTCGCGATGAACACCAGCAACGCGGGCTTCCTGTTTCGCCACGTGATGCCGAAGGCGAGCTATCTCGTCTCGCGGCAGGACAGCTCCATGACATCGCCGCAGAGCCCGCGCTACATGCGCGAAACCAAGCGGCGGGACCTGCACTCGAAGTTCGACGCCGCCGGCCAGCGGTACCGGCTGCTGATGCAGGATCTGGCCGCGCGACAGGCGGACGGGGATTTCGCCTATCGCGACGATGTCAGCGCCGATTGCGGTGAGCTGATCGGACTCCGTCGCGAGTTGTTCAAGTTCAAGTAAGCAGTGCTTTCTTAAAAAACGAACCAAAGAACTTTTGTCCGTGGGGTCCGCGACAGCACGGACAAAAGTTCTTTGCTGTCAGAACGTATAGCGCGCTTCGATCCCGTACGTGCGCGGCTCGGCGTAGATCGCCGAGTTCGTGGGAAAGCTGTTGAGCAGCACGGTGGGCGAGATCAGGTAGGCGCGATCCAGGATGTTGCGAACGTAGAGCGCCACGTCGAAGCCGGAGTTGGCGATGTTGTTCAGCGCCAGGCGCGCGTTGCCGATGCCGTAGCCGGGCAGGTTCACGCCGTACTGGCCGCCAAACTTGCCCGTCTGATACCAGTCGGCCACGAACAGGAGGTTGCCCTGCAGCGGGTGTACGGGCGCCGTGTACGTCACGCTGGCCGACCCGGAGAAGCGCGGCGAGGGTAGGGTGATCTGTCCCTTGGTCAGTTGCAGGCCGGTAGTCGACGGGGAGGTGACGCTGTCGATTTCGGCGTTGTTGTAGGCGCCGTCAAGGCTGAGGGTCAGGTCCGGTATCGGCTTGAGGATGAAACCCACCTCCACACCGTCGATCGTCTCGTCGGCGGCGTTGATGCCGACGGATTGCGCAGTCGGCAGGTCAGGCGCGGACAGGTAGATGCCGGTCTGGGCCACGTTGAAGAACTGGACCGCCTTGCTGTACTTCTCCCAGAAGGCCGCGATGTCCAGGCGGCCCTGCATGCCGCCGATCGAGAAGTCGGTCTTCGAGCCGACCTCCACGTCGGTCAGCTTTTCCGGTCCCGTCGTCTGGAACTGACGCAGGTCGGGGCAACGGTTCCCGGGACCGGTGCAACCCGGACCGCCGATGAACGGCGGCACGACGACGCCGCCGGTGGTGTAGGGTGATGAGAACAGCGGCGTGTTGATGTTGACGCCGCGATAGCCGCGCCGCGTCGTCACGTAGAAGAATTGGCGTTCGGAATATTTGTAGTCGAAGCCGAACGTCCAGCTCGGCTCGGAGCCCTCCGCGCCCACGTCGCCGGCACCGCCCGGGATGTGCAGCCGCGCCTGCTCCTCGCACGTGTTCTGGCTGGCGTAGTTGGTGCCGATCATTCCGCCG
This sequence comes from uncultured Acetobacteraceae bacterium, assembly GCA_964250355.1. Taxonomy (GTDB): domain Bacteria; phylum Pseudomonadota; class Alphaproteobacteria; order Acetobacterales; family Acetobacteraceae; genus BOG-908. The sequence continues at coordinate 4,268 of CAXUGD010000195.1, read as the reverse complement.
CAGCCATGCACCATATCCCAGCTGTAGCGATAGCCGGCGTTGAACGTCAGCCCTTTGAGCACCCAGTCCGACAGGTCCAGGCCGGCCTGGCCGTACAGCGCGTAATTGTGGTTCTCGACCTGCGAGGTCGTGTAGGTGCCTTTCGACGGGCCGATGGCGAAGGCGTTGAAGTTCGTGCCTGCGGGTCCGGTCGGATCGTCATGATTGTAGAAGCCGCCGATAATCCAGTTCAGGCGCCGGTTCAGCGAGTGGCCGATCACCTGCACCTCATCGGTCAGATACTCCTGGTTGTCCACCTCAGCGGCGTCGTACAGCTTGAACGGCACCGCGCCCAAGCCCGGTATGGTGACGCCGAAATCCGGCACCGCACCGGTGTTGATCAGCTGGTCGTTGAACGCCTTGCGGTAACCCAGGATGTTGCGCACCTGTATATCGTCGGTCAGGTCCACGCGCGTGTCGTTGGACAAACCCTGCAAGCGCCTGAACGCCTTGCCGGATCCGGCACTGTCGGAGAACGCATAGAACGGTCCGGCTGCGTGCTGCCTGGCCACGAAATTCCTGATCTGAGAATCGATCAATCCCGACAAGCCAGGTATGACTCCGGGGTTGCCATTCAGCAGGTACTCGCCTGCGGCTTCCTCCGGCGCGGTGAGGTAGTCGTACGTGGTGATGTTCTGGATGGTGCTCGTCGGCCGCAGCAGGAGCGAGATCCGGTAGGAGTTCTCGTCCGTGTTTCCGAACGTCGCGCCGCTCTGGTTGATGCTCTTGACGTAGCCGGATTCACGCCGCACCTGCCCGGCGATACGAAGTTCGACCTTGTCCGGCACGAAGGGCAGGTTGACCGCGCCGCTGAAATCCTCATGGCCGTAATTGCCGAGCTGCCCGTCGATGTAGCCGCCGTACTTGTCGGTCGGCTGCGTCGGCGTGATGAGGATCGCGCCGCCGAGCGTGTTGCGGCCGAACAGCGTTCCCTGCGGCCCCTTGAGCACCTGCACGTTCGAGATGTCGTAGAACGGAAGGTTCGATCCCAGGCCTGGCAGTGGGACGTCGTTGAAGTAGCTGACGACGGCGGGCACGCCGGCGCCCAGCGGGATGCGCGAGAGGCCGCGCAGGATCGCGTCGTTGGTGCTCTTGCCGCCCTCCGAGCCGAAGCGGAAACCGGGAACGACGTTGTTGAGGTCCTGAATCTCCTGGACGTTCCTCTGCTTGAGCGTCGAAGTCGACAGCACGGTGACCGAAACAGGCGTCGTCTGCGCCCGCTCGGCACGGCGACGGGCGGTGACGACCACTTCTTCCAACCCGTTCTTGGCGTGTGCTCCGGACTGGGCCAGCGTTCGTGTCTGTTGCGGCTCGGCGACCTGCGCGTGTACCTGCGCAGATGCCGAAAGCGCCAGTGCAGTCGTGGAAACGAAGACGAATTTTCTCGACAGCAATTTCCCCCCCTTCGGTCCATCTCACGGGACCTTTGATCAACGTCGCCAGTCGACTCCTGCACGGCAACTTTGTAAGCAAGGCTAGCGGCGGCACGCCGGCTCCCTTACCTATCGGCAGGTAGGCCAACGCTACTGTCGGCCGCCCTGACAGGCAGCTCACTGGCCGTGCCTAATTCCAGGCGAGCGGCAGCTTTTCGACGTGTAGTATGTTGCCCACGTGGAACGGAACCGCGAAGCCGTCCTTGACGCGGAACTCCGGCACCGCAGTGAGGAACTCCTCGATTGCCGTCTGCAACTCCAGCCGTGCGAGGTGCATGCCGAGGCATTTGTGGATGCCGCCGCCCAGGCTGAGGATGCTCGGCCGTCGGTCGAAACGGATTTCGCCGGGCGCATCGTATTCGGTGGGGTCACGACCCGCTACCGACGTCGCAACGGACACGTAATCACCCGGCATCATCGCGACACCGGCGAATTCCACCGCCTTGGCCACGATGCGGAAGCTAGTGACGGGTGCGTATGCGCGCAGCATCTCCTCGACGGCCAGCACGCCCAGGCTCGGCTTCTCGCGCAGCTGACGCTGATGCTCCGGGTGCGTCGCCAGGTGGTGGAACGCCAAGCCGAGATGCGAGGTGACCGTGTCTAAGCCGCCGAGGTAGAGGTTGAAGCAGTGGCCGAACACCTCCTCCGGCGACCAGACGCGGCCGTCGATCTCGTAAGTGAGGATGCGGCTGATGTAGTCCTCGCGCGGCGACCGGCGCCGGCTTTCGATCTCGTCGAGCAGGTAGTCCTTGACGTTGCGGATGGCCGCGGTGCGCACCTGCACGTCGTCGGTGTGCAGCAGGTCGTGCTCCCATGACAGAAATTGCGCCATCCTCTCCTGCGGCAATCCCAGGAAGTCCAGCACGATGTTGACGGGGTAGCTGACGGCGAACTGCTCGAGGAAATCGCAGGATCCCGTGTCCTTGAACGCGGCGATCAGCACGCGGGCGCGCTCGCGCATCTGGTCGCGCAATGCGACCATCTTCTGCGGCGCGAAGCTCGGGTTGAGCGCCTGGCGGTAGAAGGCGTGTATCGGCGGGTCGGCCTCGGTCGGGATCACCATCCAGTCCTCGCCGATCGCCTGCGCCCACCGCCCCATGCCGCGCTTGGTGAAGTTCTCCGTGTCGCCGAGCAGCGTGCGCAGGTCTTCGGCGCCCTTCAGCAGCCAGCCGGGCCGCTTGCCGGGGAAGATGTTGGTGACGTACGTGATCCGCGGGCCACGATGGATCTCCGGGATGATCGTCTCGAAAGGATTCTCATACACGGTCTGTCGCGCATAGAGCGGCGACTCCATCACGAGCTCGGGCGGCACATGCGCCGGCACCTCGCTTGCGGGGGGCGGAAGGACTGTCGCCATGTCTCACCTGCTTCTTGCGCGCTGCACCTGCAGCAGCGGGTGAATGCCATTGCCGATCGCACGGCCAGCCTATCAGCCGGTAGGCGGACGCTTGTCCGCCGGACGGCAGCACGCGATGAGTGCCAGCCGCAATAGGAGATACCGGGTGTCCGACGCGATCGAGGCTTTCTGGTCCGACGTGCCACAGGCCGCCTTGGACGATCTGCGTGCCAGGCTCACCAGCACACGCTGGCCGGATCGTGAGACGGTGGCCGATTGGAGCCAGGGCGTTCCGCTGCAAGCCGTGCGCGGCCTCTGCCACCACTGGGCTACCGCCTACGATTGGCGGCGCTGCGAGGCGCGGCTGAACGCCGCAGGACAGTACCGCACGCGCATCGACGGGCTGGACCTACATTTCCTGCACGTGCGTTCGCCCAACCCGCACGCGTTGCCGCTGATCCTCACCCATGGCTGGCCGGGGTCGGTCATCGAGTTCCTCGACGTGCTGGGGCCGCTCACCGAGCCGGCCGCGCATGGCGGTGACCCTGACGACGCCTTCCACGTCGTCGTGCCGTCGCTGCCGGGTTTCGGCTTCTCCGGCAAGCCGGCGGAGGCCGGCTGGGGCGTCGACCGCATCGCGCTCGCCTGGATCGCGCTGATGGGCCGGCTCGACTACACGCGCTACGTGGCGCAGGGTGGCGACTGGGGCGCTGCGGTCACCACGTCCATCGGTGCGGCGCGGCCGCCGGGTTGCGTGGGCATCCACCTGAACATGCCGATCGCCTTCCCCGAAAGCGATGACCTGGCCCGGTTGACACCGGCCGAACAGGCCTCGGTCGCCACCATGCGGCACTACCGGGAGCGCGGCTCGGGATACGCCAGGCAGCAGGGCACGCGGCCGCAGACCCTGGGCTACGCGTTGACGGACTCGCCCGCCGGCCAGGCTGCCTGGATCTACGAGAAGTACCAGGCCTGGACGGACAACGACGGCACGCCGGAAAGCGCGCTGCCGACGGACGCCATGCTGGACAACATCACGCTCTACTGGCTGACGGAGACCGCCACGTCCTCGGCGCGGCTGTACTGGGAGAGCCTGGACTCGTTCACGGCGACGCGCATCGAGATTCCCGTAGGTGTCAGCATCTTTCCCAAGGAGATCTTCCGGCCGTCGCGACGCTGGGCGGAGCGGTCTTACCCGAACCTGGTCTACTGGAACGAGCTGGATCGCGGCGGCCATTTCGCGGCCTTCGAACGTCCGGCCGACTTCGTCAACGAGCTGCGCCGCTGCTTCGGCCACATGCGGTGAAACCGCGCATGACTCAGGAAGGCGGCCTCGCGACCCACTCGGTCGACGACGGCAGGATCGTCGTGCTCACCCTGGACAGGCCAGCACGACGCAACGCGATGTCGGCGTCGATGGTGGCTCGCCTGATCTCCGAACTCGCCGCCCTGGAGGCGGC
>CAXUGD010000194.1:0-6309 GCA_964250355.1 uncultured Acetobacteraceae bacterium | reverse complement strand
CGCGGCGGCATCTACAACTTCGTCACCAAGCGCGGCGCCTGCCGCGGCGCGCGCAGCAAGATCAGCTGGACGCAGGTGGAGACCGGATCGGCCATCACCTGGAAGTACCCGTCCTGCGTCCTGCAGGGCGAGGGCAGCGTGGGCGAGTTCTACTCCGTGGCGCTGACCAACAACTGCCAGCAGGCCGACACCGGCACCAAGATGATCCATATCGGCCGCAACACCACCAGCACCATCGTGTCGAAGGGCATCTCCGCCGGCCGCAGCAACAACACCTATCGCGGCCTGGTGCGCATCCTGCCGCGCGCGTCCGGCGCGCGGAACCACACGCAATGCGACAGCCTGCTGATCGGCGACCGGTGCGGCGCGCACACCGTGCCCTACATCGAATGCCGCAACGCGGGCGCCAAGGTGGAGCACGAGGCGACCACGTCGAAGATCGCCGAGGATCAGCTGTTCTACTGCCGCCAGCGCGGCCTGTCCGAGGAGGAAGCGGTCGGCATGATCGTCAACGGTTTCTGCCGCGAGGTGCTGAAGGAACTGCCGATGGAGTTCGCGGTCGAGGCGCAGAAGCTGCTGGCCGTCAGCCTGGAAGGTTCGGTGGGTTAGTCGCCATGCTCCAGATCAAGAACCTGTCCGCCTCCATCGGCGACAAGCCGATCCTGCGCGGCATCGACCTGACCGTGCCGGACGGCGAGGTGCACGCCATCATGGGGCCGAACGGCTCGGGCAAGTCCACCCTGTCCTACGTGCTGTCCGGCCGCGAGGACTTCACCGTCACCGGCGGCAGCGCCACCTTCGACGGCCAGGACCTGCTGGCGATGGAGCCGGAGGCGCGCGCGCAAGCCGGCCTGTTCCTGGCGTTCCAGGCCCCCGTCGAACTGCCCGGCGTGGGCAACGCCAACTTCCTGCGCACGGCGCTGAACGCGGTGCGGCGCGCGCGGGGCGAGCCGGAGCTGGACGCGGCACAGTTCCTGAAAGCGGCGCGCGCGGAAGCCAAGCGTCTGCAGATGCCGGACGACATGCTGAAGCGCAACGTGAACGTGGGCTTCTCCGGCGGCGAGAAGAAGCGCAACGAGGTGCTGCAGATGACCATGCTGCGCCCGAAGCTCGCCATTCTCGACGAGACAGACAGCGGCTTGGATATCGACGCGCTGAAGATCGTGGGCGACGGCGTGAACGCCCTGCGCGCGCCCGGCTTCTCGGCGCTCGTCATCACGCACCACCAGCGCCTGCTGGACCACATCGTGCCCGACGCCGTGCACGTGCTGGCGCATGGCCGTATCGTGCGCAGCGGCGGGGCGGACCTGGCGCGCGCGCTGGAAGCGCAAGGCTACACCCAGGTGATTGCGGAGGCTGCATGAGCACCGCGCTCGCCCCGCTGCCCCCGCGCACCCCGTCGGCCGACAGCTTCTTGTCGCGCTACGAAGGTTTGACGCAGCGGCTGCCCGGCACGCCCGCACCGCGGCAGGAGGCGGCCGACATCCTGCGCCGCTCGGGCCTGCCCACGATGCGCGAGGAGTCGTGGCGCTACACCAACCTTGCCGCCCTGGCCGAGACCAAGTTCCACGAGCCCTTGACGGAGGCCAGCGGTTTCGTAGCCGATGCCGACCTGCCCGACCTCGAAGGCTTCGCCGGCGTGCCGCGGCTGGTGTTCATCCAGGGCCGCTTCAACGTCGCAGAATCGATCCTGCCCGAGGGCGCGATCGTGCGCTCGTTCGCCGCCAGCGCCGATTTCGGCGTGCTGCCGCAGCCCGGGCGCGAGCGCCTGGTGGCGCTGAACACCATGCTGGCGGAAGACGGCGCCATCATCGAGGTGCCGGAGGGTGTCGATGCGGGCACCGTCCTTCTCATCAGCGCCGGCCACGACATCTACGGCACCGCGGTCGCGTTCCACCCGCGCCACGCGATCCGTCTGGCGGCCGGCGCCAGGCTGACCGTGATCGAAGTGGCCGTCGGGCACGGGCAATACCTGCACAACCCGGTCACCGAGATCACGGTGGCGGCGTCGGCGCAGCTCACCCATGTGCGGCTGCAGAACGAGTCGCCGGCGGCGTTTCACCTCGCCACCATCTATGCGGATGTTGCGGCCGATGCGACTTATCACGGCTTTACGCTGTCCACCGGCGCCCGCCTGGCGCGGACGGACGTGCACGCCCGGCTGTCCGGCGCAGGCGGCCATGCGGCCGTGAACGCGGCCCAGTTGCTGCGCGGCACGCAGCACAACGACTTCACCACCGTGGTCAACCACGACGCGCCGGGTTGCCAGTCGCGCCAGACCGTCAAGCACGTGCTGGCCGGGCGGGCCCGCAGCATCTTCCAGGGCAAGATCGAGGTGTCGCGGACCGCGCAGAAGACGGACGGCTACCAGATGAACCAGGCGCTGCTGCTCTCGCCCGATGCCGAGGTCGATTGCAAGCCGCAGCTGGAGATTTTCGCCGACGACGTGAAGTGCAGCCACGGCGCCACGGTGGGCGAGCTGGATGCGGACCAGTTCTTCTACCTGGTCAGCCGCGGCATCCCGCGCGAGGAGGCACGCGCCATGCTGGTGCGCGCCTTCCTGGGCGAGGCGCTGGACATGGTGACCGACGCGCGCGCGCGCGCCATGCTGGACCGCGTGATCGATGCGTGGTGGGCGGTGCCGTCGTGAACGCCGACCCCAAGCGGGCCGACCTAGCGCCGGCCTTCGACGTGGAGCGCATACGCGCCGACTTTCCCATTCTGTCGCAGCGCGTGCACGGCAAGCCTTTGGTGTTCCTGGACAGCGCCGCCTCCGCGCAAAAGCCCCGCGCCGTGATCGACGCCATGCGCACCGCGATGGAAACGCAGTACGCCAACGTTCATCGCGGCCTGCACTGGATGAGCGAGCGTACGTCCGACGCCTATGAAGCCGTGCGCGACAAGGTGGCGGCCCTGTTGAACGCGCCCTCGCGCGAGGAGATCGTGTTCACCGGCAGCAGCACCGGCGCCATCAACCTCGTCGCCCACAGCTACGGCCGTGGCGTGCTGAAGCCCGGCCAGGCGGTCGTGGTGACCGAGATGGAGCACCACGCCAACATCGTGCCGTGGCAGATGCTGCGCGACGGGCACGACATCGAGCTGCGCGTGGCGCCGATCACGGATGCCGGCGAGCTCGACATGGCGGCGTTGGCGCGCCTGCTGGACGATGGCCGCGTGGGCCTGGTTGCCGTCACCCACATGTCCAACGTGCTGGGCACCTACAACCCGATCGAGCGCATCGCCGCGCTGGCCCACGCCGCCGGCGCGCAATTGCTGGTGGATGGCAGCCAGGCGGTGGTGCATCGCGCCGTCGATGTGCAGGCGCTGGGCGCCGATTTCTACGTGTTCACCGGCCACAAGCTGTACGGCCCCACCGGCGTGGGCGTGCTGTGGGCGCGCATGGCGCTGCTGGAGGCGATGCCGCCCTTCATGGGCGGCGGCGACATGATCTCCAGCGTTAGTTTCGAGCACTCCACCTGGGCGCCGCCGCCCACCAAGTTCGAGGCTGGCACGCCGGCGATCCTGGAAGTGATTGGGCTGGGGGCCGCGATCGACTACGTGCGTGCCATCGGCTTCGACGCGATCGCGGCGCACGAGGCGTCGCTCACCGATCACGCGCTGGCACGGTTGTCGTCGGTGGACGGCGTGCACATCGTGGGCCAGGCGCAGGATCGCGGCGGCGTGGTCAGCTTCACGATGAAGGGCGCGCACGCGCACGACATCGCCACCCTGCTCGACCGCAACGGCATCGCCGTGCGCGCCGGCCAGCACTGTGCCGAACCGCTGATGCGCCGCCTGGGCCTGAGCAGCACCGCACGCGCCAGCTTCGGCCTCTACACCACGCGGGACGAGATCGATTTCCTGGCCGAGACGCTGACCCGCATCCAGGGGTTCTTCCGGTGACCGGCGCGGTGTTCGACGACCTGCGCGAGCTCTACCAGGACGTCGTCCTGGAACGCGCCCGCAACCCGCGCCACATGTATCGTCTCGATCCGTTCGACGCGCAGGCCCACCGCGACAACCCGCTTTGCGGCGACGAGGTTGACGTACGCCTCACCTTCTCGTCCGACGCCATGGTGGCCGAGGCTGCTTTCGAGGCTCGCGGTTGCGCCATCAGCCTGGCGTCCGCCGATCTGATGGCGCAGGTGGTGCGCGGCCGCGCCGAACCCGATATCCGTGCTCTGGCCGCGGCTTTCGGCGATCTGGCCAAAAACGGCGATACGCACTGCCACGATGCGGCGATCGAGACGCTGCGTCCGCTCTCCGGCGTGTCGGACTATCCCTCGCGCGTGAAATGCGCGGTACTGCCCTGGGCGGCCCTGGTTGCGGCGCTCGACAGCGGCAAGGAGGCTTGATTGAACGACCGTCCCGAGACCCAGACTGCCGCCGTCGCCGGCAGTTGGACACCCGATGGCGAAGTCTTGGCCGTTCCCGGTGAAACCGCGCTGCTCGACGCGATCGCCACGATCTACGACCCGGAAATCCCGGTGAACATCTACGAGCTGGGCCTGATCTACGCTGTCGAGATCAGCGACGCCGGCGCGGTCAAGGTCGAGATGACGCTGACCGCCCCCGGCTGCCCCAGCGCGCAGGAATTGCCGGTGCAGGTGCGTGAGGCCGTGCTCGCCGTGCCTGGCGTGACCGCGGCCGAGGTGGAAACCGTATGGGACCCACCGTGGGATCCCAGCCGCATGAGCGACGAAGCGCGCCTAGCGCTCAACATGTTCTAGCCGGATTTTGCGCCCCATGGACAAGACTGCATTGAACGCGACTACCCGCCCCCGCCGCGCCCTGCCGCCGCTGATGACGCTGTCGGAAGCCGCCGCCGCCCGCCTGCGCGCCCTATACGCGCACGGCGACGGCCGCCTGCTGCGCATCAGCGTCAACACCAAGGGCTGCTCCGGCCTGGCCTACGACATGACCTGGGTCCCCGAACCCGGCCCTGGCGACGAGGTGGTGCGCGACGCCGACCTGACCGTGCTGGTGGACCGCAAGGCAAGCCTGTTCCTGATCGGCACGGTGATGGATTACGAGCAGAAAGCGCTAAGCGCCGGCTTCACCTTCACCAACCCCAACGAGAAGGGCCGCTGCGGGTGCGGGGAGAGTTTCCACGTCTGAAGCAGCCTCGGTAGTACTGCAAACTTTGTCCGCAACGTTTCTACCCCAGCGTAGCCGTATTGCACTTGGGCAATGCGGGTCAAAGCCGGCACTCATCCCGTAACGGCTCCCCGCATCGCGCGCAAGGGCGCGACACAGGCTACCTTTGCCAAGCTAGCGCAGTGCTCGGGTCTTAAACATTTCCTCAAACAACGCCTTTTTCCTAGCTTCATCGATCTGAGGATCAGAAATTTGTAGATATTCGACACCGGAGAAATTATCCCCGCGTTTTCTATTAAGTGGTGGCTCAAGACTCTCGATTAGAAGTGCTTCAAGCGTTTCAATCACGACGTCCTGTCCCCAGGGCACGTTTCGGTCAGAAAGATTTCCTCCAGAATCGACAACTCGCAAGCCGAATCAGGAAAACCTATCCCAGCGACTTCCCAACCGATCCATGGTGTGAGCCTTCAGTCGTGAGAAGAGCGTGTCGCTAGCTCGACCAACGTAAATGACTCGTTCCCGGTCATGAAGCAGATATATACCTACCTGATTCGCAAAGTTTACTTCTGTAGCCGCTGTTCCCTGCCGACCAAGTGTTCGTGGCGTGCCGTTCCAGTAAACCTCAGCCCGCGCCCAAAACATGCCAAAGGCACGAAGTGCGCCAGCCTCAAGCGTTTGCTCATCAGTCGCTGTTGATGGCTGAGGATTCTCCTGCTTACGTTCTACCAAACTCTTTAGCGTGTACTCTCCTCTTCCAACACGGAGGTAAGGTGACTCATTACTTTTGTTGATCGACTGACTCAAAAAACTCGCAACCGTCGAGGCCGGAGTCGCTCCAACTGATTGCCGCAAACCTTGCGAGACGATGCTATCAGCGATGTCGGAGTAGTGCACCGCTCCCTCTGCCTTCGCGAGGACCTGCTGTATCGCATCATCCCAAGAAATCTCCTTGGCCACGCCTCACAATCCCTTTCTGCAGTAGGTCATCCACGCCACAATGAAAATTATGAGGTTTAGCCCGGGTCGACGCGAGTGCTCTACCCCGCCGTCTCCACCCCCAACAACCCATCAATCGGCTCCCACCGATACGCCACCTGCGCCAGCGCCACCCCCGCAAATCGCGTCTGCCCCTGCGCTGCCTCCTGGCCGCCCAGATGCCGGTAGAACCACCGGCTGCGGATCGGTGTTCCTGTGGGTACTGCGGGACAACCC
>CAXUGD010000193.1:0-6325 GCA_964250355.1 uncultured Acetobacteraceae bacterium | reverse complement strand
ACCGGACCCTGCACCCCGGCCGGCAGCGCGAAGTCGATGATCGCACCGTTGGGCGGGTTCTGCGCTGCCGGCTCGTCGTGGGGCAGCGGCGTGCCGGTGAAGTCGGGCGGATGCAGGCGGATGGCCGGCGCGGGCGGAAACAGGCGCGGCCCGGCCGAGGCGTCGGCCGCCAGCGCGCGCAGCTGGGCGATGTCGTCCAGGATGTAGAAGCCGCGGCCATGGGTCGCGATCACCAGGTCGTCGCCATGCACAGCGATGTCGCGCACGCTGGTCCGCGGCAGGCCACGCTCCAGCGCCTGCCAGTGCGCCCCGTCGTCGAACGAGGCGTAGGTGCCGCTTTCGGTGCCGGCGTAGAGCAGGCCGCGCCGCACCGGGTCCTCGCGCACCACGTTGGCGCTGTTGTTCCTGCGTCCGGTGGCCGGGTCGCCCAGGCCGGTCACGATGGGCTGCCAGCTCCGCCCGCCATCGCCCGTGCGCAGCAGGTAGGGCGCCGGGTCGTCCAGCCGGTGCCGGTCCACCGCCAGGTAGGCCACGGCCGCGTCGAAATGCGAGGCTTCCACCACCCCGATCTTGGACCACGGGCCGACCGATTGCGGAGTCACGTCGGCCCAGTGCTGCCCACCGTCCTGCGTCCGCCACACCAGCCCGTCATCGGTGCCGGCCCAGATCAGGGCGGCGTCCAGCGGCGAGGGTGCGATGGCATAGACCACGCCGCGGCGCGGGCCGGCCTCGGGCAGGTCGGCACGGGTGGGCGCATCGAGGTTCGGCGGCTGGCCAGGGTCGGGGCGGGTCAGGTCCGGGCTGACCGGCGCCCAGTGCGCGCCGCCATCGGCCGTGCGGAACACACGCTGGTTGCCGAAATACAGCGCGTGGTCGCGCGGCCCGAAGGTCAGCGGCAGCGTCCAGGTGCTGCGGTAGTTGTCGGGGAAGGCCAGGGTGGGGTCGATGCTGCGCAACTGGCCCGAGCGCAGGTCCAGCCTGTCCACGCGGCCGCCATAGACGGTATCCGGGTCTTGGGGGTCGGGCGCGATGTTGTCGCTTTCCCCGCCGGCGGCCGTTTCGCGGAACTCGGTCATCGCGATCCCGTCGAACGGGCTGTCGGTGCGGCTGGGCACGCTGGCGGCGCCCGAATCCTGTTGCGCGCCGTAAACCCGGTAGGGGAAGCGGTTGTCGGTGCTGACGTGGTAGAACTGCCCGGTCGGCTGGTTGAACCAGGAGCTCCACGTGTGGCCGCCGTTCAGGGTGACGAGCGCGCCCTGGTCCACGCCCAGGATCCGCCTGGCCGGGTCGTCCGGATCGATCCACAGCGCGTGGAAGTCGTCACCGGTCGGGTCGCCCTTTTCCGGCAGGAAGTGCGCGCCGCCATCGTCCGAGCGCAGCATGATCGTGTCGCACACCCAAACGGTGTCGGCGTTCTTGGGGTCGGCGGTGATGCCCGAGAAATACCAGGCGCGCGCCACGATGCGGGGGTCGCTGCTGACCCGCACCCAGTCGGCGCCCGCGTTGTCCGACCGGTACAGGCCCGCCCCGGCCGAGGCGTCCCGCGTGTCCACCAGCGCATAAACCCGGTCTGGCCGCGCCGGCGACACCGCAATGCCGATGCGGCCCGGCGCGGCCGGCAGGCCGTGGCCGGTGAGCGGCGCCCAGCTGCGCCCGCCATCGGTGGATTTGTACAACCCGCTGCCGGGGCCGCTGGAAGGCGGGTAAACGTTCCACGGCGGCCGGCGCGTCTGCCATAGCGCGGCATAGACCACGTCCGGATTGCCGGGCTGGAACGCCATGTCGATGGCGCCGGTATCGGCATCGTGGAACAGCGTCTTGGTCCAGGTGGCCCCGCCATCGGCGGAGCGGAACACGCCGCGCATCGCGTTGGGGCCGTAGGGGTGGCCCAGTGCGGCCACCAGCAGCACGCGGGCGTCGCGCGGATCGACCAGGATGCGGCCGATCTGTTGCGTGTCCTCCAGCCCGACCGCCGTCCAGGTGGCCCCGCCATCGACGGAGCGGAACATGCCCTGGCCCTGCGCGATGTCGGACCGCATGTCGGCCTCCCCGGTGCCGACATACAGGGTGCCGGGTGCCGAGGGTGCCACGGCCAGCGCGCCCACCGAGCCCACCGGCGCCGCATCGAAGATCGGCGCCCAGGTGCGGCCCGCATCCTCCGTCCGCCAGACGCCGCCGTTTACCGCGCCGAAGTAGAAGCGCAGCCGGCGGTCGGGCGCCCCCTGCACGGCCAGCACCCGACCGCCGCGGAACGGCCCGATGGAGCGCCAATGCAGGTTCTGCAACAGCGCAGGGTCGATTGGTCCCGAGGCGGCGGCGGGCCGACCCGACAGCAGTGCGGTGCCTGCCAGGAGTGCCGCAGTGAAAGCTGGGTAGTTCATCCCCCTGCCCTAGCCCATCCGGCGCCGGGAAACGAGGGGCGTCCGCGCGCGCCATCGCCTATGACGGCACGTTCGTCGGTCGTAGATGGATTGATCTTTCGCATGAAGCCACAGCAATTCTCTACAGATCCTCCCTTCCGCCTACTCTCTTCGTGCTCTTCACTCCCCTTCGTGTTCTTCGTGTTCCATTCTTGTTTGCCGGGTTCGAGGGACACGTCAGCCAGCCATCGCCCCGCTCAGAAACGCTGCGTGATGCCGGCCAGCAGCGTGCGGCGCAGGCCGAATTGCGGTGCGCCCACGCCCACGCCGCTGCCGTCACGTATTTCGTACCTGCGGTCGAGCAGGTTCAGTACGTCGAACCGCAACTCCACGCCGCGCAGGAACAGCTTCTGGAAGTTTTGCGTGGCCGACAGGTTGATCACGTAGTAGCCGGGCAGCGCGCGGCCGTTGGGCACGTCGCCGTCGGCGCGCAGGCCGCTGCCCGTCACCAGGTCCGCCGACAGCCGCGCCGGCATGTCGGTGCCCCGGAACGCCGCATAGGCGACACCGCCCGAGCCGGTGAAGCGTGCGTCGTGGTCGAGGTGGATGTAGTGCCGGCTGATGTAGTCGAGTTCGTCCGGCGAGAAGGTGAACTGTGCCGAGTTGATGTCGCGGCCGATCGCGCGGCTGATCGCCAGGTTGCCATAGGCCGACCAGGGGCCGTGGTCGTAGCTGGCGGAGAACTCCACACCGCTGTCCTGGCCCTTGGCATAGTTGAACACGGTCAGGATGATCGGCGCGCCGAACTGGCCTTCGTCGATCAGGTTGCGCGCCTGCTTGTAGTAGGCGTCCACGCCGGCATGCAGCCCCGGCAGGAACACGTGGTCGATGCCGGCATCGTAGTAGTTGTCGTGCTCGGCGCGCACCACGTCGTTGCGGCACAGCGGCGAGCTGCCGGCGGGGCATGCGCTCTGCGCGGTGGTGGCGTTGAACAGGTTGACGAAGTTGTTCGGTATCAGCTCGAAGGGCGGCGGCGTGAAGTAGTGCGAGTAGCCCGCGTGCAGGGTGGTGCCGCGGTCGGCCTGCCACACCAGGCTCACGCGCGGCGACACCTGGTTCTCGTGGGTGAACTCGTCCACCAGGTCGAAGCGCCCGCCGTAATTCAGGGTCAGCCCGGGCAGCAGCTTCCATTCGTCCTGGAGATACAGGCCATAGACGCCGCCCGTCTTGCCGGAGTCGCTCTGGATGGTGGTGGGGAGCGGCGACGTCTGGGCGCCCGTCTGGTCGAGGAAGAACACGTTGGACGATGTCTGCGAGACCAGCCGCTCGCCGGTGATCTGGAAGCCGGTGCGGATCGTGTGCGCCGGGCTGGCGTACCAGGTGGCGTCGGTCTGCGTGCCGCTCGACCAGATCGACTTGGCCGCCGTTTGCGCGAGGCCGTTGAACAGCAGGTCGCCCAGCGGATCGGGCGTGAAATACAGGCTGCTGTAGCGCGAGAAGACCGAGGCCTGCACGTCGAAGCCGTCGTAGTGCTTCTGCAGCGACAGGATGGAGAAGTCGGTGATCTCGCGCTGGTGCTCCGTCAGGTTCGAGCTGTCGTAATTGGCGACGCTATTCACGGTGAGCCCCAGCCCGGGGACCTGGCCCGGGTTGTTGGGGATCTGGAACTGCGCGTTCGACACGCCGGCGATCAGGCTGACCCGCGTCTGGTCGTCGGGCGTGTAGGTCAGGTGCGCCAGCCCGTGGTACTGGTTGCTCAGGTCGTGGATCGGATTGAACGAACTGGTCGGGTTCTCGATGCCGACGCGGTTGTGCAGGAAATCGCCGGTGACGAACAGGTCCCAGTCGCCGCGCCGCGCGCCGTAGGAGGCGCTCGGCTGGAAGTAGTCGCGCGAGCCGCCATAGACCGACACCGAGCCACCGGGATCGGTGATGCCGGTCTTGGTGCCGATATCGACCACGGCCGCCTGCAACACGCCGTACTGCGCCGGCAGCGATCCGGTGATGAAGGCGATCGAGTGGGCAAACCGGCTTTCCAGCGCCTGGCCGAACACGGCGATGCCCTCCGGCAGCTCCACGCCGTCCAGCCTGTATTGAACCTCGTTGTGGTCGCCGCGCACGTGCAACTGGCCGTAGCTGTCCTCGGCCACGCCCGGTGCCTGCAGCAACACCTGGTTCAGCGGCGCGTTGGCGCCCTGCGTAATTTGCTCCAGCGCTTTGGGGCTGAACTCATAGACCGTGGCGCCCAGCCCCGGCTGCAGCCGGCTGCGCGCCTCGCTCAACCGGCGGGCGCGCACCACGATCTCCTCCACGTTGCCCCCACCCTGCGGCGCCTGGTCGGGCGACAGCCGGACCGTGGGGCTCGCAGGCACCGTCTGGGCGCGCGCACCCCAGCAGAGGCAAAGACAGGCGGCGGCACCGAGGCGGCAAAGACGGAATTCCGGCAAGGCACGTTCCTTCGCTGCCGCCACGTGACGTTATTACATAACGTCGCCCGCTTTGGCGTGTCAAACCTGCCGTGGACGCCGCAGCGCCGGGATTCCGGCTGCGAGGTAGGCCGCGGCGCTGATCGCGCTGATGCAGAAGCTTGCTGGCCAGTCCGTGGCATAGCAGAGCGCGATCCCGAGCCAGGCTTCGGCCAAGGCGAGTGCCAGCGAGAGTGCCAGCCCCGTGCCCACCCGCGTGGAAAGGCGTTGCGCGGCTGCGGCGGGCCCCACCGTCAGCACGAACACCAGCAGCACACCCACGATCTGCACGCACTCGGCGGTCGCCAGCGCCACGATGGCCAGGAACAGCACGTCCTGCAGCCGCAGCGACACGCCGCGGGCTTCCGCCAGCTCCGGCTGCAGGGTGGCGAACAGCAGCGGGCGCGAGATCGCCGCCAGCGCCAGCAGGCTGGGCACCGCCAGGCCGAGCAGCGCCCAGATGGTGTGGATGTCCACGGCCAGCACGTTGCCGAACAGCAGCGCGGTGGCCTCCGTCGCCGCCGCCGTGTAGAAGTGCAGGAACAGCAGCCCTACCCCCAGCGACAGCGACAGCACCATGCCAACCGCGACGTCGCGTTGGGCCAGCGCGCCGCCCATCAGCCCCATGCCGATCCCGGCCGCGACCGTGACCGACACGAGCCCCCACAGCGGCGCCAAGCCCACCAGCACCGCGCCGGTCGCACCCGTGAAACCGACATGCGCCAGCGCATGGCCGGCAAACGTCTGGCCGCGCAGCACGAGGAAGTAGCCGACCAGCCCCGACAGCACGGCGACGATCCCGGCCGCCGCAAAGGCGTGGCGCATGAAGTCGTAGTCAAGCATCGCGGGACAGTGCCGCATCGAGACGGCCGGCCTGCGCCGCGTGCCGGCCGTCGTCGTGCCGGTGCCCGTCGCCCTCGAGGTCGTAGCCGCCCGACATGACGAAGATACGCCCGCCGATGCGCACCACCTCGATCTCGGACCCGTACAGGCGGGACAGCACGGGGCCGGTGATCACCTCATCGACCGTGCCCAGCGCAGCGCGGCCGCCGCCCAAATAGAGCACGCGGTCCAGATGGCCCAGCAGCGGGTTCAGCTCGTGTGCGCTGAACAGCACCAGCAGGCCGAGTTCCTTCTGCACGGCGCGGACCAGCGCCACGACGCCTTGCTGGCGGTGCGGGTCCAGGCTCATCAGCGGCTCGTCCAGCAGCAGCAGGCGCGGCTGGCCGACCAGGGCCTGCGCCAGCAACAGGCGTTGCCGCTCGCCGCCGGAAAGTTCGGCGAGGGGCCGCGTGGCCAGGTCGCGGGCGGCCACGAGGTCGAGCACCCGGTCCACGTCACGCCGGCCCTCCCGGCCCAGCAGCGGCAAGCCCCAGCGGTGGCCGTGCACGGCGCCGGCCACGAAGTCGCGCCCGCTGAGCCGCAGGCCGGCCGCAGCCCCCCCCGGCGGCGGCAAGTAGCCCATGGCGGGGGTGCCCCCGGCGGGCGGGGCGCCCCCCC
>CAXUGD010000192.1:0-6368 GCA_964250355.1 uncultured Acetobacteraceae bacterium | reverse complement strand
GTATGCAGCTCCACCACGGGCGCACCGAGCCGGGCAGCCGCCTCCAGCTGTGCGGGCTCCGGGTCGATGAACAACGAGACGCGTATGCCGCCCTGGCCCAGCGCGGCCACCATCGGCCCCAGCGTCGCGGCCAGGCCGGCCGCATCCAGCCCGCCCTCCGTGGTCACCTCGCGGCGGTGCTCGGGCACGATGCAGCAGGCGTGGGGCCGCGTGCGCAGCGCGATGTCGGCCATCTCGGCCGTGGCCGCCATCTCCAGGTTGACCGGCGCGGTCAGGGCGGCGCGGATGCGGGCCAGGTCGTGATCGTGGATGTGCCGGCGGTCCTCGCGCAGGTGCAGCGTGATGCCGTGGGCGCCGGCGGCAAGCGCGGTCCGTGCCGCCTCCAGCGGGTCGGGGAAGCTGCCGCCGCGTGCGTTGCGCAGGGTGGCGACGTGGTCGATGTTCACGCCGAGGCGACAGGGCTGCATGTGTTCACAATGAGGCCAGCCGGCGCCGGCTGGCAATCTCGGCGGCCAGGCGCAAGGCGGCGACCAGACTAGACGGGTCGGCCACGCCCCGCCCCGCGATGTCGAAGGCGGTGCCGTGGTCGGGCGAGGTGCGCACGACCGGCAGGCCCAGCGTCACGTTTACGCCGCCGGCCATGTCCAGCGTCTTCAGCGGGATCAATGCCTGGTCGTGGTACATGCACACCGCGGCGTCGTAGGTCCGGCGGGCCGCCTCCGTGAACATTGTGTCGGGCGGCCAGGGCCCGCTCGCGTCCAGCCCGGCCGCGCGCAGCCGTGCCACGGCCGGCTGTATCAGGGCGATCTCCTCGTGGCCCATGCGCCCGGCCTCGCCCGCATGGGGGTTCAGCCCGGCGATGGCCAGCCGCGGCGCGGCCACCCCGAAATCGGCAATCAGCGCCGCATGGGTGGTGCGGGCCACAGCGACAATGCCATCCGTGGTCAGCATGTCCAGCGCAGCGCGCAGCGAGACATGGATGCTCACCGGCACCACGCGCAGCATGGGCGAGGCCAGCATCATGACCTCGCACCCCGCGGCCCCGGTCAGTGCCGCCAGGAACTCCGTATGGCCGGGATGCGGGAAGCCGGCCGCCTGCAGCACCGCCTTGCTGATCGGGTTGGTCACCACGCCCGACACCGTGCCCGCCTGTGCCAGCCCGACCGCCTGCTCGATGCTGGCGATGGTGGCGGCGGCGTTGGACGCATCGGGGCGGCCAAGCTGCGCGGGCCGGTCCAGCCGAATTGACAGCACCGGAACCGCCTCGGCGAAGCGCGCCTCCGCCACAGTCTCGATGCGCTGGACCGGCGCGTGGGCGGCCATCCAGTCAGGATCGGCCAGCATGACAAAGCCGGGGCCGGTCTGCCGCAGGATGCGCCAGGCGCCGGCCGCAATCTCGCCGCCGATCCCGGCAGGGTCGCCCATGGTCAGCGCCAGCATGACTGCCACCGCGCGCCTGTCCGGCGTCCGCCCCGGCTCATTACGGCGCGTGGGCTTCCAGGTCGCGAAAGGCGCGGCGCAGGCCGGCTTCCTCGCGCAGCGTGGCCGCTTCCAGCGCGGCCAGCCTCGCATCCAGCGCCCCGAAACGGTCACGCACGCCGGAGGCGGCCGGGCCGGTGCTGCGCAGGCCGGGGTAGGCGCGCCGCCTTGCGGTGAACAGGGTCTTGGCGAGCACGATGTAGAGGACCACCGCCAGGAACCAGTGCAGCGCGCCGAACACCAGGAAGGCCGCGCGCGGCAGCCACACGGCCGTGCCGGCCCGCTCCGCCAACTCGGCGCACACGCCGCGAAGCAGGCGCGGGCGGCCGAACACGTCGCTCATCATGGCATTCATCGCATCTCGCTCCTGCTGCGCCAGCCGGGCACCTCGGTGTCCAGCACCCTTTCAAGATAGCCGATCCGCGTTTCCATACGCTGCGCGGTCTGCCACAACTCCTGCACCGCCCGCTGGTCCCCGGGCGAGGCCGCCTGTGCACGCCGCGCCTTGATGCGGTAGTCGAGGAAAATCGCCGGCACCACGATCAGCACGACGGCAGCCATCACGGCCGCCACGATCTGCACGTCGTCGCTCTGGTGCAGGCCGGCGAGCGCGATGTCTCTGATGGTCTGCGGGTCCATGGTTGACGCTCAGCCCTCCGCCTTGTCCTTCGGCGGCAGCCGGTTGCCCAGCCGTGCCTTCAGCGCTTCCAGCTCGTCGCTCATGCTGGCGTCCGCAGCCAGGGTGGCGAGCTCCTCGTCCAGCGTCGGGCCGCGCGCGGGCGAGCGGCCGAGGTCGTAGGCCTCCACCCGTCCCTCCATCTGGTCGAGCTGGCGTTCGGCCGTCTCGAAGCGCAGGAACGCGTCGTTGATGCGCTCGTCGTGCAGTTTCTCGCGTACCTTGATGCGGTTGCCCGCGGTGGTGCGGCGCTGGGCGAAACTCTGTTCGCGCGCCTTGGCGTCGGCCAGCTTGCTCTGCAGCTTGGCGATGTCCTCGTTCTGCTGGGCCAGGGCGCCCACGATCTGGGCCGTCTGCCCCTCCAGGCTGGCACGCGCCTGGGCACGGTGGCTGCGGGCGAGCAGCGCGCCGCGGGCCAGGTCCTCCCGCCCGCGGGTCAGCGCCAGCTCGGCTTTGGCCTGCCAATCTGCCTCCTCGCGCTTCAGCGCTTCCACGCGACGCTCCAGCTCGCGGCGTTCGGCGATGCTGCGCACGGCGGAGGAGCGGACCTCGACCAGCGTGTCCTCCATCTCCTGGATGATGAGGCGGATGATCTTCTCCGGGTCTTCGGCGCTGGCGAGCAGGGCGTTAAGGTTGGAGTTCACGATGTCGGCAAGGCGGGAAAAGATGCCCATGGCGGAAAGTCCTCGGTTGCTGCGATACTAGCGCGGTGCGGTCAAACCGTCACGAACACCCAGGCGAGCGTGGCAAAGGGCACGGCCGCCAGGACGGCGCGGGCGGCCACGCCCAGGATGGCGGCCATGTGCGGCGACGCCTCGTGGCGCGCCTGCATCGCGGCCAGCCGGGCGGCAAAGGTGATGCGCGGAGCGCGGGCGTTGTGGAAGTAGGTGGCGGAGTGGTTGAAGCTGATCGTCGTCATGGCGGGTTCCCTTCTGAATGAACACGGCCGGTCTTGGCCTGCACTGGTGATTGCATCCGCCGTGCCAGACATGCACTACATTGTTTTTATTAGGTTTTTTGTCTAGCTTGCGGGCCTAGGCCCCACGCCGTATCGTGGCCTCGCTACTTTATGGCGAACGGGACCACCTAATGGCGCGATTGGCAAATCCTGCCGAACCACCGACCCCGATCGGCTCGGCGCCGGCTTTTCTGGACATGCTGGCCCACGTCTCGCAGGCTGCACCCCTGAATCGCCCGGTGCTGGTGATCGGCGAGCGCGGCACCGGCAAGGAGCTGGTGGCGGGCCGACTGGCCCTGCTTTCGCCGCGCTGGTCCGCCCCGTTCATCAAGCTGAACTGCGCCGCCCTGCCTGACGCGCTGCTGGATTCCGAGCTGTTCGGCCACGAGGCCGGCAGCTTCACCGGCGCCGCGCGCCGCCGCCCCGGCCGGTTCGAGCTGGCCGACCGCGGCACCATCTTCCTTGACGAGATCGCGACGGCCAGCGCTGCCGTGCAGGAAAAGCTGCTGCGGGTGATCGAATACGGCAGCTTCGAGCGGGTGGGCGGCGGCGAGACCTTGGCGGTGGACGTGCGCGTGGTGGCCGCCACCAACGTGAATCTGCCGGAACTGGCGGCGGCCGGGAAGTTTCGCGCCGACCTGCTGGACCGCCTGGCCTTCGACGTGGTTACCGTCCCGCCGCTGCGCGCCCGCCGCGACGACATTCCCGTGCTGGCCGAGTACTTCGCCACGAAAATGACCAGCGAGCTTGGCCGGCCGTTCTTTGCCGGCTTCGCCGACCGCGCGCTGGAGGTGCTGGCCGCGCATGGCTGGCCCGGCAACGTGCGTGAGCTGCGCAACGTCGTGGAACGCAGCGTGTACCGCATGGCCGACCCGGAGAAGAAGCTGGCCACGGTCATCCTGGACCCGTTCGCCTCCGTGCATGCGCCGGCCGTAGCGCCCGAGCGTGCTCCGCTGCCGGTCGCAGCCGCACCCGCTCCCGTAGCCGCGGAGCCGGCCGCGAACGGCAATTTCGAAGCCGCCACCCGCGCCTACGAGACACGCCTGTTGCAACAGGCCCTGGAAGCCTGCCGCTTCAACCAGGCCGAGGCCGCGCGCCGGCTAGGGCTGAGCTACTACCAGTTCAGGCACCACCTGCGGATACACGGCATGCTGTCCGGCGGGGCGGAGAAGGCCGTGGCAAAGGGCGCTGTAGCGGCGCAATGACGGCGGAATCTCGTGCCGAACCGCGCTCACTTGGCTGAGCCGGAAAGCATGTCGAGAGCGTCAGCCGTGCTGACGATCTGTATGGTCGAGTAGTTGCCCAACGTCAGCAGGTGACGGTCACCGGTGACGATCAGGTCGGCTCGGGCAGACATCGCCGTTGCAATAACGTAGTCATCGTCCGGGTCATCGATCACAGCAGGCGGGAGAGCCATTGGTACAACCATCGCCGCCAAACCCGAGTAGAGCATGACGGCCTTTTCGATGGATGAACGCCGACTCTCCAGCTTGGGCGCTAGGTGCTCTCGCGTCAGGACATCGAGCAGCTCCTCGATTAACGCCGGCGACGTGTAGAGTTGAAGGCGGCCCTCGGTCGCAGCCTGCATCAAGGAAAATGGTCTGCCGCCCCAGATCAGGGCCGATACGACCACGTTGGTATCAAGGACTGCCCGCACCTTGGGCCAGCTCGTCACCTGCCTCTCGGCCGACTGTCAGCCTGGCGCGCCGGTCGGCCCGCGCCAGGCGCACCTCGGCCTCGATCTCCTCCATCGACATGGGAGCGAAGCCGGCCTCGTGGATGCCTCGTGCCACAGCGAGCAATGCCCGGCCCGACCGACGTCGCATGGCGTCTTCAAGGAGCTGCAGAATGACCTCGTTCGACAGCAGCCCCGCTTGCCTGGCCCGCCGGGCCAGCTCGTCAGGCAGCCTGATCTCGATGGTCGTCATGGGACCACCTTGCATGATCGTTGCCGCGCAGGGAAGCATCGGGGGCGCGGCGCGCGCATACCATCCACCCTGCCGCGCGACGTCTCTGCCACGGCTTGAAGCCCCCCCTCCTTTGGTCTAGCACCCCGCCATCCTAATGCTGCCCCCATCCTAACGCTGCCCAACGAAGGACACCCATGGCCCGCAACAAGATCGCGCTAATCGGCGCCGGCAACATCGGGGGCACGCTCGCCCACCTGGCGGGCCTGAAGGAGATGGGTGACGTCGTGCTGTTCGACGTGGCGGGCGGGGTGGCCGCGGGCAAGGCGCTGGACCTGATGCAGTCGGGCGCGGTCGATCTGTTCGACAGCCACATGGCGGGCGGCGCCGACTACGCGGCCATCGCCGGGTCCGACGTGGTGATTGTCACGGCCGGCTTCCCGCGCATGCCGGGGATGAGCCGCGACGACCTGCTGGCCAAGAACGCGGGCGTCATCAACCAGGTGGCCGACGGCATCAAGGCGCACTGCCCGGACGCCTTTGTGATTGTCATCACCAACCCGCTGGACGTGATGGTGTGGCAGTTGCAGCGCCGCTCCGGCCTGCCGGCCCACAAGGTCGTCGGCATGGCCGGCGTGCTGGACAGCGCGCGGTTCAAGCTGTTCCTGGCGCAGGAGTTCGGCGTGAGCGTCGAGGACGTGACCGCCTTTGTGCTGGGTGGCCATGGCGACACCATGGTGCCGCTGACCCGCTACTCCACCGTTGGCGGCATTCCGCTGCACCACCTGGTGCAGATGGGGTGGACAACACAGGAGCGGATCGACGCGATCTGCGCCCGCACCGCCAATGGCGGCGGCGAGATCGTCAAGCTGCTGGAGCGCGGCAGCGCCTTCTACGCGCCCGCCGCCTCGGCCATCGCCATGGCCGAGAGCTACCTGCTCGACAAGAAGCGGATGATGCCCTGCGCCGCGCTGCTGACCGGGCAGTACGGCCTGCACGACCTCTACATAGGCGTGCCGGTGGTGATCGGCGCCGGCGGGGTGGAGCGGGTGGTCGAGATCAACCTGGAGCCGGACGAGAAGGCGGCGTTCGACCGCAGCTGCGACGCGGTGCGCAAGCTGATCGAGGATTTCAAGAAGCTGGATGTCTGACGTGGGGGGTGGCGCATGAACATCCACGAGTACCAGGCCAAGGAGCTGCTGCGCGGCTACGGCGTCAACGTCCTGCAGGGCTTTGCCGCTTGGACGCCGGACGAGGCGGCCGAGGCAGCCGCGAAACTCCCCGGCCCGGTCTATGTGGTGAAGTCCCAGATCCATGCCGGCGGCCGCGGCGCCGGCCGGTTCAAGGA
>CAXUGD010000191.1:0-6374 GCA_964250355.1 uncultured Acetobacteraceae bacterium | reverse complement strand
CGCTGGAGATCCTCTACTCCACGGGGCTGCGCGTCTCGGAAATGCTGGGCTTGCCGCGGGCGGCCCTGGCATCGGCGGGCGACATCCTGTTCGTGCGCGGCAAGGGGGGGCGGGAACGGATCGTGCCGTTGTCGGACCCAGCGCGGCTGGCAGCCGCGGCGCTTGTGCGGGCCACGGAGGCGGGGAGCCGGTGGCTGTTTCCCGGCCGCGACCCGCGCCGCGCGCTGACCCGGCAGGGGTTCGACAAGGTGCTGCACGAGGCGGCACTGGCCGCGGGGCTGGATCCGGTGCGTGTCTCCCCGCACGTGCTGCGCCACGCCTTTGCCTCGCACATGCTGGCGCATGGCGCCGACCTGCGTAGCCTGCAGCTGCTGCTGGGCCATGCCGATATCGCAACGACGCAGATCTACACGCATGTGCTGGCCGACCGGCTGCAGCGCCTGGTCGAGGCGCACCATCCGCTGGCGGCAGGGGCCCAAGCCTACGCGGCGGGCGAGGCGGCCCTGGCCACCACGCGGCAGAGCAGCCCCACGGAGGCGACGTAGGCGGCTTCGTCGCGGTACTCGTGCTTCAGGCCGGCGGCGGTGCGGGCCACAAATTCGGCCAGCCCGGCGGCACCGCCAAAGGCGGACAGGTCGGCGCCGCCCAGGGCTTCCAGGGCGGCCGCGCGCTCGCCCAGCTGCGCCACGAACCCCGCCTCCAGCCGGGCCGCGTGTTCGGCGGTAGCGGGGCCGTCCACGCCCAGCAGCTCGGCCCCGTGCGGCGAGGCGTGCAGCAGCCGGTACAGCGGCAGGTCCTTGGTCAGCACAGCGGCCTGCAGGTTTTCGGCCAGCGTCGCAGGCGTGTGCCAGGCTTGCGCGGCCGCCTCCAGCGCCCAATCGACCACGGAAGCGGCAAGGCTGCCGAACAGCGCGTTCTTGTCGGCGAAGTAGAGGTAGAGGGACGCGCGCGACACGCCCGCCTGGCCCGCCACGTCCGCCATGCTGGTCCGCCGGTAGCCGTGCCGGCCGAACAGCACGAGCGCCGCGTCGAGGATGCGCTGGCGCACGGCCGCGGACGGGCTGGACGGATTGGACATAGTGGTCATATGATGTCCAATCTGTTTAGGGTTCAAGGAGGATCGTCATGGCGGAGCGCGGGCTGGTGCTGGTTACGGGTGGGTCGGGCTACGTTGGCGGTTACTGTATCGCGCAGTTGCTGCGGGAGGGCTGGCAGGTCCGCGCCACCGTGCGCAACCTGGCGCGCGAACCGGAGGTGCGGCGGACGCTGGCCAAGATCGCCGATAGCGGCAACGCCCTGTCCTTCGTGGCAGCCGACCTCGAGAGCGACGACGGGTGGCAGCAGGCCGTCGGGGGCTGCCGTTACGTGCTCCACGTCGCCTCGCCACTGCCCGCCGGCAACCCGAGATCGGACGACGAACTGGTACGCCCGGCCCGCGACGGCGCGCTGCGCGTGCTGCGGGCGGCGCGCGATGCCGGAGTGAAGCGTGTGGTGATGACCGCATCGACCGCGGCGGTCGCCTACGGCCATGGCGGGCGGACGGCGCCGTTCACCGAGGACGACTGGTCGGACGAGACGAATACGGCCGACAGCTCGGCCTATGAGCGGTCCAAGACGATCGCCGAGCGTGCCGCCTGGGACTGGCTGAAGCGGGAAGGCGGCGCGCTGGAGCTGGTCACCATCAACCCCGGCGCCGTGCTAGGGCCGGTGCTGGGCAGCGACTTCTCCGCCTCCATCGAGATCGTCCGCAAGCTGATGGACGGCTCGCTGCCCGGGCTGCCGCGCTTCGGCTGGCCGCTGGTGGACGTGCGTGACATCGCCGACCTGCACTGCCGCGCCATGGTGGATCCGGTGGCGGCCGGACAGCGCTACATCGGCGCCGGGCCGTTCTACTGGATGTCGGACGTGGCCCGCGTGCTGCGCACGCGCGTGCCCGCGGCCAGCAAGCGGGTGCCGAAGCGCAACCTGCCCAACTGGCTGGTCCGGCTGTCCGCCACCTTCGACCCGCTGGTGCGCAGCCGCCTGTTCGAGCTGGACAAGATGCGCCCGGTCTCCTCGGACAAGGCGCGGACGCAGCTGGGATGGACGCTGCGGTCCAACGACGACGCCATAGCCGCCACGGCCGAAAGCCTGGTGGCCGAAGGCCTGGTCAAGGCCTGAGCGCGCGCCGCCGGGTCTTGGCGGCCGGCGGCGGCGGGCCGGGCTGCAGGAGCGGTTCGGCACGGCAGCATGCAGATGCAGGGCGCACGGCTGCGAGCAGACGATCAGCCGCTCGCACGCCAAGTCCCGCTGCGTAACAAGCATGGCTGACGATAAGCCGTCTTTATCGCCCGCGGCGACGCCATTGATTTCACAGCCGGCGCGCCGCCGCCTATGCTCGGCACCGCCATGACCCACACGCGCAAAACATGATCACATTTGTGCTCGCATCGGTAACGAGACGCCGTCCGCGCCTCTCGGCCCCGCACCCGCTCCGCACCATCCGCCTGGCGGCCGGGGGCGCGCTGGGTATTGCCGCAGCTGTGGGGTGCCGGTTTGCTTCGCACGCTCGCAAGCGCTGTTATAAACAATGTTGGATCAACGACGCCCCCCTCTCAGCAGCAAATTGTGTTTGGGACAGGTCCAACGCATCTCACACTATCAGGCATGTGATGGCCGATGGCCTAAGTCCGACCCAAGTGATGGACGCAATCACGGGCATCTCACTCCTAATCTGCCGTTGACTCCCATGGGGGCTCCTTTCAATGGGAGTGTGCAGGTTCAGGGCTTCACCGTGACCTATGTAGCCCGTGGAATTTCGCCAGATGTTGCCAATGTTGGACGGATAACAACTAATCTTCGTGAAGTAATTTCCTAGAACGGAGAGCCTGTGATGAGTGATGATCTAAGACGTCCGTCGCCGGAAGAGGTGGAGTTTCTAATTGGTCTTGCACGTGGAACATCGATCGAGAATGTAGTAATTTCTGCAGTCAGAGGAAGCTTGGTTGAAGATCTTTCAGATGGTGGAATGCGAAGCATAAAATTCCATAATAACGTCGGCGAGAAGAGGCATTTCTATGAAGAGGCCTTCGCCGTTGAGTATGTAGATGCAGATGGAGTTCCGGTTTCTATAGCACTAAACATTGACGAAACTGGACAATTGTATGAGGTGGACTTTTTTTAAGGCAGACTTCTCGCCATTAGTCAGATATCCCAAGGCCGACCAAGTTGTGGGAAAGCCGCGCCGGAAGTTTGAAACGTAATATTTACTTTCCTAGATAGGAGAATAGAAATGGACGGAAAATAGTAGCCACAGCGGTAGCTTGGTTAGCCTTAAGCCTCATGTCTCCATGACGTGCGAACGATAGCGCAACTTACACATACGACACATACGGTCGTATATGGACTGCTCCCTACCAGGACGCGTTGCCTGGCCAGCCTTTCGCCGTGACGTTCACCACGACACTGAGGTTCTGATCCGTGCTGAGATACCTGGTTGCTCTGCCGCTGCTATGGATGCTGCCGGGCGCGGCGCATGCCGACAGCATCACCGTCGGCTCCCTGACGCTGACGCACTGCATCGACGCGTATGACGGTTATTGCGGCAGCATCACCCAGCCGCTCGACCGGCATGGCAGCATCGCCGGGAGCGTCACCGTGGGGTTCGAGTTCTACCCGCACACCGATGGGGCGCAGCCCTCGCAGGGCACGATCCTAGCGCAGGAGGGCGGGCCCGGCTATTCGACCACCGGCTCGCGCGACGGCTACGTGCGCCTGTTGGCGCCGCTCCGCGACCACCGCGACATCCTGCTGATCGACAAGCGCGGCACCGGCCGGTCCTCGGCGATCGACTGCCCTGCCTTGCAGCACGCCTACCAGCCCAACCAGTCCGACATCGCGGCCTGCGGCAGGCAGCTGGGCGCGTCCGCTTGGCTCTACCGCTCGGCCGACGCGGCGGACGACGTGGCGGCCGTGATGGGAGCGCTGCAGATCGCCCAGGCCGATTACTACGGCGACAGCTACGGCACCTGGTTCGGCCAGGTGCTGGCGGTGCTGCACCCCTCCTTGCTGCGGACGCTGGTGCTGGACAGCGCCTACCCCGTGCTGAACGACCATTCCAACTCGGAGGTCAATAACGGCCAGCCGGCGCTGGACCTGGTCTGCCTGCGTTCGGCGCCGTGCCGGCAACAGGGCACCAGTGCGGATGCGCGGTTCGCGCTGCTGCTGGAGGACCTGCGAACCACCCGGTCCGGGGCACAGCACCGGGGTCGGACGGCGCGTTGCGGGAAGTGATCGCCGACGGACGCGGGCTGTTGCTGGTCATCGCCAACGCCGGCAACACGCCGGTCACCTGGCGCGACCTGGACGCCGCCGGGCGCGCCTGGATGGCCAACCGCGATGCCCGGCCGCTGCTGCGGCTGGTGGCCGAAGCGCGCGACAGCTACGCGGGCGGCGCGCCTGCCCGCGCGTTCAGCGTGGGCCTGGCCACAGCGGTGGAATGTGGCCTCGGGCGGCGACCCCGGCGACACCGGCTGCGTGACCCACATCCGCCCGATCCGCACCGTGCCGGCGTTCCAGGAGGATTACACGCGGGTTGCCCCGGCCTTGGCCGCGAACGGCAACCAGGCCGACACGGCCGGCCTGGTACTGGCGTCGGCAGTGGCCGAAACGGTGGGGGACGCGGTGGCCCGCTACTACGTCACCACCTCGGGGCACGGGGCGGGGCTGCGCAACGGCGGCTTCGACCTGTCGGCGACCGCAACGGGCTACGCGCTGCACCTCCATGCGCTCGAGTGGGCTACCGGGCTGGCGGTGAGCGGGACGGTGACTTGGAACCAGCTGACCGGCGCCATCGACGGCCGCGTGACCTTCACGGCCGGGCAGCATGCGGGCACTCTGGATATCGCCTGGAACGACCGGCAGACGGACGCCGTGGCCAGTCTGGCGGGCACGATCGACGGCGTGGCGCTCGACGCGTCACGATTGGCCCCGTGACGGCTCGCCCGCCTGGATGTAGATAGAGGATCGAAATGAACCGCCGTTTGAACGTGGTGCCGTTCGTCGATGTGGACAACATGATGAAGCTCGTCCACGCCATCGGCATCGAGCGCTTCCTGGTCGAGCTCGCGCAGGCCGTGGCCGAGGATTTTCGGCGCTGGCCGTGTTTCGACAAGACGGCCCGTGTCGCCTCGCACAGCGCAGACGGCGTGATCGAGCTGATGCCGACCAGCGACGGGGAGCTGTACGGGTTCAAATACGTCAACGGCCACCCCAAGAACACGCGCGACGGCCGCCAGACGGTGACCGCGTTCGGCGTGCTGTGCGACGTGTGCACCGGCTACCCGGTCCTGCTGAGCGAGATGACGCTGCTGACGGCGCTGCGCACGGCGGCCACCTCGGCGATGGCGGCGCGCTACCTCGCCCCCGCCGGCGCACGCACGATGGCGCTGATCGGCAACGGCGCCCAGGCGGAGTTCCAGGCACTGGCCTTCCGCGCGGTGCTCGGCATCGACCGGCTGCGCTTGTACGACGTGGACAGCGCTGCCAGCGCCAAGGTGCGCCGCAACCTGGCCGGCTTCGGCTTCGACATCGCGGTCTGCGCCAGCACGCAGGACGCGGTGCTGGGCGCAGAGGTCGTGACAACAGTGACGGCAGACAAGCAATACGCGACCATACTGACCGACAACATGGTCGGCGCCGGCATCCACATCAACGCGGTCGGTGGGGACTGTCCCGGCAAGACGGAACTGCACGCCGACATCCTGCGCCGGTCGGACATCTTTGTGGAGTACACGCCACAGACGCGGATCGAGGGCGAAATACAGCAGCTGCCGGCCCATCACCCGGTGACCGAGCTGTGGCAGGTGGTGGCCGGCCAGGCACCCGGCCGCAGCAGCGGCCGCCAGATCACGCTGTTCGATTCGGTGGGTTTCGCCATCGAGGATTTTTCGGCCCTGCGCTACGTGCAGGCCAGGCTGCGCGACTTTCCGTATTTTTCGGAACTGGACCTGCTGGCCGATCCCGACGAGCCGCGCGACCTGTTCGGCATGCTGCTGCGGTCCGAGCCGGCGCTGGCCTGATTCCGGCCGCCACTCAGGCAAGCCGCCGTGCTGGGCGGCGGCAGCCCGCGCCTACACGCAGAAAGCGGTCTGCCGAGGCGGCGGCGGCCCCGCATCGCCGCGGCGGGCCCGTTCGGTGCGTGCGGTGTATGCCACGTCGGGGTTGCCGCCGCTCTCGCCCGCGATGATGCGGTCCAGCGCCGCGTCGTCCAGCGTGCTGAAGGCACGCCCGCGCGAGGGGCCGAACGGCACGCGCACCAGCAGCGCGGGTTCTGCCGACCAGGCCAGTAGCTGGTCCACGCCGGCCATCGCCAGCATGTCGCGCAGGTGGTGCGC
>CAXUGD010000190.1:0-6429 GCA_964250355.1 uncultured Acetobacteraceae bacterium | reverse complement strand
TCCTCCCCCTGGCCCGCCTCCAGGTTCACCAGCAGGCGCTGCGCCACGGGCGCCGGCGGGGCGGCCAGGTTCTCCAGGAACGTCGCCTGCGCCGCCCGGCGCAGCGCGGGAAAGCGTTCCAGGCCCGCCAGCGCAGTGGCCGCCAGATGCGGGCAGTTCACCAGCCGGCAGGTGCAGCGGTTCTCGAACACCACGCGCCGGCCCTGCTCGGCCGGCGTCACCCGCGCCGTGCGGCGCACCCCGCGGTCCTCCACCCGGCCCACAACCGTGTCGCCGTCCAGCGACACCTCCACCGCGCCGATCAGCAGCAGGCTGCGGCCGCGCGTCAGCGTGCGGGACTCGAAGATACGGCCGAGGTCTTCGGCGGCGAACGGGACGGGCAACGGCAGCTCGTATGCAGTGGGCCGGGTGTTCTGGAGCCTTATGGCGTCCGCTGCAACTGCGAAGAGGTGCCGCGCCAACCGCCCGCGCCCTCCGGCGTTGGGGTGCGATCAGGGAGACCGTTCATGCGCAACAAGAAGCTGGGCCGCACGGGGCTGCTGGTGTCCGAATTATGCCTGGGCACCATGACCTTTGGCGGCAGCGAGGGCATGTGGAAGCAGATCGGCGCGCTGGACCAGGCGGCGGCCCAAGCCCTGGTCGCCCGCGCGCTGGAAGCCGGCATCAACTTCTTCGACACCGCGGACGTCTATTCCGACGGCCTGTCCGAGCAGATCACCGGGCAGGCGCTGCGCAACCTCCAGGTTCCGCGCGACAGCGTCACGGTGGCCACCAAGGCCTTCGGCCAGACAGGGCCCGCGCCCAACAACCGCGGCAACGCCCGCATCCACCTTATCGACGCGGTGAAGGCCAGCCTCCGCCGGCTGCAGATGGACCACATCGACCTCTACCAGATACACGGCTTCGACCCGATCACGCCGATTGAGGAGACGGTGCGCGCGCTGGACGTGCTGGTGCAGCATGGGCATGTGCGTTACGTGGGCGTCTCCAACTGGGCCGCCTGGCAGATCGTGAAGGCGCTTGGCATTGCCGAGCGCGAGGGGCTGGCGCGGTTCGAAAGCCTGCAGGCGTACTACACGCTGGCGGGGCGCGACCTGGAGCGCGAGATCGTGCCCATGCTGCGCCACGAGCAGGTGGGGCTGCTGGTATGGAGCCCGCTGGCCGGCGGCCTGCTGAGCGGCAAGTACCCCCGCGAGGATAAGCCCGCCGAGGGTCGCCGCGCCACCTTCGACTTCCCGCCGGTGGACCGCCCCCGCGCCCACGCCTGCATCGACGCCATGCGCCCGATGGCGGAGGGGCGCGGGGTGTCGGTGGCCCAGATCGCGATCGCCTGGCTGCTGCACCGCCGCGCCGTCAGCAGCGTGATCGTCGGCGCCAAGCGCCTGGACCAGCTCGACGACAACATCGCCGCCACCGCCATCGACCTCACCGAAGCCGAACTCGACACCCTGGACCAGGTCAGCACCCTGCCCCGCGAATACCCCGGCTGGATGTTCGAAACCCAAGGCGCCCGCAGCAAGATCCTCGCCGAACTGGGCCGCAAAAACGCGCGCTGACCCACTCCCCCGCATATTCCAGGCGCGATGCGGACAAAGTGGGTACACGCCACCGTCATGGCCGGACTTGTTCCGGCTATCCACGCGGTAGCCGCCGCTCATGCGTTTCCAGAACTACAACGTCCGGCCGCCGCCGAGAACGCGCGCCAGGCGCCGCATCCCCGCATCGCGCAAGGGCGCGACACGGGCTACGCTGCTAAAACTTGGTGGGTCCGACGAGCCGATGCGTGATCACGCAGGCTGTATCCGCAGCTTTGCAAACGCTTTCGGCCTCCTTGACAAGTTGCGTCACTTTCGTCGCCACCGTCTCGTCCGGCATGGCGTTTTCAGCGTAGCCCAAGGCCATCATGACGTAATGCACGCCGGGCTGATACGGACTACCCGGAGGGAGGCCGGAAGCCTGAAACGTCAACTGGTCCAATTGGATTTTCGCGCCGCTCTCGTCCACGTATTGAAGCTCCAACCTTTGTGGGTTATCGACTCCAAACATTTCCAGAACTCCGGCTGTTCCAAAGTCATTCATGTCGATTTTTGCGATATGCTTCAAACGGGCAGTCAGCCTATCGAAGACGAGGTCGGCTTTGTCGGGTGGGGCGTTTATGTCTATAAAGGCAAAGGGTCTATAGAAAGGCTTCTTGTCATTTAACTCACCCTGTGAGGGTGTGCCAAGCAAGACACCCAAAACAACTTCTAGGAAAAGCCATAGCCTATGCAAATTGAAAACCCCCATGCCATGCGCAGAGTCAGCAAACCGTAGGGTGGGCGCCAGCCCACCGTAGCGACGCGTGTGGTGATCGAACCAGCGTGGCGGACGCGGGTTGGTGGGCTGAAGCAACCCTACGCCTGCCAGTCGATCCCCGCATAGCCCAGTCGCGATGCGGGGAGTGATACCAGGTCGTCTGCAACCCGTCGTGGCCGAACTTGTTCCGGCCGAGAACGCGCGCCAGGCGCCGCATCCCCGCATCGCGCAAGGGCGCGACACGGGCTACGCTGCTAAAACTTGGTGGGTTCGGCGAGCCGATGCGTGATCACGCAGGCTGTATCCGCGGCTTTGCAAGCGCTTTCGGCCTCCTTGACAAGCTGTGTGACTTTCGCCGCCACCATCTCGTCCGGCATGGCGTTTTCAGCGTAGCCCAAATCAATTACGACGTAATGTACACCAGGCTTATACGGACTGCCGCGAGGAAGACCGGAAGCCTGAAGCGTCAATTGGCCTAATTGGATTTTCGCTCCACTCTCGTCCACATATTGAAGGTCCAGCCTTTGTGGATTATTGACTCCAAACATTTTGAGGATTTCAGTTGTTCTAAAGTCATTCATGTCAATTTTTGCAATATGCTTCAAACGGGCGGTTAATTTGTCGAAAACGAGGTCGGCCTTATCGTGTGGGGCGTTTATGTCTACAAAAGCAAACGGTCTATAGAAAGGCTTTTTGTCGTTTATCTCACCCTTTGAGGGTGTGCCAAGCAAGACGCCCAAGACAGCATTTAGGAAGAGCAGTAACCTACACAACTTGGAAAACTCCGTGCCATGCAAACCGTAAGGTGGGCCAGCCCACCGGGGCAACGCGCGCATGGTGACGAGAACCATGCACGGCGGGCTTGGGTTGGTGGGCCGAAGCCCACCCTACACCCGCTGCGCTGTTCTGAGTTGAAGGCGCGCCGCCAACCGCTTTCCCAATCGCAGGCTCGGCACCTCCACAGCCCTGTGCAAAACCCAGGCGACCGACACCACCACAATCAGGCCGACCGCCGCGGCTGCGCCGTAGGACAGTCTCAGCGCCACAATGGCAAACGTCATGACCGAGTACCCGACGATCGAATGGATCAGATAGAACGGGAACGAGATGTCAGCCATCAGGTCGAGCCAGCGCAGCGGGCGGAACACACCGCGCGCCAGGTAGGCGAGCAGGAAGATGCCCAGCCCATAGAGATAGTTTGCCGTGAGCAACGGGAACTGGCTCTGACTGGGCCCGACGCGCCAGCAAACGAGGAACAGCCCGAGCAGGACCAGGATGCTTGCCACCGCGTCCACGGCACGGATCATGCCCGTGTAGTGGAAGTAGAAAACGGTCCCGATGAACATGAAACCGATATACCTCGCCTCGTCGGTAACCTGGTTCGAGAACGACAGAAGCCCGCGGCTCTGCGCCCAGGACAGGCCCAGCGATGCCATCGACAACAAGACCAGCGGCAGGGTTGCCCCACGCAGCACGCCGGTCCGGAGCGCGGCCGCCAGGATGTAGAACTTGACCTCGACGATCAGGGTCCAGTGGACCAGATCCACCGTGCCGTTGCCGGTAACGTCGTCGGCCATCAGGGCATCGGCAATGTAATCGCTCGGGCGGAACGCCATCGTGCGCCCATAGCCGTGCGACTGGACCCACACCACCAGCCACTCGAGGCACAGGGCCGCCCAGAACAGCGGGAAAATCCGGAAGAACCGGGCCACAAGAAACGGCCTGGCCGTGTTGGCCTGCAACGAGAACGGAATGACGAAGCCGCTGATCAGGAAAAAGATCGCAACCCCAAGCGCGCCGAAGTTGATCCATTGCCACCCTAGAAGAGACAGGACAGCCGGATGCCCCACATCGAGAGCGGGCGCGCTGATGACCCAGCCCACGGTCGGACCCATGAGGACGAAAACGCCACCCAGATGACTGAGTGCCACGGACAGGGCGGCCACCCCGCGCAATTGGTTGGCAAAGATCAGTTTCGCACCGGAAGAACCGCTCATGCGCCAGCAGTCACTCTACCGCAGTGCGGAAGCGGCTCGATCCCACAAGGGCTAAACCCGGCCGCTGCACGCGGTGGCCCAACCTGATCGTGGGCCTCTCCACGCCGAAATGCAGGGCCGTCGCCACACCACCGGAGCAGACGGCCGCCGCAACGACGGCCTGCGCAAAGGCGAGGTGCCAGGCGGTGTCGAGAAACGTGATCACGACAAAGCCTGTGACCGCGTGGACGAGGTAGAGCGGATAGCTGATGGCGGCCAGCCCATCGAGCACCCGGTTGGGCCGGAAGCCGGCTCGGGCGGCGTAGCAGGCCGCGAAGACAAGGACGGTAGCGGCATAGGTGACGGGAACACGCCAGGACGCATAGAACTCCCCGCGGCTCGGCCCCAGCGAGTAGTTGACCAGGAACACCGCAAACAGCACCAACACGCAGGATGCGCAGTGCCGGCCGGAGATGGCGGCCTGGTGATGGTAGTGGAACAGCGTACCGACGGTGATGAGGCCCAGGAACATGAGCCCGTCTATGACTTCGCCCGACACCGGCATCAAGTTGGCGACCCACAACAGCTTCAGAAGAAGGGCAGCCGGCCCGATGCTCACGATCGGCCACACGCGGTGCTTCAGGATCAGCGGGCGCAGCACGGCGGCAAGCACGTAGAATTTCAGCTCGATGCAGAGCGTCCAGCTGACCCAGTCCACGCTGGGAGCGTTGAACACGTCGCGCAGCAGCAGCCCGTTGACGAGGTACGCATGCAAACCGAAAGCGGGCTGCCTGTGCCAATAGCGGCCGCTCCCAGCAATAACGGTGTACTCGGCCAGCAATGCGAGCCAGAACGTGGGATAGATGCGCAGCGCGCGGGCCGCAAGAAAGCGGGTTGCCGTGCTGTGGCGCAGCGAAAACGGAATCACGAAGCCGCTGATCAGGAAGAACGTGCCGACACCGAATTTCCCGAGGTCGAACCAGGGCGGATACACGGTGCCGACAACGTCAAACGCCGGAAGTGCCAGGATAGGCGCCGCGATCACCCAGGCGACACCGTCGCGCATGTAGGTCGCCACCACGGTGTAGTGGATCAGCATGACGCCCACCACGCAAAGCCCGCGGAGCTGGTTGGCGAACACGATCTTCGACGCGGAGGCTGGCACGCCCATGTTATAGGGCTGGCCCGGCCGACGCGCCAGCCAGCACCCCTGCCTACCGGCCGCGAACCCCGGTTTGCGGCACGGCAAGAATGGTGTCCGACGTGGCATAGTGCCACAGCACGCGCATCGGGCCTGCTGCGTGCTCGATGTCGGGCAAGTGGCCGGCGAACACGTAGTAGGCGTCGAAACGTCCGAGCGGGCCGCTGCGGTCAACCGGGATCAACCAGGCCAGCCGGTCGCAAACACGATAGTAGTTGACCGGCGAATCGAAGAACGGCTCAATGCCCAGGCGGGCCGGGTGGGCCGGGGATGCCAGGCCGAGCGCCGCCAGGTCCGCGAGCATGGCCTTGACGTCGGCGGTGAAGTACCAGTCCCGCGTCCGATGCAGGTTTGCCGACCAGGCGAAACTTGCCGTGAGCGGCAGGACCACGGCCAGCAGCATGGGCATGGCCACGCGGCGAAGGGGCCAGGCGCCCGCGCCACAGGCAGCGGCCAGGCTGCCGCACAGCAGGGCGAACGGGACAAAGAACGGCAGCGCGCGCCGCCCGGCCAGGTACGCCACGCCCGCCACGTGATGCTGCACCACGCTCAGCAGGCCCGCACCGAGGAGAAGGGCCAGTAGGATGGCGATGTCCCGCCGCGCGGCCGCGTCCAGCCGTGCCAAGCGGCGCGGCAGCAGAAGCAGCGCCACGCCGCAGGCCGGAAGGAGGATGGCGAACAGGCACAGGGCAGTGACGGCGGCGCCCCGCGCGTCGTAGCCCCGGCCGAGCGAGCCGGTCACCACGGGCCGGACCGAGTCCGCGAAGAACGAGGTCAGGCCTTCCGTGTTGAGCAGGCCGAGCGGCGCCAGGATGCGCACCTGCATCAGCACGGCCGGGGCGAGCAGCGCGGAGATCAGCAGCGGCCCGGCCGCCACACGCAGCACGTCCCGGGTGCCGATGCTTGCCCGCCGGCGGTCGATCAGGAGCACAGCCAGAAGCGTGGCCAGCGCCATCC
>CAXUGD010000189.1:4465-6470 GCA_964250355.1 uncultured Acetobacteraceae bacterium | reverse complement strand
GGCCCGCCCCCCCCCGGACATGGACCGCGTGCTGGCGCAATTGCGCGCCATGCTGCGCCGCATGCTGGGCGGGGCGGGTGCTACCGCCGGGCGAGGCCTCGTGCTCGGGGCCGTGGCCGTCGCCGCGATCTGGCTGGCGACCGGCTTCTACCGCGTGGAGCCCGACGAGCAGGGGCTGGTGCTGCGCTTCGGCGCCTATGTCCGCAGCACGCCGCCCGGCCTGAACTACCACGCGCCCTGGCCGATCGAATCGGCTTTGCTCGTCGCCGTCACCCGGATCAACCGTGTGGAGATCGGCTTCCGCAGCACCACCGACGAGGACGACACCTCGCCCCGCACGCCCGAGGGCGTCACCGAACCGTCCCGCGGCGGTCCGGCGCGCGACCTGGCCGAGGAAAGCCTGATGCTGACCGGCGACGAGAACATCGTGGACATCAACGCCAGCGTGTTCTGGCGCATCAGCGACGCGGCCGCCTTTGCTTTCAACACGCGCAACCCCGGCTACACGGTGAAGTCGGCCGCCGAATCCGTGCTGCGCCAGGTGATCGGCCATACCGACATCCAGTCGGCGCTGACCGGCGGCCGCGCCGCCATCGAACAGGCGGTCACCGCGGGCACGCAGGCGATCCTGGACCAGTATCGCAGCGGCGTGGAGATAACCCAGGTCCAGCTCCAGAAGGTCGATCCGCCGGCCGAGGTGGTCGAATCGTTCCGCGACGTGCAGCGCGCCACCACCGATGCCGACACCGCCCGCAACGAGGCGCAGTCCTATTCGAACGACGTAGTGCCCCGCGCCCGCGGCGAGAGTGCCGCCATCGTGGCGCAGGCCAACGGCGCCAAGCAGGCCGCCATCAGCCAGGCGAACGGCGAGGCGCAGCGCTTCCTCAGCGTGTACGCCGCCTATACGCTCGCCAAGGACGTGACGCTGAAACGGCTGTATATCGAGACCATGCAGGGCATCCTGCACGACACGCCCTCCATCGTGGTCGATGACAGGCTGCGCAGCGTGCTCTCGACGTTGCAGCTCGGCGCCGCCGGCCAGGGAGACCAGAGATGAGCCGCTCGCTGCTCGCGGCGCTGGCCGCGCTGTTCGCCGTCCTGGTCGTCACCGACCTCAGCTTCTTCACCGTCTCGCAGACCGAGATCGTGCTGATCACCCAGCTGGGCCAGCCGGTGCGGGTGATCGCCGACCCGGGCCTGCACTTTAAGATCCCCTTCGTGCAGACCGCGATCGCCTTCGATCGTCGCCTGCTGGATTACGAGGCGCCGCAGGAGGAGGTGATCCTGGGCGACCAGCGCCGCCTGATCGTCGATAGCTTCACCCGCTACCTGATCACCAACCCGCTGCAATATTACCAGTCGGTCGGCCCCACCGAGGACGGGATACGCGCGCGGCTGAACTCCGTCGTCACCTCCAGCCTGCGCCGCGTGCTGGGCGACGAGACGCTGCTGAACGTGCTGTCCGCCCAGCGCCCGCGCATCATGGCCGCCATCCGCGCCCAGGTGGATGGGGAAATGAAGGGGTTCGGCGTCAACGTGGTGGACGTCCGCATACGCCGCGCCGACCTGCCGGAGGAAAATACGGAGGCGATCCTGCAACGCATGCAGTCTGAGCGTAAGCGCGTGGCGAGCCAAGCGCGCGCCGAGGGCGCCGAGGCGTCAGCCCGCATCCACGCCGACGCCGACCGCCAGAAAACCGTGCTGGTGGCCCAAGCCCGTGCCGACGCCGACCGCCTGCGCGGCGAGGGCGAGGCGCAGGCCATCGCCATCTACGCCAACGCCTACCAGCGCGATCCGAAATTCTTCGCTACCTGGCGCACCTTGCAAGCCTACAAGGAGGCGTTCGGCACCGGCAAATCGCGCTTGGTGCTGTCGCCGCAGGATGATTTTCTGAAGCTGATGCAGGCGGCCCCGACGCAGTAAGCCGCCGCCGCCGCCGCCGGGCCCGGCCTGTTGCATCGTTGCGGTCTCGGGGGGGGGGGGGGGGGGGGGGGGGGCGCCGGGG
>CAXUGD010000189.1:0-4455 GCA_964250355.1 uncultured Acetobacteraceae bacterium | reverse complement strand
CGCGCGTCCTTCGGACGCGCCGATGCTTGCCGTGCGAGGCGCCGCCGCGCAGAGTGCGGCCGACCACAGCCGGCATTTGCCGGGACTGCCGCAGCGAAGTGACCCGGTCGATGTCCGACACGATAGACTTGGCTTTCCTGGCCAAACGCATCGAAAGGTTGACCGATAAGGTGGGCTCGCTGTCGGACGACATGCGGGCGACGATGGCCATCCTGCGACGGCTCGACGGATCGCATTCAGGGCTGGTCAACGAGATACGTGCTATTACTCGCGGCAGTCACGGATGGAGAAGCGCCTGACGACGCTGGAGGAGCAGGCGTAACTGCCGCGGCGCTCAGCCTTCCTTTACCGCCGCAACTGCTTACTTGTTTGCGCGCGCCGCTCGTGAACACACTGGGGCGACACAAGGATAACCCACGATGCGCCTCCCCGCCCTGCTGGCCTTGACCACCGCGCTCTGCCTGCCCGCCGGCGTCTTGGCGCGCGGCGCGCCGGACAGCTTTGCCGACCTGGCGCAGACCCTGCTACCGGCCGTGGTCAACATCAGCTCGACCCAGAACGCGCAGACCGCCAGCAGCGACAAGGGGCCGGAAATGCCGGTGTTCCCGCCCGGCTCGCCGTTCGAGAAGTTCTTTAAAGACTTCATGAACCGCCACGGCCATGGGGGCGGCACCGATAACGGCGGCGGGGACGACAACGGCGATCCCGGCGAGGACAATCCCGACGCGGCGCCGGATGACGGGCAGGCCGATCCCCATGGAGGTCACCCGCACCGCATACAGTCGCTGGGCTCGGGCTTCATCGTCGATCCTTCGGGCATCGTCGTCACCAACAACCACGTCATCGACGGTGCCGACGAGATCACCGTCACCCTGCAGGACAACACCACGCTGAAGGCTACGCTGATCGGCCACGACGACCGCAACGACATCGCCGTGCTGCGCGTGCATGCCGACCACAAGCTGCCGTCCGTGCCCTTCGGCGATAGCGAGAAGAGCCGGGTCGGCGATTGGGTGCTGGCCATCGGCAACCCGTTCGGCCTTGGCGGCTCCGTCTCCGCCGGCATCGTCTCCGCCCGCGGCCGCGACATCCAGCAGGGGCCTTACGACGACTTCATCCAGACCGACGCCGCCATCAACCGCGGCAACTCCGGTGGGCCGCTGTTCAACATGGCCGGCGAGGTGATCGGCATCAACACGGCCATCTACTCGCCCTCCGGCGGCTCGGTCGGCATCGGCTTCTCCATCCCATCCGACGAGGCGAAGAACGTTGTGGACCAGCTGGAGAGGTTCGGCCGGCCGCGCCGCGGCTGGCTGGGCGTGCGCATCCAGCAGGTGACGCCCGAACTGGCCGAAAGCCTGGGCCTGCACGAGGCCGATGGCGCCATGGTGGCCGGGGTCACCCATGACGGGCCGGCCGACCGCGCCCACATCCAGAACGGCGACGTGATCCTGACGTTCAACGGCCAGCCTCTGAAGGAGATGCGCACCCTGCCGCGCGTGGTGGCCGAGACGCCGGTCGACGCCCACGTTCCCGTCGATATCTGGCGCGCCGGTCACCGCCAGACCATCCAGGTGGAGGTGGCCGAGATGCCGGACGACGACAAGACCGCCGAATCCGGCAAGGCGCCCAAGGTCACCACGAACCCGTCCGTCGATTTCGCCGGGCTGGGCATGAAGCTGTCGCCGCTGAACGACACCACGCGCGCCAAATACAAGATCGACGCCCAGCAGAAGGGCATCGTGGTCACCGACGTCACGCCTGACGGCTTGGCGGCCGACCACGGGCTGAAGCTGGGCGACGTGGTCGTCGAGGTCTCGCAGGCGCCGGTTTCCACCCCCGCCGACATGCAGAAGCGGCTGGACGAGGCGCGGTCCGGGGCCAGGAAATCCGTGCTGCTGCTGGTGCAGGGCCAGGACGGGCTGCGCTGGGTGCCGCTGCCGGTGCCGAAGAAGAGCTGAGCCGGGTCAGATCCCCACGGGGGCGCGCAAGATCCAACCGCCGTCCGGATCGCGCGTGAAGAAGCGCTCGTCGGCCTCGTAGAAGGGGGCCAGCGCCGGCAGGCCCTCCGTCTCCACGGTCGCCTTGCCGGGCGAGCGCGCGCATATCCTGCCCTTTCCCTCCGGCACCTCGCCGCGGAAAATGCTCACCCGGTCGCCGATCTTCATCCGCTTGCCTCCGCAACGTCCGCTGGCCTAATCCCGGCGGGCAGCGCGCACAACTGCCCCGGTTTGCGCGATTCCCGCGCTAGGCTAGATTGCCGCGCATCGACCTGCCGGCTGCATCCGGCGTCCCGGGGACCATACGATGAAGCTCAAGGCCGACCGCGCCACGCTCCTGCGAGCGCTGGCCCACATCCAGAGCGTGGCCGAAAAGCGTAACACGATCCCCATCCTGGCCAACGTGCTGATCACGGTGCGCGACGGCCGCCTGGCCTTCACCGCGACCGACATGGAAATCGCCATCGTCGAGGACGTGGCGGCGACCACGACGCGCAACGGGGCCACCACCGCCCCGGCCGCCACGCTGTACGACATCGTGCGCAAGCTGCCGGACGGGGCGGAGGTGGAGCTGGACCACCCGGGCGGAGACGCCCAACTCGCCCTGCGCGCCGGCCGCTTTGCCACCTCGCTGCTGGTGCTGCCCGTGGAAGACTTCCCCAGCATGACGGCCGGCCAGCTGCCGCACCACTTCCACCTGCCGGCGCTCACCTTGCGCGGCCTGATCGACCGCACGCGCTTCGCCATCAGCACGGAGGAGACGCGCTACTACCTCAACGGCATCTACCTGCATGCTGTGGAGAGCGAGGGCCAGCGCCGGTTGCGCGCGGTGGCCACCGACGGCCACCGGCTGGCGCGCGTGGAGGAGGACCTGCCGGAGGGCGCCGGCGGCATTCCCGGCGTTATCGTCCCGCGCAAGACGGTGGGCGAGTTGCGCAAGCTGCTGGACGAGGCGAGCGGCAGCGTGGAGGTGGGCCTGTCGGACACCCGCATCCAGTTCACCGTGGGGCCCATCACCCTGACCAGCAAGCTGATC
Organism: uncultured Acetobacteraceae bacterium; assembly: GCA_964250355.1. GTDB lineage: Bacteria > Pseudomonadota > Alphaproteobacteria > Acetobacterales > Acetobacteraceae > BOG-908. Next base: position 1,419 of record CAXUGD010000189.1, on the reverse strand, counting down.
GACGGCACCTTCCCGGAATACGACCGGGTGATCCCGCGCGATAACGACAAGGTGCTGCGGGTCGGCAAGAAGGATTTTGCCGAGGCGGTGGCCCGCGTGGCGGCGATCAGTAGCGAACGCTCGCGCCCGGTGAAGCTCGCCTTGCAGAAGGACCTGCTGACGCTGTCGGCCGCGAGCCCGGACCAGGGGACGGCGGTCGAGGAGCTGGACGGCGACCGCGTGCAATACGCCGCCAGCCCGCTGGAGATCGGCTTCCAGGCTCGCTACCTGAACGACATCACCGACCAGATCTCGGATCAGGTGGAGTTCCGCTTCGCCGACGGCTCGGCCCCCACCATCGTCTGCGATTCGGCCGATGAGTCCGCGCTGTACGTGCTGATGCCGATGCGGGTGTAGCCCGAGCCCGGTCGCGGGATGCGGTAGAGCACGTGGCGCCGCATCGCGTGCCCGTCGGGCAGGTTGGGATGGTCGAAATCGCCCGCTGGGTCGTGGCGCATGCCGATTTTCTCCATCACCCGGCGTGAGGCTGCGTTGCCTGGCACCGTGAACGCGACGACCTCGCGCAGCCCGAGCGGCCCGAAGGCATGGGCCAGGGCAGCCCCGGCTGCCTCGGTCGCGTAGCCGCAGCCCCAGTGCGCTCGCGCCAACCGCCAGCCGACCTCAATGGCTGGCGCGAACGGCGCCGGGAAGCGCACCACAAAAAGCCCGACGAAGCCCACGAACGGTGCGACACCCGGCGCCTCGACAGCCCAGAAGCTGAAGCCGTGCTCTTCATCGTGCAGACGAAACCTGGCCGCCTGCTCGTCGCTTTCCGCGCGCGTCAGAACGTTCGGAAACCACCGCCGCACCTCCGGATCGGCGTTCAGCGCGGCAAAGGGCGGCAAGTCCGCGTTGCGCCAGGACCGCAACACCAGCCGGGGCGTTCGAAGCTCCATCGTCACACCCGCCCTTATTCCGACCTCAAGCTCAGCGCAACGAAGTGCGACGGCTCAACGCATTCGGGTCCACAGCAGGGCCTGGCAGCATTCAGGTGGCCGTATCGTTATGGCAAGGCGGTTCACGTGTCAGGGTTTGGGAACGGCCCTGCCGACGCCTACGTCTTCGACATCAGGCTGCGGGTCTTCATGATCGCTGCCTGGCAGGCGCTGTCCCCCTTCGCGTTCAGATCGACCGCCTTTTGCAAGGACATCTTAGCTTCCGATACCCGGTCGTCGCTGCCCGTCGAGGCACCGCCGCCGTTGGCGGCCGCCTGAGCCGCCGTCGGCTTGCCGATGGACTGGCTCCTGACGTCCTGGTCGGAGGTGGCCACCTGGCCGCTCGCCACCGCATCCCTCGACCCCATGGCCGTGCCGGAGACGCCGCCGACCGTTCCCGGCGACCCCCCGCCGGTCCGGCTAGCCCCGCCCGGCTGCGCACGGT
>CAXUGD010000188.1:0-6476 GCA_964250355.1 uncultured Acetobacteraceae bacterium | reverse complement strand
AGCGAGAGCCGGTCCAGGCAGGCCGCCGCATCGCGCAGGGCGGCGCCGTGTCGCGGAAGGCGGGCGAGAAGGTAGGCTTGCACGTCCGGTTCGACCCGCAACTGGCGTTCGGCGAGCAGCCGGACAAGCAGCGCACGCAGCAGCTCGTCGTCCGGCTGGCCCAGCCCGACGCTGACGACCGCGCGGAGGCGGCTGGCCAGGTCGGGCAGGGGTGTGCGCCAGTGCGCGGGCGGATCCCGGCCGGCCAGCAGCACGGGCAGTTTCGCTTCTGCAGCAGCGTTCAGCAGGTGCAGCAACGCTTCCGGCTCGGGCACCGCATCCGCGTCATCGACCGCCAGGCCGCCATGCGGCGGCAGGGTGACCAGGTTCCGCACCGATCCGCCGGGCAGCAGCATGGCGCCGTGCCGGGCGGCAAAGGCGTAGAGCAGGTGGGTTTTCCCGGAGCCTTCGGGGCCGTGGAGGGCCAAGCGCAGGTTGGGCCAGGTTTGCGGGTGGGATAGCCAGGTGAGCGCTTCGGCGTTGGCCGCGGTGGGGACGAACGCGGCCGCGTCAAAGCTGTCGTGCTGCGGAAAGGGGAAGGCGAGCTGGCGGGTGTGGGTCACAGTGGACATGCTTAAGTCAACACTTAACATTGCCGGGAGATAAAACGCTGAATGCTGTCAGGTGCTGTTTGCGATCAGACCGCAGCCGACGGGCAACCTGGTAAACTTTACTAGTCGTTGCAGATCGCGCTTTCCGGTGCTATGATCCGCCTGGAACCGGGGTGAGACATCCACCCACCCCGGCCCCTGCAGGTTAGAAGAAGACGGAGACCGTTAATCTCCACTTCCTCCACCGCAGAGCGATCGAGACTATCACGTCTTTCTCCTCTCTGTGGTGCCGGGCGGCCTTTTCCGCCCGGCACAGCCTTTATAGGGGGAGACTGTTTCGCAATCGAATAATTTTGCTGCGCTACATGGTGGGTGGCTCCAGCAAGTAGCCCGCGTCGCGACCTTTCGCGATGCGGCGAGGTTGGGGCAGGTTCGACATCTGACCCGCACAGCCCGAGACTGCCGTAGGCACCTATCCGGCCGTTAATGACCTAGCGGCCAACCGCACGCTCCAGCACGTCGCGGACGTATCAGGTATAGGGCACACCCCGTGCGTCGGCCTTATCTTTGACCGCGTCCAAAAGCGCTTGCGGCAGGCACATGTCCAAATGCGCGGCTCTCGGCTGAAACTCGAACCTGACTTTCCGGAAACCGGACAGGTCGTATTCGGTCAGGTCGGCGCCCTCCACAAAGCGTTCGGCATCCGTATCTGTCTCAAGATCCGGAATGGCTTTCATAATGGGCCAATTCCTTTTGATGTATGTGCTTTATGGGCAAATGCGGGTCACGCGCTACCCCGATCAGTCCGGAAACCTATACCGGCGGTTCCAGGTATAACGGGCTGGCCAAGTACCGCCGCAGCCAGAAACGCATCAGCACGCCGACCGTGGCCGCCACCGGCACGGCCAGCATCACGCCCAGGAAGCCGAAGGCGGCGCCGCCGGCGAACAGGGCGAAGATCACCCATACGGCAGGCAGCTCCACACGATCGCCCAGGAAGCGCGGGTAGATCACGTAGCCTTCCAGGACCTGGCCCACCGCGAACACCGCCACCACGCGCAGCACGCCCTGCCAGGTGGGGAACTGGGCAAAGGCCAGGCCGATGGAGGCGACTGCACCGGTGATCGTCCCGACATAGGGGATGAAGCTGAGGAAGCCGGCGGCCAGGCCCACCACCAGCCCAAGCTCAAGTCCCACGGCCGAGAGGCCCAGGGCGTAGAACAGGGCCAGGATCAGGCAGCACAGTGCCTGGCCGCGCACCCAGGCGGACAGGATACGGTCCACCTCGCGCGCCTGCGCCCGCAGCACGCCCTGGTAGCGGCGCGGCAGCCAGCCATCCACCAGCGCCACCACGCGCGGCCAGTCGCGCAACAGGTAGAAGCCCACCACCGGGGTGACCACCACGAGGGAGAGCACGTTGAACAGGGCGTAGCCGCCGCCCACCACCTGGCGCAGCGCGCCGATGGCGAAGCCCAGCATGTCGCCCGCTTGGCCGGAGGCCAGCTCCGACAGGCGCGCATCCACGAAATCCGGCCCGAGATGCACCTGGAACCAGCCGATCAGCCGCCCGGCAAACGCGCTGATCCCTCGCACGTAGTCGGGCAGGTGGCCCACCAGCAGCCCGATCTGGTGCAGGATCAGCGGGTACAGCAACAGCACGAAGAGCAGGACCGCCAGGATCAGCCCCAGCACCAGCACCAGGCTCGCCAGGCCGCGCGGCATGCGCAGGCGGGTCAGCCGGGTGCAGAGCGGGTCCAGCACGTAGGCGATGCCGGCCGCCGCCACGAAGGGCAGCAGTATGGAGGCGGAGAGCTGCAGCACCAGCCACACTGCCGCCAGCACGCAGGCCAGCAGGATCAGGCGCTGCGTGCGCACCGCCGGGCCCGCGCGCGTGGCCGGGCCCGTATCGTTCACGCCGGCACTCCCGGCGCGCGCACCGTGCGCACCACGTAGGCCGCGCCGGACAGCAGCGTGGAGCCGGCCACCAGCCACACCAGCGCCAGCCGCAGCGGAACCAGCGCCAGCCCTAGGCTGTCCAGGCCCAGCACGGCGGCCACCAGCCCGATCTGCAGCGCGGTGTTCCATTTGGAAACGGTCAGCGGCCTGATCTGGGTGGGGTGGCTGGTCATCCACAGCAGCATCACCCCGCCCACGATCACCAGGTCGCGGAACACCACAAGGATGGCCAGCCAGTCGGGCAGTTGGCGGATGGCGGCCAGGGTCACGTACATGCCCACCATCAGCGTCTTGTCGGCGAGCGGATCGAGCACCGCGCCCAGCGCCGTGCCGCCCTGCCGCCGTGCCAGCCACCCGTCGATGGCGTCGGACACGCCGGCCAGCACGAACAGGGCGAAGGCTGCCGGAAAGTGCTCGTGCAGCACCAGCCAGATCGCCGCCGGCACCGCGCATAGCCGCGCGAAACTGATGATGTTGGGCAGGGTCAGGAAAACGTTTCCCGCAACCCGCCCCAGCCCGGTATCAGGCATGAGCACCAGCCGTTCCCACGACCGGCGACCGACTCCTGGCGGCTGACCCCTGGTTCCCCATGCCGCTATTCTACCCTATCCAGCCGGTGTTGCGAGTGTGGAGAGCAGGCCCTTGGTGACGTATCGCGACGCCGGCGTGGACATCGAGGCCGGTGACGCCCTGGTGGAGGCGATCAAGCCGGCCGCCGCGGCAACCCGGCGCGCCGGCGTGATGGGTGGCCTGGGCGGTTTCGCCGCGCTGTTCGACCTGAAGGCGGCCGGCTTCACCGATCCCGTGCTGGTCTCCTGCACCGACGGCGTGGGTACCAAGCTGATGGTGGCCATCGAGAGCGGGTTGCACGACAGGGTAGGCATCGACTTGGTGGCCATGTGCGTGAACGACTTGGTCGTGCAGGGCGCGGAGCCGCTGTTCTTCCTGGACTACTTCGCCAGCGGCAAGCTGGCCGTGGCCGATGCCGCCCGCGTGATCGCCGGCATTGCCGAGGGCTGCCGCCTGTCCGGCTGTGCGCTGGTGGGCGGCGAGACGGCCGAGATGCCCGGCCTGTACGCCGCCGGCCATTACGACCTGGCCGGCTTCGCGGTGGGGGCGGCCGAACGTGGCGCACTGCTGCCCGGCACGGTGCAGGCGGGCGACACGCTGTTGGGACTGCCGGCCAGCGGCGTGCACTCCAACGGGTTTTCGCTGGTGCGGCGCATCTGCGGGGTGGCCAGGCTGGGTTGGCACGACCCGGCACCCTGGTCGCCGGGCGAGACCGCCGCGCAGGCGCTGATGATGCCGACACGGCTCTATGTGAAGCAGGTGCTGAGCCTGCACCGCGCGGGCCTGTTGCGGGCCGCCGCCCACATCAGGGGCGGCGGCTTGCCGGGTAACCTGCCCCGCGTGCTGCCGCCCGGGCTCTGCGCCGTGCTGGACCGCCCCTGGCCGGTGCCGCCGGTGTTCGCCTGGCTAGCCCGGGCCGGCAAGGTGGCCCATGACGAGCTGCTGCGGGTGTTCAACTGCGGCATCGGCATGGTGCTGGTGGTGGAAGACCCGCAGGAGGCGACCGCCCTGCTGGGCGAGATGGGGGAGACGGCGTACACGATCGGCCGCCTCGAGGCCTGCCCGGGCGAAAGCGGCGTGCGGATCGCCCTGCCGGATGGCTGGCCCGGGTGAACGCGCCGGTCCGCACGGCCGTCCTGATCAGCGGCCGGGGCAGCAACATGATGGCCCTGCTGCGGGCGGCGGCCGAGCCATCCTACCCCGCACGGGTCGTGCTGGTGGTGTCCAACCGGCCGGACGCGCCAGGCCTGGCCGCCGCCCGTGCGGCCGGGGTGGAGGCGCTGGCGGTGGATGGACGCGCATGGGCAGGCGACCGCCAGGCGCATGAGCAAGCCATCGATGCCGCCCTGCGCGCGCGGGGCGTAGAGCTGGTGTGCCTGGCCGGCTACATGCGCCTGCTGACGCCCTGGCTGGTGGAGCGCTGGCGGGGGCGGATGCTGAACATCCATCCGAGCCTGCTGCCGGCCTTGCCGGGGCTGGACACCCACGCGCGCGCACTGGCGCAGGGCCATGCCGTGCACGGCTGCACGGTGCACCTCGTGACCGAGGCGATGGATGCGGGGCCGGTGATCGACCAGCAGCCCGTGCCGGTCCTGCCCGGCGACGATGCCGAGACGCTGGCGGCACGCGTGCTGGAGCAGGAACACGTGCTGTATCCGCGCGCCCTGCGCGCCTTCATCGCAGCTTTGCCCGGCCAAGCCTTGCCCGCCGCGGGTGCGCCGCCGTAGATGGCGGGATATCCGGCACTTGGAGCATCGACATGGCCGACATTCCGCCTCGCACGCCAGCTGCCCCCTCCACCGCCGAGGGTTTCCTGGCCGACCGTCTGAGCTTCTGGACTCAGGCGACGAAGTTCGCGACCAACGCCGTGATCGCGCTGGTGGTCCTGCTGGTCCTGATGTGGTGGTTTCTCGTCAGGTAGAATTATCACTCACGCAGCGGTGCGAGGCAGGTTCGGAGCAATCTCACGCAGACTGAAACAGTCGCAGTGAGATTGCTCCTTAAACCGTCTTAGTGCTGAGCGCTGTCGGCGGCGCCCGTTACGGCATGGCCAGCGCTGCTCACGTCCTGGCCGGCGCCGGCAACCGTGTTGCAGGCGCTGAGGGTGGTGGCGGCGCCCAGCATCAGGGCTATGGTGAAAATCGCGGTAAGCGTGCGGGACATCGGTGGCTCTCCATCAGTACGCCAGGCTGCCGCCTAGCAACAAAAGCGCAACGTAACGGCCCGCATCCGGTTCTGGGCAGGTTGCACGCAGCCTGCGGAATCAGCCGGGCAGTGCCCGCAATCCCACAAACAGCAGCCCGGCGACCAGAAGGGCGAAGCCGACCGACGACACGACGAACAGGCACGCCATGCGCGTGAGCGTGCCGGCCACCGAAGTGCGGTAGGTGCCCCGCATGTGCGCGAACAGATGAACCGGTGCGGCCAACAGCACCGCCGCCGAAGCATCGCCCAGCCACAGCCGTGCCCCCAGTGACAGGCTGATCAGCAGGCCCAGGAACGACAGCGCGTGCAGCGAGAAGATCAGGTGGTCGAACAGCACAAACGCGCGGTTGAACAGGAACAGGGCAGCCATCGTCAGCCCCGCGATGGGGAGCATCAGGAAGCTAACATTTTCGGCGCGTTCGCCCATCGCCCGCCACAGCTCGTCCGGGTGGTTCATCGCCCGGCCGACATGCACGCGCAGCCAGCTCTCGGCCAACCGGTTGCGTTCGGCCGACAGGCCCAGGTTGACGTGGGCCGATTGAAGGCTAGCCTGCGCCTGGGCCAGCTCGGCGCGGTCTGCCGCGCTGCCGCCGTCTAGATGGGGGGTGGACACGACGCCGCCGGTCCAGCCGCCGACCAGGAACAGCAGGAAGGTCACCACAAGGAACAGCCGCAAGGGCGGTATCTGCGGCGCGCGGTGCCCGTCGATGTAGTCGCGCGTCAGCCGGGCAGGGGCCAAGGACAGCCCCCACAGCGTGCGCCACAGCCGGCCATCGGCGTGAAACACGCTCTCGACGGTTTCGGCCACGAGGTGGTGCGCATGGCGGTGGAAGTCGTGCGCCGATTGCCCGCACGCATGGCACCAGGGGCCCAGCAGACCGGCGCCGCAGTTGCGGCAGAGCGAGCCGGGGGGCAGCGCATGCCGGCGGCGCCACGCCAGAAACGCTCCCTGGGGCGGGGCCGCGTCCATGCAGCCGGCTAGCTGCCGATCTGGATGTCCACCCGGCGGCTTTCCACGCCGGGGTCGTTATGCGTCTGGCCGCGGCCCTGGCGGACGATACGAGCGGCCGGCACGCCATCGGCGGTCAGCGCGTCGGCCACACGCTGGGCGCGGGCGCGCGACAGCGCCACGTCGGCCTGCGGGCTGCCGTCACT
>CAXUGD010000187.1:0-6488 GCA_964250355.1 uncultured Acetobacteraceae bacterium | reverse complement strand
CGCCGTCCATCTCACAGCGGCAGTGTGCTACTGGTTATGAGTCTGGAGCCTAGGAAGTCCGTCCAAGCCTAGGCTTTATGTTAGTTTCCCAGTATTGCCGGTTTCCCCGCATCGTGAGTTGCCACAATTACCTTGGCTTCTTCAATGCTGTCACAAGGATCTTTCCATTTACATGCATTGCAGTAATGGCAGCAAGTTGCCAGATTTTGAGGGTCGTCGCGCGGTCCGGTAGGATCAATGTGATCGATTTCTAAATACCGCCACCCCTCAAAGGTCGTGCCGTCAAAACCACACTAAAGACATCGAAAGCCGTCCCGTTGATAGATATCCTGCCTATTCCATTTCGGCATATTCAATTTCCTCGTCTCCTTCACGGCCCAATTTTCTCTGCTACTTTTATTGCGCCACTAACAGGCAACAAAACTCTTGCTTTTTCCCCTGTGTCAGCGTGGCAGGCGCCTCTTCACCGCGGCGCCTGCCACAGCGTGGTCAAAAGTCTTCTACTTGCCTGAAGACAACGCCCCCTCTCTTCCTACTTCCCGTCGCCATCCCGCATGTTGCCCGTAGGCTCCTGCACGTGCGCCTCCAGGAACCATAGCTGCTTGTCGATGCCGCGGGAGACTTCCGTGAAGATGTCGGCCGCGTCGGCGTCGCCGGCTTCGGTGGCTTGGTCGATGCTTTCGTGCAGCGCGTTGGCGTAGGTGCCGAAGCGGTCGATCAGCGCGGCCAGGTGGTCGGCAACGGCGTAGGTGTCGGTGGGGTAGGGCGACAGCTTGGTCATCGCGCCCACGGTTTGCGTGGTGCCTAGTGCCGTGCCGCCGAGCTGCACGGCACGCTCGGCCATGGTGTCGTTCCACTCGTCCTGGTCGGTGCGGAAGCCGTCCAGCATCAGGTGGATGCCGATGAATTGCGGGCCTTTCAGGTTCCAATGCGCCTGCTTGGTGGCCAGGGCCAGGTCGATGCCGTCGGCCAGCCGGGCGTTCAGCAGGTCGATCGACACGGTCTTGGCGTTGGACGACAAATTGTTGCGCGTCCTGTGCATGCGATGCGCCTGGGTGGGGGCGTGTTCGGTGGCTGCCATGCCGGCTCTCCTTGTGGTGTGGCGGGCCAACGCTTCGCGGCGCCCGGTGTTCCGGCGCCGGTGTGTGCTACAGGGGCGCCATGGCAGAGCACGCAGACATCCTGGCCGAACTCGAAGCCCTGCTGGCGGACGAGCCGGACCCCGTGGCCCGCGCGGCCAACACCGCCGCGCTGATCTTCGCGCGGGTGCCCCGGCTGAACTGGGCCGGCTTTTACTTCCTGCGCGGCGGCGAGCTGGTGGTGGGACCCTTCCAGGGCCTGCCCGCCTGCACCCGCATCCCCCTGGGCCGGGGCGTGTGCGGGACGGCGGCCCGGCTTCGGCAAACGGTGGTTGTGCCCGACGTGCACGCCTTTGACGGCCATATCGCCTGCGACGGGGCTTCGCTCTCCGAGATCGTGGTGCCGTTCGACAGCGGCGGCCGGCTTGCGGGCGTGCTCGACATCGACAGCCCGGAGCTCGACCGGTTTTCGCCGGCCGACCAGGAATTTTTCGAGGCGGTGGCGCGGCTCTACGCCGGCGCCGGCGCGCCGGACAGCGCGGCAGAACGCTAGGCCGCGATGCCCGCTTGGTCCGGCGCCTCGGCGTGCCGGGCGTGGTGCAGCAGCCAGAGCGGCACGGCCATGGCGGGCAGGGGGCGGGCGAACAGGAAGCCCTGCAACGCGTCCACGCCCAGCGCGCGCACCCGCTGCAGATGCGCCTCGGTCTCGATCCCCTCGGCGATCACGAAGCGGCTGCGCTTCTTCGCCTCGGTCACGATGGCCGTCAGCAAGTCGCCCGAGGCGGGGTCGGCGACAAGGTTGCCGTCCAGCTTCACCACGTTGAACGGCAGGTCCAGCAGGTCGCGCCAGTGCGGCAGCTCCGGCCCGGCATCGTCGATGGCGGTTCGGAAGCCGGCGTTCTGCCAGGCGCCCAAGGCGGTGCGCAACGCCTGGATGTCGGGCAGCGTGCGGGATTCGAGCAACTCGACCATCACCTGGGACGGCTTGACCTTCGCCACCGCGCAAAGCTCCAGCGCGCGCGTCAGCGATCCCTCGTTCAGCACCGAGACGATCGGCAGGTTTATGCTGACGAACAGGTGCGCGCCGCAGACCTGGTTGCGCAGGTCGAGAAAGGTGCGCGAGGCGGCGATGCTGGTCAGCACACGCTCGCGCCCGCAGGCAAGGGTTGCCGGGATGAAGTCTTTGGGGTGCAGGATGCCGCGTTGCCGGGTGTGCACCCGCGCCAGCGCCTCCACCCCGATCGGCTTGAGGTCGGACGCGCGAATGACCGGCTGGAAGCGCATGCGCAACCCGCCGCCGTGCAGGGCGGCCACCAGTTCGGCTGCGGATAGCGGGGGCAGCACGGCCGCCTCGGGCGCCGGCTGGGTCAGCGCAGCCACGATCGTGTCCGGCGTGACAGGCTCCAGGCACCGCGCGGTGTCGGCGCCAACACTTCCCGCGCAGCCCAGGACCAGCAGCCGCGTCGGCTGGTGGCTGACCTCGTCCATCATGCCAGCGAGCGCATCGACGGCCCGCATGGGCAAAGGGGCCACCGCCAGCACGCAGCCGTAGCGGGCGGGCTGCCGTAGCATGTGGGCCAAGGCCGCCTGTGTATCGGGCACGGTGTCAAGGCCGGCGCCCAGCCGGGTCGCGGCCGCCTCCGCAGCGTGCTGCATCGCCGGGTGCGAGCCGACCAGCAACAGGCGTTGGCTGGGGGAGGCGGTGGTCGGCAGCATCGAACTCCTCACACCCGGTTGCCTGCGTATGTGTGGATCATTTGTGCAACCACTGCAAACAAAAAATAAGACGCCGGCAGCACACCGGCGCACGGGCCCTGCCACCGGCCGGATTCAGGCAGTGGCGGCCCTGCTGGCGGGCGTCCCCACGTCGCGGCGCAGCCTGTTCTCGCCCAGCAGCAGCAGGATGGGAGCGGCGATCATGATGGAGCTGACGGTGCCGATGGCGATGCCGAACAGCATGGCCAGCGCGAAGCCGGACAGGCTGGGGCCACCGAACAACGCCAGCGGCACGCTGGCCAGGAACACGGTGCTGGACGTGCCGAGCGTGCGGTTCAGCGTCTCGTTGATGGACAGGTCGATCAGCTGGCGCAGCGGCATCGTTTTGTATTTGCGCAGGTTTTCCCGCACCCGGTCGTACACCACCACCTTGTCGTTGGTGGAGTAGCCGATGATGGTGAGGATGGCCGCCACCATCACGCTGTCGAACTCGATGCGGGTCAGGGCGAGAAAGCCCATGGTCTTGGTCACGTCCAGCAGCAGCGTGACCACGGCACCCACGGCAAACTGCCATTCGAAGCGGAACCAGATATAGGCGAAGATCATGCCCAGGCTGATCACCAGCGCGAGCACGCCGTTGTGCAGCAGCTCGGCGCTGACGGAGGCGCCCACCACGTCGTTGCGGAGCACGCGCGTGCCGGGCTGGGCCTGCTGCAGCACCTGCTCCACCCGGTGCTGCAACGCCTGGTTGAGAGCGGGTGTGGGCTGTGTGCCCAGCCGGATCAGCAGGTCGTCGGCGGCGCCGAAGCGCTGCAGCCCGGCGGTGGGCACGTGGGCCTGCACGAAAGCGATGCGGAGGCGGTTGAAATCGGCCGGGCCGGGCGTCCGCGCCTCGATGGTGATGCCGCCGGCGAAGTCCAGTCCCAGACGCAGGCCGGGGTAGTAGAGCAGGCCCACGGAGAGCGCCGACAGGATGAACGAGCCGGCCAGGCCGTAGAAGCGGGCGCGCATGAAAGCGAAGCGCGTGCCGTCGGGGACGAAGCGGAAGATGGGGCGGTTAAACATGGCGTGTTTCACCGGTTTGCGCTTCGCGATGCACCCCACCCTCACCCAACCCTCTCCCAGAGGGAGAGGGCTTGATCGCTGGGCACAACCTCGCCACCGGCCAACCCCCTCTCCCTGGGGGAGAGGGTTGGGGTGAGGGCGGAGGGACGCGGCGCGCCGTTGTCATACCGGCAACAGCTGCGGGCGGCGGACGGCGTACCAGCGCACCATCATCAGCCGGGCCAGCACGGTGGCGGTGAACAGGGTGGTGACGATGCCGACGGTGATCGTCAGCGCGAAGCCTTTGACCGCGCCGGTGCCGAACACGAACAGCATCACGTGGGCCAGGAACGCGGTCACGTTGCTGTCCAGGATGGTGGAAAAGGCGCGGCGGAACCCCGTCTCCATCGCGTTCAGCGGCGTGCGCCCATTGTGTGCCTCCTCGCGGATGCGCTCGTTGATCAGGATGTTGGCGTCCACCGCCATGCCCAGCGTCAGCAGCAAGCCGGCCATGCCGGGCAGTGTCAGCGTGGCCTCGAACAGCGACAGGATGGCTACCAGCAGCACCAGGTTCATCAGCAAGGCGAGGTTCGCGAACCAGCCGAACAGGCCGTAGAAGGTGCCCATGAAGCCCACCACCAGCAGGAAGCCGGCGACCAGCGAGTAGGCGCCGGCGCGTATGCTGTCGGCACCCAGTTCGGGCCCCACCGTGCGTTCCTCCACCACGGTGAGCGGGGCCGGCAGGGCGCCGGCGCGCAGCAGGATGGCCAGCTGGTTGGCGCTGGCGGCGTCGAAGCTGCCGCTGATTTGGCCGCGGCCGCCGGTGATGGCCTCGCGGATGACGGGGGCGGAGAGGATCTGGTTGTCCAGCACGATGGCGAAGCGCTTGCCCACGTTGGCGCGGGAGGTTTCGGCAAAACGACGGGCGCCCAGGCTGTCGAAGGTAAAGTTCACCACCCAGGCGCCGTCCAGCTGGCTGGTGCCGGCGCGGGCGTCGGTGAGGTTGGCGCCGTCCACCTCGATGCGGCGGCGCAGCGCCAGCTTCTCGGCCGGGTTGTTCTGCATGGGCAGCAGCTCGGTGCCGGGGCCGGGCGCGGCACCGGGGATGGCGGTCTCGTCGAGCAGGTGGAACGTCATCTTGGCCGTCTTGCCGAGCAGATCCTTCACCCGGTTAGGGTCCTCGATGCCCGGCAACTGCACCACGATGCGGTCGCTGCCCTGCCGCGTGATCTGTGGATCGACCACGCCCGTCTCGTCGATCCGGCGCCGCACGATCTCGATGGACTGCTCCACCGCATGGGTGGCCGTCTGCTGGAGGGCCGCCGGCGCCAGCGTGACCGCCAAATTGCCGCCCGGCAGGTCGGAGACGGCGAACTCTCCCGGCACGGCCGCCGGCACCTGCCTGATCGCGGCCACCGCGGCATCGTGCTGCGCCGGGTCGCGCAGGTGCAGGAACACGCGCTGCTGGGCCGGCTGGGCGGCCAGGTTCTGGTAGCCCACATGGGCCGCCAGCAGCTCGGAGCGTGCGCCGTCGGCCAGCGCGTCCAGCCGTTCGTGCTGCACCGCATCCATATCGACCTGCATCAGCAGGTAGGAGCCGCCGCGCAGGTCCAGCCCCAGATGCACGGCGTGCCAGGGCAGCCAGGCGGCCGGTGCGGGCATGACGTTGGGCAGGCAGAGCAGCACGCCGAGCAGGCAGATGCCGAAGATGCCCCAGACCTTGGCGCGGCTGAAATACATCATGGGGTGGGCGGACTCATGGTGGGCTGCTGTCTCCGGGCGTAGGCGCCGCATATGCCGGGTGGCGGGTTGTCAGGCAATGGCGGGCTGGGACCTCGTCTGCGGAGGTTGCCCCGACGAGGTTAGCACGACGGGCACGGAGGAAGAAGGAAGAGCACCATGGAGCCGGTCAGGCCTGCCCCGGGTCAACCCTGCGGGATAGGCACGACGTTTGGCGCGCCGGCGTCTAGCACCTCGACCGGGTCGCCTGTGGCGATGCGGCCCAGGATTGTGGGGACCAGGTTCTGGCCGAACATGATCCCCCGTCCGTCGTGGCGGAAGCGGCCCAGCGTGCGCAGTGGCTCGGTGCGGTCGGGGCGCAGGCCGGTCTGCTGGTCGATGGTCGTCACTGTGCAGCGGTCGCATGGCTTCACCACGCGAAAGACGGCCTCGCCGATCCGGACCAGCCGCCAGCAATCCTCGGCCCAGGCGGCCGCGCCGCCGACCACGATGTTGGCGCGGAAGCGGCTGATCGGCACCGGGCGGGCCAGCCGGCCGTTCAGGTCGTCCAGCGAGCCGAGCGACGTCAGCAGCACTGGGTAGCCGTCGGCGAAACTGACCGTCTCGCCGGCGGCGGCGTAAGCGGGGTTGATCGGCCGGGCGCCGGTGTCGTGCATGTAAACCAGCCGGCAGGGCTGGCCCAGCACGGCGCTGAGCCAGTGGGCCGCTGCGTCGCCGGCGTCAGTGGCCGGCAGGGTGCTGCGCCAGACGGTGACCTGGCCGCGCGGTGCGTCGGGCGCCGGCGCCGGCACGTGCACGCCGCCGGCGTCCGAACAGGCCCGCGCCCCCCCCAGCGCCTCCGCCACTGCCCGCATCAGCGCCCGGCGTGCGGGACAGGAGGTAGTTCGGCTCGGTGCCACCCTGCTCCGG
>CAXUGD010000186.1:0-6500 GCA_964250355.1 uncultured Acetobacteraceae bacterium | reverse complement strand
AGGCCATTGCCCGCGGGGCGGACTACCTGGTGGTGGGGCGGCCCATCGTGCAGGCAGCCGACCCGGCCGCGGCCGCGCGCAGCATCATCGCCGAGATGGAAGCGGCCGTGCCCCCGTCGTGACCGCGCCGATCCGGGTAACCGCGCCGCCGGAGGCCGCCGGCCAGCGCGCCGACCGCTATCTGGCCGAAGCGAGCGGCACGCTGTCGCGTTCGCGCGTCAAAGGGTTGATCGAAGCTGGCCGCGCCACGCGCGACGGCACGGTGTTCACCCAGCCGGCCGAGCCGATCCGGGCGGGCAGCACGTACGAACTGACCCAGCCGGACCCGGTTTCGGCCACACCGCTGCCGCAGGCCATCCCCTTCACCATCCTGCACGAAGACCGCCACCTTCTGGTGCTGGACAAGCCGGCGGGGCTGGTGGTGCATCCGGCACCGGGCAACCAGGACGGCACGCTCGTCAACGCGCTGCTCGCCCATTGCGGGGACGCGCTGCCCGGCATCGGCGGGGAGCGCCGGCCCGGCATCGTGCACCGGCTGGACCGCGACACCTCGGGCGTGATGGTGGTGGCCAAGACCGAGCAGGCGCTGGCCAGCCTGTCGGCCGCCTTTGCCGCCCGCGACATCGAGCGGGAGTACAGGGCGCTGGTGTGGGGCGTGCCGAACCCGGCCCAGGGCGAGATCGAGGGCGCGGTCGGGCGGGACCCGCGGGACCGCAAGCGCATGGCGGTTGTGGACCGGGGCGGCAAGCCCGCGCTGACGCGCTACCGGGTGGCCGAAGTCTTCCATGCTGCGGCGACCCTGCTGGACTGCCGGCTGGCTACGGGGCGGACCCACCAGATACGCGTACACCTTTCGGCACGCGGCCACCCGGTGGTGGGCGACCCGGTCTATCTGCGCCGGGTGCCCGCCGTTAGCCGTGCCGTGCCGGAACCGGCGCGGTCCCTGCTGCTCGATTTCCCGCGGCAGGCGCTGCATGCGGCCACGCTGGGGTTCCGTCACCCGGCCACCGGTGCCGCGATGCGGTTCGAGACGCCGCTGCCGCCCGACTTCCAGGCCTTGCTGACGGCTCTGGCCTAGCCGGGTCACGACGCTGTGAAAGTTGCACTAACTGGTCCATATTGACAGGACCTGTGTGGTCCTGTATCAACCATGCTATTGGCCTGGCGGGCGTGCCGGGCCGACGATCGCGGTCTGGAACTGCCTAAAGAGGGGTTCAGGGCCGGCGTGATAACGTCCTCGCGCTCCACTTCCATGGTTCGCAACTACGCATCGCCTGCGCCGTAAAGGGCAGTGCCGGGCGTCTTTGCCGGACGTAAAGGAGCCGTTTCGTGGCCTCAACATTTGTCAATGTCGCCCCCGAGGGCAACCTTTCCCGCTACCTGCAGGAAATCCGCAAGTTTCCGATGCTGACGCCCGAGGAGGAGCTGTTGCTCTCCCATGCCTGGCGCGACAACCAGGACATGAAGGCGGCGCATAAGCTCGTCACCTCCCACCTTCGTCTGGTGGCCAAGATCGCCATGGGCTACCGCGGCTACGGCTTGCCGGTGGGCGAGCTGATCAGCGAGGGCAATGTCGGCATGATGCAGGCTGTCAAGCGCTTCGATCCAGACCGCGGGTTCCGCCTGGCGACCTATGCCATGTGGTGGATCCGCGCCGCCATCCAGGAGTACATCCTGCATAGCTGGTCGCTGGTGAAGATGGGCACCACGGCGGCGCAGAAGAAGCTGTTCTTCAACCTGCGCCGGCTGAAGGGCCAGATGCAGGCGATCGAGGACGGCGACCTGCGTCCCGAGCACGTGGCCAAGATCGCGACCACGCTGGGCGTGCCCGAGCAGGACGTGGTCAGCATGAACCGCCGCCTGGCAGCGCCCGACCACAGCCTGAACGCGCCCGTCCGCGCCGACAGCGAGGGCGAGTGGCAGGATTGGCTGGTCGATGAGGGCGAGAGCCAGGAAAGCGAGCTTGCCGAGCGTGAGGAGCTGTCCGGCCGCAAGGCGCTTCTGGGCGGTGCGCTGACCACGCTGAACGACCGTGAGCGCCACATCCTGATCGAGCGCCGGTTGAAGGACAACCCGACGACGCTGGAGGAGTTGTCGCAGCAGTACAACATCTCACGCGAGCGCGTACGCCAGATCGAGGTACGCGCTTTCGAGAAGCTGCAAAAGGCGATGCGTACCCAGGTGGCCGAACGCCGTCTGGCGCAGGCGGCATAGCCCGCCTGCGAGTAAGCCCGGCTTTGGCCGGGCTTACGCCTGGTCGGCGTCGGTCAGGCCCCATTCCTCCTTGAGGGCATCCAGCTCCAACTGGATGGCCTTGGCTTTTTGCGTCTCACGCAGTTCCCAGGCAACGCTGAACAGGATGGGCAGGACTTGGCACAGCGCCCATGCGCCGGCGCCGGCGCCCCAGGCCAGACACAGGGTGGAGGGCGTGGCCAGGACGGCCCCGACCGCGTCCATATGCCCGCCCGCCATCCACACATGCCATACCGGACCGACCGACAAGGCGGCGCAGCTGGTGGCCACCGCCCTGAGCACGTTGGAATCGTCGCCTGCGCTGGCCAGCAGGCAGACGATGACTGGCGCAAATAGGATACCCAGCAGCAATGCGGTGGGCGTGGCGAAGGTGAGCAGTGCGCCGCATGCCAGTCCCTGAACCCAAACCAGCGATCCGCAGCGCGGTATCTTCGCGCGGCGCGGTTCCATCGCGTTGGCGGCCGTCACGGCAATGCCCGCATCAGGACGGAGCCGAGGCTGGCCAGAAGGCTGGCACCCGTGACGATCTCAGTGCCGAGTTGCCGGGCAAGCACGGCCCGGCTCGGCTTGCCCTCCGCAATCGCCTGCAAGCCCTGTCGAAGCTGGCGCGCCCGTGCCCTGGCCTGCAAGGCACCAGCTCGGTCTGCCGCGCGCGCCGCGTCGCCGTCCACCAACTGCACGATGGCCACGATGCTGCCCACTTGAACGGCCGCATCCACTTTCTGCTGCATCTGCTTGCGCGTGGTGCGGCTTTGCCACTCGTCCAGGCCTGCTAAGCCCGACGACACCAGCCACCCCGCCACGCCCGGCAGCGGAGCGGGGTGCAGCCGTTCCTGCAACCGGCCGAACAGCCGCAGAACCGCCAGCCGCTCCGCAGGCCTGGCGAAGCTGGAAAGGTGGGCGAGGTCGCTCGACACGCCGCCTTCGGAGCGGGCCGCCAGGAAGGCTGCGATGTGGCTGTCGATCGGTGGCCGGCTCCGGTCGGTGCCGGCTGCCACGGCATCGAGCGCCGGCAGCAGGTCGGCCGCGCGCACCACCGGCTGGCCGCCCAGCAGAGGCGACTGACAGGGCAGCATCGGGTTCAGGCCGTAGGCAAGCCGGTTGCTTCCGCCGGCGGGGCCGCGCGCGGCAAGCCAGCTTCGCCAGCTTCGCCGTTCCTCCCGCGCGCCGGCCTGCTCGGGCCGGCTTCGGCCTGCGCCGGCATAGGCCGTGAACGCGTCCGAGGCGATGGCTTCCTCGACCGCGGCTACCGCCTCCGGCGTGGTGCCGGCCAAGGCGGGCCCCATCCCGTCCGGCTGCACGGCCACGCCGCGCCAGACCAGTGGCGCCAAAGGGTCGATCGTGACGATGCACCGCATGACGAGTTGCGCCTGTCCGCGCGGGTCGTCAGGCGCGGCCCGATCCGAGCGGCGCGTCACGTCTTCGATGCGCATCCCGAGATGCGGGTCGCCCAGGCTGCGCCGCAGCCAAAGCTCGACTTCGCCCGACCTGAGCATCTGGTAGGCGCGGTCCGGGTTATGGCCGAGCTCCAGGGCCAGCGTTCGCGCCGACCAGACGGGCTTGCCCCCGATGGTGAGGGCGGTTTGTGCGCGGCGCGGCGGGCGGGCGGCCACACGCCGCGCACGGGCCTGTTCCGGCTTTAATAACAGGGCGGGCGAGGGCCGATGGTCCGGATCCTCGGCCAGCATGCCGCGCAGCAGGTCGGATAGCAGCGGCGGCAGAACCGTATCTGCCGTCAGCGCGGCGAAACTGCCGAGCTCGGTCTTCAGGCGCAGCACCGCCGCATCGTCCACGCCCTCGAACGGCACGCGGCCAAGGGCCAGGCTCAGCAACGTGACACCCAGTGCATACACGTCGTCGGCTATCACGCCGTCGCCCCGGCCGGCCGGCAGGCAGCGGGCCATCGTGGGCGGCTCGAAGACGGCCGGCTGCAAGCTGGCTGGGGGCGCTGCCCAGAACGGGCCAAGGGTGACAGGGTCGCGCTGACCGGCGCGAAACAGGTTGTCGGGGTTGATGGCACGATGCGTCAGCCCGCGCGCCTGCAGGGCAGCGAGAGCGTAGGCGGCCGGCAGCAGCACGAACGCGATCAGCTCCGGCTCGCGCCAGGGCTGCAGGCCGGCACGCAGCGGGGCACCCGCCAAGCCTTCGGCCACCACGTACCAGCCGCTCTTGCCGGCCGTGTCGCGGCCCGGCCCGTACTCGACAGGCATGACCGTGTGGGGCACCGGCGTGGCCCCGTGAGCTAGGCCGATCCGCGGCCGTGCCGGCCAATCCGGCCGCGTCTCCACGGCAATCAGCTGCTGCGCCGGGTCGCGCCGGTCGGTCACCGTGAAGGCACGCAGGCCGTGCAGCCTGGGCCCGGGCCGCGGCGGGTCGCTACGGTAATGTGTGGCGATGACGCCGCTCTCGTCCCCCATGCCGCACCCTAGGCGCAAGCCGGTTAAGCAAACGCCAACGGCGGCGTGGAGGCTTAGTCCTGGAAGGGGTCGCGCACCATAACGGTGTCGTCGCGCTCGGGGCTGGTGGACAGCAGCGTCACCGGCGCCTCCACAAGCTCCTCGATGCGGCGGACGTATTTGATCGCTTGGGCCGGCAGCTCCGCCCAGGAGCGCGCGCCGCGCGTCGAGTTCCGCCAGCCCTCAACCGTTTCATACACCGGCACCGCGGCCGCCTGGGCGCCCGGCGCGGCCGGCAGGTGGGCCACGCGCGTACCGCCGACCGTGTAGCCGATGCAGATCTGTAGCGTCTCCATGCCGTCCAGCACGTCAAGCTTGGTGAGCGCCAGGCCCTGGATGCCGCCCACCTTCACGGCCTGGCGCACCATGGCGGCGTCGAACCACCCGCACCGCCGCGGCCGGCCCGTAACGGTACCGAACTCGTGGCCGCGCTCGCCTAGGCCACGCCCGGTCTCGTCGGTCAGCTCGCTGGGAAACGGACCGGAGCCGACGCGCGTGGTGTAGGCCTTGGCGATGCCGAGCACGAAGCCCACGGCGGACGGCCCAACCCCCGTTCCGCTGGCGGCCGTGGCGGCCACGGTGTTGCTGCTGGTCACGAAGGGGTAGGTGCCGTGATCCACGTCCAGCATCACCGCCTGCGCGCCCTCGAACAGGATGCGGCTTCCGTTCCGCCGCAGCCCGTCCAACCGTTCCCACACCGGCTCCACATAGGGCAGAAGCTGCGGCGCGGTTGCCAGCAGACTGTCGAGCAGCGCCTGTTTTTCGAACGGCTCGGCGCCCAGGCCGCGCAGCAGGGTGTTGTGGTGCAGCAGCAGCTCGTCCAGTTTGTGCGACAGCGTATCGGGTTCGGCCAGGTCGCAGGCGCGGATGGCGCGGCGGGCCACCTTGTCCTCGTAGGCCGGCCCGATGCCCCGCCCAGTGGTGCCGATGCGAGCCGCACCCCGCGCCGCCTCGCGTGCGCGGTCGAGCGCGCCATGCAGCGGCAGGATCAGCGCCGCGTTGTCGGCGATGCGCAGCGTCTCGGGCGTCACGGTCAGGCCCTGCGCCTGCACGCGCCCGATCTCGTCCAGCAATGCCAGGGGATCGACCACCACGCCATTGCCGATGATGCCCAGCTTGCCGCGCACCAGGCCCGAGGGCAGCAGGCTCAGCTTGTAGGTCTGGTTGCCCACCACCAGCGTGTGGCCGGCATTGTGGCCGCCCTGGAAGCGCACCACCACGTCGGCACGGCTGGCTAGCCAATCGACGACCTTGCCCTTGCCCTCGTCACCCCATTGGGCGCCGATAACCGCCACATTGCCCATAGCACCCGCCTTGCAGAGATGACGTGGCCGCGACGCGGCGCTTCAGATAACCGGCTTGCCGAGCGAACGGGGCACGCCGCCGTCCAGCACGTGGGTGCAGCCGAGACGCATCGCCTCCTCCCGCGGGTCGCACGCGTGCAGGCCGGCAACGGTCGCGAACCGGCCGCGCAACGCGCGCGCAATGGCGGGGTCGGTGCCGGCAGGGACGAAGATGCTTAGCCGCGCCGCCGGGGCGGGGGCTGCGCGCAGCACCGCGTCGGCGAACAGGGTCACGCCCGTGGCCGGCTCGCCGTCGCCCGACAGGTAGCGGCCGCCGCGCCCCAACTCCTCGTGGCGCCCGGGGGCAAACACCGTGATGGCGATGCCGGTGTGGTAGCGGAAGCCTTTGAAGGGGCGCTGTTTGGCCTCCAAATACACCTCGTCGATCTTGGTCATGTTGAAAAAGCTGTTGCCGGTAAGCATGAACGCCTGGCGCTCGTGCCAGGGC
>CAXUGD010000185.1:0-6528 GCA_964250355.1 uncultured Acetobacteraceae bacterium | reverse complement strand
GGCACGATGGACAGCACTGCCTCGTAAACCGCCCGCGCCTCCTCGGGACGGCCGAGTTCGCGCAGGTCGGCCGCGGCCTCCAGGCGTAGGCCGACATGGCGCGGCTGGAGCAACGCCGCCTCCTTCCACAGCGCCAGCGACTGGCCGCGCTGCCCGTGCTCGCGTGCCGCACGCGCCAGGGACACCAGCGCGGGCACGTCCCGCAGGCTGCCCGGCGCCGGCCCGTTCACCGCACGGGCAGCAGGTTCACTGCCTCGACCAGCACGGCGGTGCCAGACAGCACCGCCACGCTGCGCCCGCCGGGCGAGATGTCGATCCGCTGCATCAGGTCGATCGGCATGCCGAGCAGGTAGGCAAGCAGCGCCCTGACCACGTCGGCATGGCTGACGAGCACGCGTTCAACGTCGGGGGCGGCGGTGTGGAGGCGCTGCACCAGGGCCACCACGCGCGCCTGGACGGCCAGCATCGTCTCTCCGGGGCTGGGCGCCAGGCTGCGCAGCCCGTTCCACGCCTGCCAGTCGGCCCGGCCCTCGAGAGACCCGAAAGCTTCGCCGCTCCAGGCACCGAAATCCACCTCGTCCAGCGCGGCTTCGGTTTGCACCGGCAGGCCGAGCGCGCCGGCGATGGCCTGGGCGGTCTGTTGCGTGCGGGGCTGCGGGCTGCTCAGCACGGCGTCCACCGGGCACTGTGCCAGCACGCCGGCCAGTGCGGCCGCCTCCGCCCGCCCCTGGCCGCTCAGCCCCACATTGGGCGACCGCCCGCTCAGCACGCGGCCCAGCGCGTCGGTGTGGCCGTGGCGCACCAAGTGCAGGCGCACCTAGCGCTCCGCGTCTCCGGCTACGAAGGCCTCCGTGCGCTGCTTGGCCTCCGTGTCGGTGAATTGTTGGGGCGGGCTCTTCATGAAGTAGCTCGAGGGGCCGGTCAGCGCGCCGCCGATGCCGCGGTCCATGGCCAGCTTCACGCAGCGTATTGCGTCGATCACCACGCCGGCGGAATTGGGCGAGTCCCAAACCTCCAGCTTCAGCTCGCAGTTCAGGGGGGTGTCGCCAAAGGTAGTGCCCTCGATGCGTATGTGGCACCATTTGCGATCCTCCAGCCACGGCACGTAGTCGCTCGGCCCCACATGCGCGTCGCCGGGCGCCAGCGTTTCGGCCAGCTGGCTGGTGACCGCCCGGGTCTTGGACAGCTTCTTCGATTCCAGCCGGTCGCGCTCCAGCATGTTCATGAAATCGGTGTTGCCGCCGAAATTGAGCTGGTAGGTGCGGTCCACCCGCACGCCGCGGTCGCGGAACAAATTGGCCAGCACGCGGTGCACGATGGTGGCCCCTACCTGGCTCTTGATGTCGTCGCCTAGGATCGGCAGCCCGGCCTGCTCGAAGCGTGCGCGCCAGGCGGGGTCGGACGCGATAAAGACGGGGATGCAGTTCACGAAGCCGCAGCCGGCCGCCAGTGCCTGCTCGGCGTAGTAGTGTGTCGCCTGCAGGGACCCTACCGGCAGGTAGGAGATGACGATCTCGGCGCGCGCCCGCCGCAGGGCCGCGGCAACATCGACCGGTTGGGCGGGCGATTCGTCCACCACCTCGCGTACGTAGCGGCCTAGTCCGTCCAGCGTCGGCCCCCGCTGCACGGCCACGCCGGACTCCGGCACCGTGGCGAACACGCGCGTGTTGTTGGGCGCGGCGAGGATCGCCTGCGCCAGGTCCTCGCCCACCTTGCCCGCGGCGATGTCGAAGGCGGCCACGATTTCCACATCGCCCACGTGATAGCCGCCCAGGCGCACATTCATCAGGCCCGGCACCCGGTCGGCCTCGGAGGCGTCTGCGTAGTGGGCGATACCCTGCACCAGAGACGACGCGCAGTTGCCCACGCCGATTACCGCAACACGAACCTTGGCCAATGAGACGCCCACCCCGAATAAGCCTGACGGCCAAGCTCTAGCCGAAACAGGCAGGCCGCGTAAGAAGCCGCGGAACCACCGCCGCCCGAACCCTGTTTAAGTCAGCATCGAACCGAACAGGGATTGAGCCATGCCGGACACCAAGCAGCCGACCGAAGACGCTCCGCATATCGAACCCCATCTGCCCGACCGCGCCGAAGAAGCGCGCAACCTGGCCACCGAGGGGCTGGATGAGATGAAGCACGGCAACAAGGAGGAGGGAAAATTCCTGATCGATGAAGCCCGCCACCTGGACAAGGCGGCAGCCGACGCCGTGGTGGGCAAGAAGGGCTGAGCACCGGGCCGCTCCGCCGCGTGGCGGGCAGGGCGGCCGCGTTCTCAGGCAGCGCGCAACGCCCTGGGCAGGTTGGCGATCGCCTGGTCAAGGATCGCGTTCTCCGTGGTACTGTCCAGGCCGCCGGCCAGCACCCGCCGGGCCGCCTCTGCCGCTATCTCTGCCGCGGTCTGGCGTATCTCGGCCACGGCCGCCTTTTCGGCCGCGGCGATCCGGTCCATCGCCACCCGCTCGCGGCGCTTGCCGGAGGCTTCGGCCTCGGCGGACGCAGCCTCGGCCACGTGGGCGGCTTCGGCACGGCTGCGGGCCAGCACCTGCTCCGCCTCGGCCAGCGCCTGCGTCCGGCTACGCTGCGCGTCCGCCAGCATCGCCTCCGCCTCGGCCCGTAGCCGCTGCGCCTCCGCCAGTTCGGCGCGGATGGCCGCCGCGCGGCCGTCCAGCATCCCCGTGACAGCCGACCACAGCCGCCGGCCGAACAGCGCGAAGAAGATGACGAACGAGACGAGAACCCAGACTTCCGGGTCGCTGAGAAGGTGTTTCATGTTGCCGCCTGCCCGCCGGCCAGGCCGCGTTCGGCCAGGATCGCGCCTACCGACTCCCTCACACGGTTCTCGTCGGCGTAACGTCCATTCGTCAGCCGGCTGACCAGGGCAGACGCGGTCTCGGCCGCGACCTGCCGCAATGCGCCCATGGCTGTGCCGCGTGCGGCTGCGATCTGCGCCTCGCTGGCGGCCAGCTGCGCGTCCAGCCGCGCGTCCTGCTGGGCGCTGCGCGCGGCTGCCTCGTCTTTCGCCGCGCGGGTGGCTTCGGCGATGGCTGCCTGGCTTTGCGCATAGGCTCGGTTGCGCGCCTCTGCCTGCTCGGCCACGGCCAGGTCGGCTTCGGCCTTGGACGCCCGTGCCCGGTCCAGGTCGCCGGCGATGGTGCCGGCCCGCATTTCCAGCACGGAGCTCACCTTGGGCAGGCCCCAGCGGGAGACCAGGAGATAGAAGGCGGCAAAGATGACCGCGCCCCAGACGATCTGGGACGTGAGCAGCCGGTTGTGGAAGTCGAGCTGCGGCATCGTGTCCGCGTGCGCAAGGCCGGACGCAAGCGGCCAGGCCAGCCCGGCCAGCCCAATATTTCTGATCGCGCGCATGGCGATGCCCGTCCCGAGTGTGGGGATAAGAGAGGACCGGACCGCCTGTTTCAGACGAACAGGATCAGGAAGGCGATCAGCAGCGCGAACAATGCCACAGCCTCCGTCAGCGCGAAGCCCAGGATGCCCAGGCCGAAGACCTGGTCGCGCGAGGCGGGGTTGCGCGCCACGCTGGTGACCAGCGAGGAGAAGATGTTGCCGATGCCGATACCCACGCCGGCCAGCGCGATGACCGCGATGCCGGCGCCGATGGCCTTGGCAGCCGGAACAAAGGCCTGGGCAGTCTGAACGTCCATGGGTGTGTCCTTAAGTGAGAGAGATGAAGAACCGCAGCGCGTCAGTGCAGGTGCACCGCGTCGTGCAGGTAGATGCAGGTCAGGATGGCAAACACGTAGGCCTGCAGCGCCGCAACCAGAAGCTCGAACCCCATCAGCGCCACGTTGATCGCCAGCGGCCCTACCGCGCCGACAGCCCCCAGCGCGGAGGCGCTGCCCATCATCACGATAAAGGCGGCGAACACGGCGAACATCACGTGGCCCGCCATCATGTTGGCGAACAGACGGATGGACAGGCTGACCGGCCGCGAGAGGTAGGAGATGATCTCGATGGGGATGATCAGCGGCGCCAGGAACACCGGCGCGCCCTTGGGAAAAAAGTAGTTGAAGAAGTGCAGCCCATGCTCGGCCAGCGCCACGCCGGTGACGAGCACGATGACCAGCAGCGCCAGTGCCAGGGTGACGGCGATGTGGCTGGTGTAGGTGAACGAGAAGGGGATCAGCCCCAGCAGGTTGCCCATCAGCACGAAGAAAAACAGCGTGAACACGAACGGGAAATAGCGCTTTCCCTCCGGCCCGATCTGGCCCAGCGCCATGTTGTAAACGAAGTTGTGCGACAGCTCGGCGGCCGCCTGCAGCCGGCCCGGCACGATCGCGCGCGGACGGGACCCATAGTAGAGAAGTGCGAGCACCAGAGCGCAGCCGATGACCATGTAAAGGTTGGCCTGCGAGAAGCCAAGCGCGTGCGGCCCCACCGGCACCAGCGTGAACTGGCCCAGCGCGTCGATGGAATGTCCGCCCGTCTGTTCCGCGGCACCCGCCACTACCCTACCCCTCGCTCGTCACTCAGCCGCGCGGCACACGCCTATCGCCGTGCCGGCCCCACCTGGCGCCACACGTTCAAAACGCCTGCGATGCCTCCCAGCACCACAAAGATCACGAGGAACAGCGGAAGGGTATGCAGCCAACGGTCCAGACCCCAACCCATGGCCACCGCCACGGCCAGTGCGGACACCAGCTCTACCCCTACGCGCAAACCGACGCCCAGGGCAGACGACCCGCTCTCTCCCCGAGAGCTGCCGGCGGCCTGGGCCGGGGCGTCCATCCCCTGCCGGATGCGTGCAGACCGCAGGCGGTCCTCGAACGAGCCGCCCGCGCCATCATCCTCGCTCATCACCGCTCCAGAAGCCTCGGCAGGCTCCCGCGCTGGAAAGCCCCGGCTTGCTAGATGCGGCCCGGCGGGGTGTCAAGGCGAAGCGGCGCCGTTCAGGCACGCCTCACCGGGCGGTTCATTGCGGCAACGGCACCTTCATCTGCACGCCCGTCGCCTTGGCCGCGTTGCGATCGTCCATGGCCTGCGGGCTCGATCCGGTCACGTAGCCGTCGCCCTGCGGCGGGTAATGCAGCTGAAATACGCTGGGCGCCACGTCCGTGTGGGGGTTCGCCGCATCGTCGGGCGCGGTGACGGCTTCGTTCGGCACCGGCGCGGGCGTGGTGGCGCTGGCCTGCGTGCCGGCCGGCGCAGGGGGCGGCAGCTGGGTCCGCGCGGCCACCCTGTGGTGGCGAGTATGGGACCCATGCTGGCTCGCCGGCTTTCTGGCCGGAGCGTTCGCCGTCTGGGCCGAGGCGGCGTGGTTGGTCAGCCAGGCCAATGCCAAGGCCAAGGCGAGCAAGGCAACTCGTGTGGTATTTTCTATCATGATGCAGACTCCAGGCGTCATCCAACTGAGGCAAACTGGAAACGGTAGCAGGTCCGACTACTTCCAAGGCACCTAATCAGAATAAGAGGTGGGATATGACATACGGCGTCGATGAATGTCGCATATGTGGTGCTCTGATGACGTCCAAGGGACCGGACGCCATGCAGCGTTACCTCGACAGCCTGACACTGAAAAAACCTACGATGTCACAGAAAGAGTGGCGGGCAGCTGGCTTCAAGGCCATGCCTACGCCCTACCAGATGGGGCACGTTCAAGACGGCTGCTGTTACAAATGTCGCTTTCCAATAGCCGTAAAGAGTGTAAGGCAAAATTATTTCATCATCTCGGCAGTTGCCTTCTTTTTTCTCGTCTTGATAGTTCTGGCTGTGTTCGGCGCAAGTTTCACCTGACCGCTGTCCCTACTCGGCCGCCTGCAACAGTGGTTGGGCCAGCGCCGCCGCGCGCTGGAGATCGACGGATAGCAGGCGCGACACGCCGCGCTCCTGCATCGTCACCCCGAACAGGCGGTCCATGCGCGACATGGTCAGCTGGTGGTGCGTGACCACCAGGAAGCTGGTGCCGGTGTCGCGCACCACGTCGTCCAGCAGGGTGCAGAACCGCTCCACGTTGGCATCGTCCAGCGGCGCATCCACCTCGTCGAGCACGCAGACCGGTGCGGGCGTGCAGCGGAACACGGCAAAGATCAGGCTGAGTGCCGTCAAGGCCTGCTCGCCGCCGGACAGCAGCGACAGGGCCGACAACTTCTTGCCCGGCGGCTCGGCGTAGATCTCCAGCCCGGCCACCAGCGGGTCGTCCGAGCCGGTCAGCGCCAGATGTGCCCGCCCGCCGCCCATCATGCGGGTGAACAGGGTGCGGAAGTGGCCGTCCACCGCCGTGAACACGGCGGCCAGCCGTTCCCGCCCCTCGCGGTTCAGCACGCCGATGGCGCCGCGGAGCCGGGCGATGGCCACCTCCAGTTCGGCCCGTTCCCCCTCCAGCGCGCCGATACGGCCGTCCAGCGTCTCCAGCTCGATCTCGGCGCGCAGGTTGACCGGTCCGACCTTTTCGCGCTCGCGGCTGAGACGCTCGAACTTCCGCCGCGCGCGCTCTTCGGCCACGGCCGAATGATCGGCCGCCCGCGGAAGCGCCGCGCCGTCCAGGCGCTCGGCTGCCCTGGCCAGCAC
>CAXUGD010000184.1:0-6529 GCA_964250355.1 uncultured Acetobacteraceae bacterium | reverse complement strand
TGGGGAGGCGGCGCGGAAAGCCCGATCGAGCGCTGCAGGCAGGGTGTGACCTCGGGACCATGGAGGTTGGCAGGTTTGCCAACCATGCCAATGTGGGGTGCGCACGGCTTGCCGCATCGGCGACGCGCGTCGAAGATCGTGCAGACCGGTATCCGACCGCAGGAGGGTTTCCTGGCAGCCACCCATATCGCCCGCCGCTACACCCGCCTCGCGATGGCGTTCCACTGGCTGGTCGCCCTCGGCATCGTCGGCAACTTCCTCCTCATCTGGACGGTTGGCAGCCTGCCGGCGAGCGCCGAGCGGCCGATGGTCAACCTGCACAAGTCGATCGGCATCACCGTGCTCGGCCTGGCGATCATGCGTCTGCTGTGGCGCTACGCCAACCCGCCGCCGGCGCTGCCCGCCGCCTACCGGCCGTGGGAGCGCATGCTGTCCCACGCGGTGCATTACAGCCTCTACGCGCTGATCTTCCTGATGCCGATCAGCGGCTGGATCCATGACAGCGCCTGGAAGCTGGCGGCGCAGAACCCGTTGCGCCTTTTCGGGGTGATCCCGTGGTTCCGGCTCGGCTTCATCACCGGCCAGCCGCCGGCGGCCAAGGAGCAGATCCACGCCGTGTCGATCCAGGTGCACGCCGCGCTGGGTTGGGTGTTGCTCGCCCTGTTCGCACTGCACGTCTTGGGCGTCTTGAAACACCAGGTGCTGGACCGTGAGCCGGAGCTGCAGCGCATGGTGCCGGCCGGCGTGATGCCGCTGAACACCGAGCCGTTGGACGCCGCGACAGGCCGATAGCGGCCTGCCGGGCGGGTCACGCGCGGCTGAAGCGCCAGTATCGCGGCGTGCGGCCCGCGCCAAGCGCCTTGGCCTCGTAGCGCGTGGGCGGCCAGCCCGGCGGCCGGTCTGCCGTCCGCATGGCGCAGGCAAATAGCGTTTGCGCGCCCATAACTTCCTCCACCCACGCCTGGTATACCGGGTCGTCGCTGGCGATGCGCCATTCCGCGCCCGGCTTGAGGCGGCTGGCGGCGAGCTGGACGATGCTGGGGTGGACGAACCGGCGCTTGGCGTGCCGCGCCTTGGGCCAGGGGTCGGGGAACAGCAGGAACAGCCGGTGGAGGCTCGCTTCGGGCAGGGCGCGGAGCAGGGTGCGGGCGTCGTCGGGCCAGATGCGCAGGTTGGGCGGCAGCGGCGCCCCAGCCTCGCCGCCCTCAGGCACCAGGGCCGCGAGCAGCGAGCACAGGCCCTGCTCGAACACCTCGCAGGCGACCAGCATGGCGTGCGGGTTGGCGGCCACCTGGGCGCGGCTGTGTTCGCCGCCGCCGAAGCCCACCTCCAGCCAAAGCTCGGTGATGTCTGGGCCGTAGGTCTCGGCGGGGGTGTAGGCCAGGCGCGGCAGGGTCACATCGAGCAGGCGCTGCTGGCGGGGCCGCAGGGCATGGGTGCGCAGCCGGCCGTACAGCCGGTCCGGCGGCGGCTTCACCACCATGGCCGGGCGGCTACCGGCCGAAGGCGGAGCGCAACTCCCCCACCAGGTCGGTTTGCTCCCAGGTGAAACGGCCGGCTTCCGGCGTGCGCCCGAAATGGCCGTAGGCGCTGGTGGGGACGTAGATCGGCGCGTTCAGCCGCAGGTGCTCGCGGATGCCGCGGGGCGAGAGGTTCATCAGCTGGCGCAGCGTGCGCTCCAGCTTGGCCTCGTCCACGTCCTGGCCGGTGCCGTGCAGCTCCACATAGACGGAGAGCGGGTGGGCGATCCCGATGGCGTAGCTGATCTGGATGGTGCAGCGGTCAGCCAGCCCGGCGGCCACCACGTTCTTGGCCAGGTAGCGCGCGGCGTAGGCGGCGCTGCGATCGACCTTGGTGGGATCCTTGCCGCTGAACGCACCGCCGCCGTGCGGTGCGGCACCGCCATAGGTATCGACGATGATCTTGCGGCCGGTCAGACCGCAATCGCCGTCCGGCCCGCCGATGACGAAGTTGCCGGTGGGGTTGATGTAGAGCTCCTCGTCGGCGCACATCCAGCCATCCGGCAGGGCATGGGCGATCAGCGGGCGCAGCGCCTGGTGGATGGCGCTCTGCTCCAGGCCCGCCTCGTGCTGGGTGGAGAGCACGATGCTGGTCGCGGCCACGGGCTTGCCGTCCACGTAGCGCAGCGTCACCTGGCTTTTGGCGTCCGGCAGCAGGCCGGCGACCCGGGCGTCGCCGGCGCGGCGCAGTTCGCTGATGGTGCGCAGGATCAGGTGGGCGTAGTGGATCGGCGCGGGCATCAGGCTGTCGGTCTCGCTGGTGGCGTAGCCGAACATGATGCCCTGGTCGCCGGCGCCCTCGTCCTTGTTGCCGGCGCTGTCCACGCCGGCGGCGATGTCGGCGCTCTGGGCGTGCAGGTGGCATTCCACCTGGGCATGGCGCCAGGAAAAGCCTTCCTGGTCGTAGCCGATGTCGCGCACCGCCTCGCGCGCCAGGTGGATGAGCGCGTCATGGGTGACGCTGGCCGGCCCGCGCGTCTCGCCGGCCAGGATGATGCGGTTCGTGGTGACCATGGTCTCGCAGGCGACGCGCGCCTGCGGGTCGGCGGCGAGGAACGCGTCGAGCACGGTGTCGCTGATGCGGTCGGCGACCTTGTCCGGATGGCCTTCCGAGACCGATTCGGACGTGAAGAGGAAATCGCCCTTGTCGCGCATGGTGTATGGGTGTCCGTCAGGCCTGAGGGTTGCACGCGGGTGCTCGGCGCCGGCCCGTGACGGGCGCCGCTTGTGCGGCGGGCTGCATGGCCGATTGGAGGCAGAGGGTCAAGTTTCGGCCCGGCCGTCAGTTGCCGGTCGTCAGCCGCCGGCGCGATATGGTAGGATCGGTCCATGAACGTAGCCCTGCGGCGCCCGATGACGGTGGCGGAGTTCCTCGACTGGGAGGAGCGGCAACCGACGAAGTACGAGTTCGACGGATTTGCGCCCGTGGCCATGGTGGGTGTGAGCACGACCCACTCGACCATTCAGGTCAACCTGCTGGCTGCCTTGCTGAACCGTCTTGGGGGAAGTCCCTGCCGTCCGCACGGCAGCGACCTGAAAGTCAGCGTTGCCGGCCGGATACGTTACCCGGACGCGCAGGTTGTCTGCACTCCCGTCCCAGGCGCCACAACGGTAGTTGCCGAGCCGGTCGTGGTGTTCGAGATACTGAGTGTCAGCAGCGAGCATCGGGATCTGGTGGTCAAGCACGCCGAGTATCGTGCCACCGCCTCCATCCGGCACTACGTCGTGCTGGAGCAGGCGCAAGCCGGCGTGTTGGTGTTTTCGCGCAAGGGGGAGGATTGGACGGCGGAGACGCTGGGCGGCGACGACGCGGTCCTGCGGCTACCGGCGATCGGGGTGCAGATACCGCTGGCCGAGCTGTACGCCGGCGTGGTCTTCGAGCTCGGTCAAGACTTGTCGGACTAGGATCGGTCCATGAACGTAGCCCTGCGGCGGCCGATGTCGCTGGCGGAGTTCCTCGACTGGGAGGCGCGGCAGCCGACAAAATACGAGTTCGACGGGTTTCAGCCCGTGGCCATGGTGGGTGTGACCAACGCGCACTCGATCATCCAGAACAATTTGGCCGTTGCCTTGGGCACACGACTTCGCGGAACGCCGTGCCGGGCGCATGGAAGTGACTTCAAGATCAGCATGGCGGGCCGGATACGCTATCCCGATGCGATGGTCTTGTGTGCGCCAATGGCCGCGAACGCCACCGTAGCCGCCGATCCGGTGGTGTTGTTCGAGATCCTGAGCGAGAGCAGTAGCCACACCGATCTCGTGCTGAAAAATCGTGAGTATCGCGAAACGTCCTCGGTCCAGCACTACGTGGTGTTGGAACAGACGCAGGCTGGCGCCATCGTCTTCAGCCGCAAGGGTGAGGATTGGACTTCCGAGGTGCTGAACGGCAACGACGCCGTTCTGCGATTGTCGGCAATAGGGATCGCGTTGGCGCTCGCTGAGCTATACGACGATGTGCCGCTTTCGCCTGAGCAGGACGAGGACCGGACGGAGACGGCATGAGCAGCGGCGTTCGCCTGTTCTTGTTCTTGTGGGTTTTAACCGTTCCCGCGTTTGCCGAAAAACCTCCGCCCGTGCAGGTTCGTGTGGACGGGAACGGCACAGTAATATGGGACGGGATACCCTTGCGTAACCGAGTGGCGCTAGAGGCCAAGCTGTTAGAGTTCAGCAACGAGCGGCCATCGCCTGCTCTAAGCCTCTGGCCGAGCAGTCCTGATGCGTTCCAGCAACTAGGGCCCGTGGTTGCCTTGATGGTAAAGTATCATATAAGCGTCAGCTTCATTACACGGTGAGCGTATCTGTTCCGGCTAGCAATTCGCCAGATGTCCGTACCTCTCATCCCCCATAAAAAATCGTCCGTCCCATCTCGGCAATATGAAGAATCATCTGGTCGGGCCGGTCTTGTTGCGGCAGCCGCAAATGCGCCTCCGCCACCTCGGCGATGAAGGGGTGGTGGTCGCCGTACTCGATCACTGCGCGCACCGTGCATTCCAGCACGCCTACCGCGTCGTGCAGCAACGGCAGGCCGGAGTGGCGGGAGGGGGCGAAACCCCAGCCGGAGAGGGTTTCGCCTTCCACCATCGCCGGGCGGGTCTGGAAGGCGAAGGCCTCGCCGGCGTCGTCCTTGCCCAGCATGTGCAGGGCGAAGCGGTTGGTGGCGCGGATTGCGGCGTAGGGGAGGCCGTCTGCCGGCAGCGCCACCATCACCAGCGCCGGCTCGAACGAGGTCTGCGTCACCCAATGCGCGGTGGTGGCCACGGGGCTGCCTGCGGCGTCCAGCGCGGTGACCACGTGGACGCCGTAGGGGATCATGCGCAGGACGAAACGCCGCTCCTCCTGCAGCATGGCAGGGGCGGTTACAGGCCGTCGAACAGGGCGGTGGAGATGTAGCGCTCGGCAAAGGAGGGTATGATGGTCACGATTCGCTTGCCGGCCATCTCCGGCCGGGCGGCCAGGCGCAGCGTGGCGGCGAGCGCCGAGCCGGAGGAGATGCCGCCGGGAATGCCCTCCGTGCGGGCCAGCCGGCGGGCGTTGGCGAAGCTTTCGTCGTTGCCGACCTGGATGATCTCGTCGATCAACCCGGTTTCCAGCACGGCGGGCACGAAGCCGGCGCCGATGCCCTGCAGCGGGTGCGGGCCGGGGGCGCCGCCGGAGAGCACGTGGCTGGCCTCCGGCTCCACCGCCACCATGCGGATCTGCGGGTTGCGCGCTTTCAGCACCTGGCCCACGCCGGTCAGCGTGCCGCCGGTGCCGATGCCGCTGACCACCGCGTCCACCTGGCCCGCGGTGTCGTGCCAGATCTCCTCGGCCGTGGTGTTGCGGTGGATCTCCGGGTTGGCGGCGTTGGCGAACTGGTTGGGGCTGACGGCGGTGGGGTGCAGCTTCATCAGCTCCTCCGCCCGTGCGATGGCGCCCTTCATGCCGGCCGCCTTGGGCGTCAGCTCGAGCTGGGCGCCCAGAAAGGCGAGCATCTTGCGGCGCTCGTTGGAGACGCTTTCGGGCATGGTCAGGATCAGCCGGTAGCCGCGGCTGGCGCACATAAAGGCCAGCCCGATGCCGGTGTTGCCGCTGGTGGGCTCGATGATGACGCTTTCGGGGGTTAGCTGGCCCGCCGCCTCCATGGCCAGGACCATGTTAACGCCGATGCGGTCCTTGACACTGCTGGTCGGGTTGAAGAACTCCAGTTTCAGGCAGATGTCGGCCTGGATGTTGTCCTGCGCGGTGATGTGCGGGATGCGCACCAGCGGGGTGTTGCCGATGGTCTCGGCGATGCTGTCGTAGATGCGGCCGCGCAGCGGCGGGTCGAAGCGCAGCGGGCGGTGCGTGGCGGGCGAATGGGTGTCCATGGTGCGGCTCCTGTGATGTCTGGCTGGCGGTTGGGCCATGCTTTCGCCAAACTGGCCGGCATGTCCAGGCGGCACTTCGACGTCACCCCCGATTTGATGCTGCGTGCCTACCGGGCGGGGCTGTTTCCCATGGCCGAGACGCGGCGGGGCGACCGGCTCTACTGGCTGGACCCGGAGCAGCGGGGGGTGCTGCCGCTGGACGGGTTCCACCTGCCGCGCCGCCTGCGCCGGACGGTGGCCAATGGCGGGTTCGAGGTGACGTGCGACACCGCCTTCGCCCGCGTGATCGCGCTGTGCGCCGAGCCCGGCGAGGGCCGCGAGGACACCTGGATCAACCGCGACATCGAGCGACTGTTCACCGCGCTGCACATGCGCGGCCATGCCCATAGCGTGGAGGCCTGGCAGGGCGGCGCGCTGGTGGGCGGGCTGTACGGCGTGGTGCTGGGCGGCGCCTTCTTCGGCGAGAGCATGTTCAGCTTGGCGCGCGATGCCAGCAAGGTGGCGCTGGTGCACCTGGTCGCGCGGCTGCGCCTGGGCGGCTTCACCCTGCTGGACACGCAGTTCGTGACCGCGCACCTGACCCAGTTCGGCACGGTCGAGGTGTCGCGCGAGGCGTACAAGCTGCTGCTGGATCGGGCGGCGGCGGTGCCGGCGCGCTGGGTG
>CAXUGD010000183.1:0-6563 GCA_964250355.1 uncultured Acetobacteraceae bacterium | reverse complement strand
GCGCACAGGACTGCTATTGGTTGCGCTGTTCAGCGTCGTGGCAATCCCCACCGGCATCGTGCAGCGCATGGGCGAGGGCGTCTATTACAACGCGCATTTCGAGACGCTGATTGCGGTCTCGCTGGCTTTCGGCCTGGCGCTGTCACGGGTTTTTGCCACGCCGCCGCGTTGGCGCAGCATGGCCGCCTCGCCGGTGGCGCTGAGCGTGTTTGTCGCCCTGCCGCTGATCTGTGCCTGGCCCTGGCACGTGCCGCGCGCCTGGGGCGACATCGTCAGCCGGCGCGCGCAGGCGGCCTCGTGGCAGCCGGTGATCGACCGTATCGCGGCGGCCCACGGCCCGGTCGGCTGCGTGATGATCTCGCTCTGCTGGTGGGCGGGAAAGCCCTCGGAGATCGACATGTTCAACCTGACGGAAAGCGTGGTGGTGGGCGGCCCCATCGAGGCGCTGCGGAAGGCCGTGCTGGAGAAGCATTTTGCGCTTGTGCAGGACTTCCCGACATCGTTCACCCATGCCGACGCGATCCGGCAACTGGGTTACGACCCGGTGATGACGCTGTTCGCCCAAACCTACGCGCCGTTCGCCTACGGACCCGACGGTGCCGTTCTGCTGGCGCCGAAAGCGGGCCCCACCCCGGCGTTCAATAACGCAGGCGGATCGTGATCCGGGTGTCGCCCGGCCCCACATCCAGCCGCGCGGCGCCGTAGGACGGGGGACCGAGGATGGTAGGCGCATCGTTGGAGAACCCGAAGCCTTCGGCCGGCAATCCCAGGAAGTTCCTGTCGAAATGGCCGTTGCCGTTCTCGTCGTGATAGACGGCCACGGCGTAGGCGCCCGGTGCGCCGACGGCAAAACAGGCTTCGGCGCCGGGGCCGCTCAGCTGCACCCTGGTCAGCGCGATCGAGCCGTGCGGCTTGAGAAACAGGCGGGGGTCTTCGCCATACAGCGTGTAGGTGATGTTGCCGGCCACGCGCCGCGCGCCCGTAACGGTGACGTGGAGGCGCGGTCGGCCGTCGGCAGCGTCGCCCGTGCAGGGTGCGGCGGTCTGCCCGGCCGCGAATGCGTGGCACCCCGAAGCCGCAAGCAGCACGGCGGCCAGAGCGCCACGTGATGTCAGCCGCACCCTCCCTGACCGGCACCGCCGCTCGCCGTACTGGCCGCATCGGCACGGCTGCCGCGGCAGATCTAAGATATGACGGGATGGCCATGCAAGCGCGGCTGCATTTCTGCTGGATCGGGCCGCAACTCTCCTGGGCGTACGCTTTCGGCGTTCTGTCTGCCGCCGAGCGCAGCGCGATGGGAGAAATTATCCTGCACCATGCCGACCGGCTCGAGGAGAACGGGCCGCTTCGCCTGTTGCGCTCCGTCGCGGGTGTGACGTTACGGGCCATCGACCCCGCATCCTACCTGTCGAACGCCGGGCACGCGCTCGGGCTAGGCGACCGGCTCGTGCAGATCTACGCGGCACTCACCACCGCCGTGATGCGCGCGGACCTGCTGCGCGCCGCCATCCTCTACACGGAGGGCGGCATCTACCTGGACCTAGACACGGTCACCCTCGCTTCGCTGCTTCCCTTGCTGCACACACGGGTTTTCCTGGGATCCGAGTTCATCGTCTGGCCGCGCCATGTCCGGCAATCGCGCTCGCCACGTCTTTGGGCACGTCACTTGACGCTGGACGTGCTGCGAAAGGCGTGCCGCCAGATGCCGGGTGGCTGGCGCGCGTTCCGGCACATGCAGGCGCATTACGTGCAGAGCGTCAACAACGCGGTCATGGGTGCCCAGGCGAACTCAGGCTTCCTTGCGGACTACCTGCGCCTGATGGCGGCCGTGCCGGCAAGCCGGTGGTCCGACCGCACGGCGCTGGGTCCGGCCTTGCTGCAAGACATGGTGGCGCAGCAGGAGGAGGGCGTGCTGACGATCCATCCACCCGCGGTCTTCTCTCCCCTGCCACCGGAGATCTCGGAACACTGGTTTCGGCTCACGCGCCGGCCGGACCCCCAGGCGGTTCTGCTTGCGGAAACGCGCGTCGTGCACTGGTACGCATCCGTGCGCACGAAGCGGCTGGCCGCGCAGATCACCCCGGCCTCCGTCGTCGAGAACCGGCACCGCCAGCTCTACAGCGCGCTGGTTTACGCCTGCATCGGCGGCTCGGCCGCCTTCAAGCCGCTGGTGGCGAAGCTGGCCAATGCAGCGTAGGATCGCACCCGTGCCGGCGAGGCGCCCCCCTCACTCCTCCCTACCGAGGCGGCCGGGTCCAGGAGTGCCAGCCTGATGCGTTGCCTGATCGTAGCAGCCGGCCAGGGTGTCAGGCTGCGTGACAGGGTGGAAAGCAAGCCCCTGGTTCCGCTCAGGGGCAAGCCGCTCATCCAGCACGTCATCGAACGGGCGCAGCAAGCCGGCGTGGACGATTTTCTCGTGGTGAGCGGCTTCCGGGGCGAGGAATTGCGCTCCAGCCTCCAAGCATTCTGCGCGGCTGGCGGCCCGCGCATGACACACATCGTCAACGACGCGTGGCGCCGCGCCAACGGCGTGTCGCTGATGGCAGCCAGGCCCTACCTGCAAGAGACGTTCCTGCTGACCATGTGCGACCATCTGGTCGATCCGCAGATCATGCGCAGCCTGCGTGCAGCGCCCTACCCGCCGGACAGCGTAACGCTCGCGGTGGACTCCAACTTGGCCAACCCGCTGGTGGATCCGGCCGATGTCACCCGCGTCCGATCCAATGCAGGCCGGATCGAGCGTATCGGCAAGCTGATCGACCGCTACGATTGTTTCGACACGGGTGTGTTCCTCTGCACGCCGACAATCTTCGACGCGTTGGAGGAAAGCCAAGCCTTGGGCGACGACAGCATCTCCGGCGCCATGAGCGTGCTGGCGAAAGCAGGCAAAGCCTATATTTTCGACGTGGGCGACAGGCTTTGGATCGACGTCGATGACGCCGCGGCTTTCCGGCAAGCCGAAGCACTGCTAGACTCCGGACGTCTGTAACAGATCTGCGGCCGGTCTCCTCGTCGGCACGACGCAGCGCCAGCGAAAGTGTGCGTCCATGCGGAATCCTGAGCCGGTGCGGCGAACGGCCGAGATCGAGGAGGTGACGAACAGCTACGTCATCCATCCGATAGCCGGCCGGCTTACGCCGTTGCTGGCGCGGCTGGGTGTCGCACCGAACGCCGTCTCGCTTGCCGGCATGGCGTGCGGCCTGTTCGCCGGAATCGCCTATTACCATTACCGGGATTTCGCCAGCAGCGTCGCGGGGCTGGTGCTGATGATCGCCTGGCATGTGCTCGATGGCGCGGATGGCCAGCTCGCCCGCCTCACGCAACGGCAATCCCAATCCGGCAAGGTTCTCGACGGCATATGCGACTACGTGACGTTCGCGTCGGTCTATGTCTGCCTGGCGATGGCGATGAACCGGGACCACGGCAGCTGGGTGTGGGGCCTCGTTTCGCTGGCCGGCATCTGCCATGCAGCGCAGGCGGCCGCCTATGAGGTACAGCGGCAGGATTACGAGTTCTGGGGCCTGGGCAGGCAGGCGGCCAGCATCCCGGAATTGGGCGACGCGGCAAACCACGTGGCCGCCGGCTCGTTCGCCAAACGCCTGGCAGGCCGGCTTCACGCGCTGTACGGCAGGCTGCAAATAGCCGCGACAGGCACCGACGCGCCATTGCGCCGCCGCCTTGCGGCCATCCTGGCGGGCACGCCCGAGCGGACCGATGCCGCGCGAAGCTGGTATCGGCACGTCTTCGCGCCGTCTGTGCGCCGCTGGTCGATCCTGTCGGCAAACTATCGCACGCTGGCGATCTTCCTGTTCTGCGCCGCCAAGGCGCCGGTCGGCTACTTCGTGTTCGAAATCGTGGGCCTGGGTGGCGTGCTTGCCGTGCTGCTGTCGGCACAGCCGACCCGCTACGCCATCTTCTTCAGCGGGCTGGCCGACCGGGAAGACGCGGCAAGCCGTTCCGCGCCGGACTTAAAAGATAGATCGCTAGCATCATGACAGCGAGTGGCGGTGCCAACGCAGTCGCGGCAGGAACTATGCCCAGCAGCAGCCCAAGGTGGTTCAGGATCTGCTGAACCAGCGAGAAAACAATGCCGAACCCCACGCCAAATACCAGGCTACGTCCAGTACTCTGCGTCCGCGCAGCACCGAACAGAAAGGGCGACACGACCATGATCATCGCCAAGATCGAAAACGGAATGCTGACCTGCGCCCAGAATGCTTCTTCGTAGCGCGTTGCGTTCTGGCCCAGCCGTCTGAGTGCCACCACGTGGCTGTACAGCGCCACGGGCGGGATGCTGTCCAAGGGGAGGTTCAGGAAACGCAGCTGCTTGGGTGACAGGAACGCGTGCCACGGCAGCGTGGGCAGCCGGTCCGTCCGCAGGATCGATTGCTCCACGTGCTTTCGCACCACGCCGCTCAGCAGCCAGGTGCCATCTGGCCCGACATGGGCCGTGTCGGCGTGAAGCAGGCTGAGCAGGCTGTTGTCGGCGCCGAACGCATAGATATCGACACCGACAGGCACGTTGCCCGGATCGAAGCGCTGCACGTTGAGGTATTGCCCGCCGCTTTGGGCCCACAGGCTGTCGTCGGTGTGGTAGCTTGCGGAGGCGCGCAACGCGGCGCTGCGCCCGGCACGGGCCGAAAGCTGCGTGGCCGGAATCACGAATTGTGCCAGCAGGAACAGCACGGCCGCCACCGGTACCGCCGTGAGCAGGATCGACCGTACGATCCGGCCCTGCGAAATGCCCAGGCTTTGCATGGCCGTCAGTTCGGCGTTGCGGGCCAGCGCGCCCAGGCCGATCAGTGAGCCCAGCAACATCGATATCGGCGTCAGCTGGAAAAGGCGTGAGGGTGCCGTCAGCACGACATAAACGAGCGCGTTGCCGACATGGTAGTCGCCCTGCCCCACCGAGGCGAGCTGTTCGACGAACTCCAGCAGGCTGAACAGCCCTGTCAGGGCTAAAGACGTGACAGCAAAGGCCCGCAGCGCCGTCAGTGCCACGTACCGGTTGACGGCGGCGGTGCGAAGCGGACCGTCGGCCACCTGCAGGTCTGCCCAGTGTGCGGCAGTCGAATCAGGCACGTTCGCGCCTCAGGGCGAAGTCCAAGGTCGGAAGGTAGATGGCGGTGAGAAGGACCAGCGTCAGAAGTGCCGGCACCCACCAGATGCCCGGCACTTTCGATATGGCGCCGTGCTGCACCCAAGTCCGCGCGGAGGTGAACAGAAGGTAGTATCCGAAATAGGTCAGCGTGGCCACGGCAAGCCGCGAATAGCGGTTTTCCCGGGGTTTGGTGCGCGCCAGCGGCACGCCCAACATGCCGAGCAGCAGCGTGGAGAGCGGCGTGGACAGCCGCCACTGGAATTCCGCGATGTCCTCGGTGGCGCCGGACCGCGCGATGCGGGCACTGCTGGCCGCCACGGCGCTGTAGGCGGGCGGTTGCAGGTCGCGGCTGTCCGGATCGACCAGGATGCCCTGCGCCTGCAGAACCTCGTCGGCCTGCTTGTTCGCACGATCGATCTCGTACAGGTAGGCGTCGCGCAGGTAGATTTCCGATC
The DNA here is from genome assembly GCA_964250355.1 of uncultured Acetobacteraceae bacterium. Lineage (GTDB taxonomy): Bacteria > Pseudomonadota > Alphaproteobacteria > Acetobacterales > Acetobacteraceae > BOG-908. The sequence continues at coordinate 1,007 of CAXUGD010000183.1, read as the reverse complement.
CGGCGTTGGCGGCCGGGTTCGGGGCGGCATAGGCCAGTTTGGCCGAAACGATCTCCGTCCGATCGCTGTGGCGCAGCTTGACGAAGACGTTACGCGCCGGCGTGCCGCTCCCGTCGCGGTGCGCCAGGAATATTACCCGGGCACCGTTCTGGTCCACGTAGAACGATCCGGCCTGCATGGCGTCAACGTCCAGCAGGCTGCCGGCCCGGCTGGAGAGCGCGTGCAACCGCTGGTAGGCCCAGGGCCGGACGAACAGCGACAGGCCGCCCACCACCAAAGCGAGGCAGGCCGCCAGGCTCAAGACGGTCCGCATGATGGCGCTCGGCCTTACGGACAGGGCGAACATGGCCGTGAACTCGGAATCCGCGTAAAGGCGCGCGAACGAAACCAGGACCGCCACGTAGAGCGAGGCCGGGATAAGGACCTCCAGCGCGATCAGCACCTTCAGCCCGGTTAGCTCCGCGATGGCGCCGGCCGGCAGCAGTCCGGCCACTGCGTCCGACAGGAAACCGTTCACGCTGTAGCTGGCGAACAGGGCCACCAGCACGCCGAACACGGCGGCAAGCGGCCGAAGTATCTGGCCTAGCAGGTAGCGGCTGATGATCAACGCCGCCCGCCATGGGTGCAATGGCGCGCGGGGCATGGCCTACTCACGGTCTGCTATATACCTCGAACACCGATCCCGCGGCCAGGCCGCCCAGCCCCGCACGGCAAATTGCCACAGCATGGCCCGGATCAACAAGCGGCGGCCCGCATTATACCGCGGCGCGTTGCGCGAGCGGAGTTGGGCGGCCTACATCGCCTTCCAGCGCAGCACCTGCCGCAGCAGCACCGCGTAGCCCGGGCCGCCGAGCCTGGTCAGGTAATCGACAGGGGCCGAGCCGCCGAACAGCGGGGCCGCGTTCCCCCGCAGCATCCACTCGCCCTCCTGGCCCGCGGCGATGTCCTGCATGGCGCTGTCGATCGCCAGCAGCGTCCCCTCGCGACCCACCTGCTCGGGCGACAAC
>CAXUGD010000182.1:0-6586 GCA_964250355.1 uncultured Acetobacteraceae bacterium | reverse complement strand
CCGACGTGCTGCTCGGCGCGGCGCTGGTGGGCTTGGCCTGGGCGCTGCGTCGCGGCCGGCCCCAGGCGGACGAGCAGGTGCCGTTCGGGCCGTTCCTGGCGGGGGGAATTTGGCTAGTCTGGCTCTACGCCTGAACTCGCGGCGGTGTTGGCGCGTCTAGGCGGTCCGCCAGCTCCGACGGTTCGTGGCGGCCGCGCGGCCGCGCCGGTCTCTGTGTTCATCGCGGCCCGCTACAGGCAGGCCAAGGCGGCCGGCAAGGCGCCGGCCAGCCGTTCCGCCCATGCACGCTGTCCCCCCGCATCCCCGATCAGGTCCTGGCGCAGCTCGAGCTCCACATAGGGCAGGCCGCGAGCCTCGGCGTGCACCGGCACAGTGTAGTCCGAGTCGTCGCCCAACGCGTAAGGCTCGTTCTCGCCCACGACGAACCCGGCCTGCCGCAACAGCGCGGCCAAGGCAAGCGAGAGCGCCGGATCCCGGTTGAACAGCACGCCGGCCTGCCACGGGCGGGCCAGGCCGGCCATGACCGGGGTGAAGCTGTGCACAGCGACCACGACGGCCGGTGCGCCTGCCGCCGTCCGGCGGTCCAGCTCGCGGGCGATGGCCCGGTGGTAGGGGTCGAAGATCTCGGACACCCGGGCCGCCCTGGCCCCGTCCGCCAGGCCCGCGTTGCCCGGCACCGTCGTGCCGTCGCTGTGCGGCGCGATCGAGGTCGGGTGGCCCGGCCGGCGGTTGCAGTCGATCACCAGGCGCGAATAGGCCTGCTCGATCCAGGTGGCGCCCAGCAGCGGGGCGAGCGCCGCGCACAGGCCGGCGGCCCCGATGTCCCAGGCGATGTGGCGGTCCCAATCGGCCGAGGCCACGCCAAGGTCGCCCAGGGCCGCGGGCACGTGCCGCCCGGCATGGTCGCACACCAGCAAGAAGGGCGAGGGCGCACCGGAACCGTGCACGCGGACAGGCGTCGGATCATCCGAGCCGAGTAGGGTTTCGGTAGGCATAGTGATTGCATAATCCGTTTGGACAGCCCGGCCCAGCCTTGCCGCCTGGTTGGGGCCCGCCTGGTTGGGGGTTGAGGATCGGGCCATGACGCTGCTGACCGTTCGACACGTCTCGACCTACCGCTACAAGCAGCCGGTGGCTTTCGGCGAGCATCGCGTGATGTTCCGCCCGCGCGACAGCTACGACCAGCGGCTGCTGCATGCCGAGTTGCGCGTCGATCCCGAGCCGGTGTCGGTACGCTGGATGCACGACGTGTTCGGCAACTGCGTGGCCAGCCTGTGCTTTGCGCGCCGGTCCACCGTGCTGCGGTTCGAGAGCGTGATCCAGCTCGACCATGCCAGCCGGCAGATGCTGGAGTTTCCGCTCTCGCCGCACGCTGAGCTCTACCCCTTCGCCTACGACCAGGAGGACCTGCCCGACCTCCAGCGCTCCATCGAGCGGCACTACCCCGACCCGTTGCGCGAGCTGGCGGGCTGGGCGGCCAGCTTCACCCGCGGGCGCGGCCCGGTCGGCAGCGCCGACCTGCTCGCCCGCATCACCCACGCCATACGCCGCGACTTCACCTATGTGCGCCGCGAGGAGATGGGCATACAGGAGCCGTTGCAGACGTTGAAGCTGCGCTCGGGCTCGTGCCGCGATTTCGCGCTGCTGATGATCGAGGCGGTGCGCTCGCTGGGTTTTGCGGCCCGCTTCGTTTCCGGCTATCTGTACACCCCGTCGGCCGCGGGCGGCGCGCCGCGGCAGGGCGGCGGATCGACCCATGCCTGGCTGCAGGTGTACCTGCCCGGCGCGGGCTGGGTGGAGTTCGACCCCACCAACGGCATCGTCGGCAGCCACGACCTGATCCGGGTCGCCATTGCGCGCCACCCGTCACAGGCGGTGCCGCTGTGGGGCAGCTGGACGGGGTTCCCCAGTGACAGCCTGGGCCTGACCGTAGAGGTCAGCGTTACGGCCGACGCGGCGCCGGGATTGCCAAACACGGCGGAGGGGCCGCAGGAACCCCCACGCCACGCGGCCAAGGAGGGTTTTTAGGACATGCGGATACACGCCGGCTACGAGATCAGCTTCGACTGCCCGCAAACCACGCCGATGATGCTGGCCATCAGCGTCCACCCCAGCCGCGCGCACGACCTGCTGACCGAGGCGCCGATCACCTACACGCCGCACGTGCCGCTCAGCACCTATATCGACGGCTTCGGCAATTTGTGCACTCGCATCCTGGCCCCGCCCGGCCGCACCACCATCGCCACGAGCTTCGACATCAACGATAGCGGACTGCCCGACACGGTGGACTGGCAGGCCGAGCAGCACCGCGTGGAGGACCTGCCGCCCGAGCTGCTGACCTTCCTGCTGGGCAGCCGCTACTGCGAGACGGACCGGCTGAGCGACACCGCCTGGTCGCTGTTCGGCCACACGCAGCCGGGCTGGGGCCGCGTGCAGGCGATCTGCGACTTCGTCCACACCCACATCGCGTTCAACTACCAGGACGCGCGCAGCACGCGCACAGCGTGGGAGGGCTACCAGGAGGGCCGGGGCGTATGCCGCGACTTCGCCCACCTGGCCGTGGCCTTCTGCCGCTGCATGAACATCCCCGCGCGCTACTGCACCGGCTATCTGGGCGACATCGGCGTGCCCCGGATGGACGCGCCCGGCGATTTCTCGGCATGGTTCGAGGCCTATCTGGGCGGGCGTTGGTACACCTTCGACGCCCGCCACAACATGCCGCGCATCGGCCGCATCCTGATGGCCCGCGGGCGCGACGCCACCGACGTCGCGATCTCCACCGTGTTCGGGCCGTCGGTGCTGTCGGGGTTCAACGTGGTGACCGATGAAGTTCCGGAGGGCTAGGATCGGTGAAACCCATTATCTCTGCTAGCTACCGCAATATGTCTAAGGTGAATGCGGCAGATGTGAGGGGTTGCACCCACCCTTGGATGCCCGTTACTATATGGTCTGAAGCGAGATCACAGTCTTACTTGCTGTCTTGAATGGCCTTTTGGGCATGTTTCGTAAAAAGGTCAATATTGTTCACCTGCTCCTTAAGATCCGCCTCATCGCATTTCGGCGACGAGAATTGGCAGCATCTCGCGTGCTCCTCAGCCAACTGACTTTCAGCCCAATTAGAGTCGTGACCCGCATCGGTGGCCAACGACGTGAAAGTACCCTTGATCCTCGCGGCGAGTTCGGGTTGATCACATGCTGTGGCCTCCCACACTCCCATTGCAGTCGGGAAGAGCACGGCCCGCAAGGCGGACTCAACAGACTCAGCCGATGCGCGGGATATCGGAGCAAAAGCAATCGTGGCACAAAGTATTGCAGTCGGCGTGCGCATGGTAAGTCCTACTTCGTCAAAGCTGGTTTAATTGTCCGTGCTGTATGTCGAGAAATCAGATTGACAAAGCTCTTACAGTTTATCTATGGTTGTGACTGGCGTTCTCCATGCCAAGCTTGACACACCGTGCCCAAGTCGAGGCCCAGGCACGCCGCGAGCGCGAAGCGGCAGCATTGCGTGAGAATCTGCGCCGCCGCAAGGCGCAATCCCGCAAGCGCGAAGCTAAACCTGATGAGACTGTAGCGGTTCCTGCCCCGGAAACTGAGACTGAAACCGGCAACTGAATGCCTGTCATGCCCGACCACTGGATACGCCGCATGGCCGCCGAGCACGCCATGATCGAGCCGTTCGTGGAAACGCAGAAGCGCGAGGGGGTGATCAGCTACGGCCTGTCCAGCTACGGCTACGACGCGCGCGTGGCCGAAGACTTCCGCGTGTTCACCAACGTCGATAGCGCCATCGTCGATCCCAAGGATTTTTCCGAGACCAGCTTCGTCACCCGCCGCGCACCGGTGTGCATCATCCCGCCCAACAGCTTCGCGCTGGCCCACACGGTCGAGTATTTCCGCATCCCGCGCGACATACTGGTGATCTGCCTCGGCAAATCGACCTACGCGCGCTGCGGAATCATCGTAAACGTGACGCCGCTGGAGCCGGAATGGGAGGGCCAGGTGACCATCGAGATCAGCAATACCACGCCGCTGCCGGCCAAGATACATGCGGGCGAGGGCATCTGCCAGTTCCTGTTCCTGCGCGGCGACAGCGCGCCGGAGGTGAGCTACGCCGACAAGAAGGGCAAGTACATGGGCCAGCGCGGCGTGGCGCTGCCGAAACTGTAGCCACGCCGTGCCCGGCAGGGCCTACGCGGCCGCAAGTTGGCCATACCGTGCGGCCAGCCGGGCGGCCAGCTTCTTGCCCAGCCGCAGGCTGGGCAGCTCGACGGTCTTGTGCAGCACCCAGGCCAGCAACAGCACCACCGCCAGGCCGATACCGGCGGCCGCCCCGTAGGACAGCCCCAGCCGCAGGATGGCGAAGGTCATGACCGAGTAGCCGACGATGGAGTGCGTGAGGTAGAACGGGAACGAGATGTCGGCCAGCAGGTCGAGCCAGCGCAGCGGGCGAAACAGGCCGCGGCCGAGATAGGCGGCGGCGAAGATGGCAAGCCCGTAGAGGTAGTTCGCCGGGATCAGGGGAAACTGTGCCTGTCGGGGCCCCAATCGCCAGCACAGCAGGAACAGCGCCAGCAGGGCAGCGCCCGTCGCAAGCGCCTTGGCCGTGCCGATCAGCCGTGCGTAGCGAAGGTGGAAGACCGTTCCGATCAGCATGTAGCCGATGAACATGACCTCGTCGGCAACGTCCCCCGAAACCGGCGCCAGGCCGTGGCTTTGTGCAGCGGACAGGCATAGCGACGCCAGCGAGACGGCAAGCAAGGGCAGGGTCGCCCCGCGCAACAGGGCGGACCGCAACACCGCGGCGGCGAGGTAGAATTTCACCTCCACGATCAGCGTCCAGTGAACCAGGTCGACGCTGCCGCTGTCCATCGCGTCGTCGATCATCAGTGCGTCGTACAGGTAGTTGACCGGCCGGTAGGCCATGGGCCGCCCGTAAGCGTGCGCCTGCGTGAACACCACCAGCCATTCGATGAATAGGGCGAACCAGAACAGCGGGACGATCCGGAAGAGCCGCGCCAGCAGGAACGGCATCGCGGTGCTCGACCGCAACGAGAAGGGTATGACGAAGCCGCTGATCAGGAAGAAGACGGACACACCCAGGGCGCCGTAGTTCAGCCAGGCCCACTGGGCCAGGGACGTGACGGCCGGGTGCCCGATGTCGAGACCGGGCGTGCTGGTGATCCACCCCACGGTCGGGCGCATCAGCACGAACACGCCGCCCAAATGGCTGAACGCCACGGAAAGGGCGGCCAGCCCGCGCAACTGGTTGGCAAACACCAGCCTGCCGCCAGCCGAACCGCTCAAGCGGCGACAGCCTCTCCCCTGCTCAATGCAGCTTAACCCCCGGCTCCGGCCGGCGCTGTATGTTGCCCACCACCTGCTGCCAGAGCGCCGAGCGGCCGCCGTGCAGCGCCGCCTGGTGCATCGCATACAGCGAGCGGTACATCATGCGCGCCAGGTAGCCCTCGATGAACAGCCCGCGCCCGACGGCGAAGCCCATCAGATTGCCCACCGTGCTGTAGCGCCCGAGCGAGACCAGCGAGCCGAAATCGCGGTATACGAACGGCTTGGGCGGCTGGCCGTCCAGCCGGCGGTTGATCTGTTCCACCATGTGGGCCGCCATCTGGTGGGCGGCCTGGGCGCGGGGCGGCACGCCCTGCGGAAAACCCTCGCGCGGGCAGGCGCAGCAATCGCCGATGGCGAACACGTTGGGGTCCCACGTGGTCTGCAGCGTCTGCTGCACCACCAGCTGGTTGATCCGGTTCACTTCCAGCCCCAGGTCGCGCAGGAACTCGGGCCCCTTCACGCCGGCCGACCACACCACCAGCTCGCTCGGGATCCACTCGCCATCGGCCAGCACCACGCCGTCGGCCCGCACCTCGGCGACCTTGGCGTTCGTGCGGACCTGCACGTTCAGCCCCTCCAGCAGCGCCGTGGTGGAGGCCGATATGCGCTCCGGCAGCGCCGGCAGGATGCGCGGCGCCGCCTCGATCAGGATGATCCGGACATCCCGCTCCGGGTCCAGCCGATTCATGCCATAGGCCACCACCTCGCGCACCGTGCGGTGCAACTCGGCGGCCAGTTCCGTGCCGGTGGCCCCGGCCCCGATGATGGCCACGTGCAACTGGCCCGGCCGCACCGGCTCGGACTGCGCGTTGGCGCGCAGGCAGGCGTTCACCATGCGCTTGTTGAACCGCGTCGCCTGCTCCGGCGTCTCCAGCGGCACGGCGAACTGGGCGGCACCCGGCGTGCCGAAATCGTTGGTCACCGACCCCACCGCCACCACCAGCGTGTCGTAGGGGAAGCTGCGCGCCGGCGTCACCTCGCGCCCCTCGTCGTCGGTGGTGGCGGCCAGATGGATTTCCCGCCGCTCGCGGTCCAGGCCGGACAGCGCGCCCAGCCGGCAGGTGAAGTGGTGCCAGCGCGCCTGTGCCAGGTAGTTGAGCTCGTGCTGCGAGCGGCGCATGCCGCCGGCGGCGATCGCGTGCAGCAGCGGCTTCCAGATATGCGTGCGCGACTTCTCCACCAGGGTGATCCGCGCCTGGCCGCGGCGGCCCAGCGTGTCGCCCAGCTTGGTCACCAGCTC
>CAXUGD010000181.1:0-6589 GCA_964250355.1 uncultured Acetobacteraceae bacterium | reverse complement strand
GGGTGCGTCTCCATGATCAGGCGGGCGGGACGCACCGCTGGCAGCAGTGAGGGCATCGTCTCCGTGGCGGTCAGCAGCGCCACCAGCAAGAGGGCGTGGAGGCCGGCGACGACGGCGAAACTGAGTGCGCGGCGGGCCGCCGAACCCGGGGGAGCCGGATCGAACGCCGTTCTCATCGTCGGCCGGCCCCGATCATCGCTTCAATCGGTATCCGGTCCGGAAAATCCAGCCGATGACGGCCAGGCAAACCAGCATGAACACCACCGTCATGCCCAGGCTGACGCCCACGCGTATGTCGGACACGCCGAAGAAGCTCCAGCGGAAGCCGCTGACCAGATAGACGACCGGGTTGAACAGCGTGACCGCGCGCCAGAACGGCGGCAGCATCCCGATCGAGTAGAAGCTGCCGCCCAGGAAGGTCAGCGGGGTCACCACCAGCAGCGGCACCAGGTTCAGCTTCTCGAAACTGTCCGCCCAGATGCCGATGATGAAGCCGAACAGGCTGAAGGTGACGGCGGTCAGCACCAGGAAACCCGCCATCCAGACCGGGTGGAGAATGCCGAAGCCCACGAACAATCGCGCGGTGGCCAGGATGATCAGCCCCAGCAGCAGCGACTTGCTGGCGGCCGCGCCCACGTAGCCCAGCACGATTTCGACCGTGGAGATGGGCGCGGACAGCAGCTCGTAGATCGTGCCGGTGAACTTGGGGAAGTAGATGCCGAACGATGCGTTTGCGATGCTTTGCGTGAGCAGCGACAGCATGATCAGGCCCGGAACGATGAACGCGCCGTAGCTCACACCCTCGATGGCGGTCAGGCGCGATCCCAGTGCCGCGCCGAAGACGACGAAATAGAGCGAGGTCGAAATGACCGGGGAGACGATGCTTTGCAGCAGCGTGCGCCAGGTCCGGCTCATCTCGAACGTGTAGATGGCACGGACGGCATGGATGTTCATGCCGGTGTGTGCACCAAGCTGACGAATATCTCCTCCAGCGAACTGTGATGCGTTTGCAGATCCCTCACGCCGATGCCCAGCTCGTCCAGTTGCCGCATCAGGGCGGCGATGCCGTTATCCTCGATTTGGGTGTCGTAAGCGTAAAGAAGCCCCATGCCGTCGGTGGTGGCGGTCAGGTGCCAGGGTTGCAGCACCTGCGGCACGGCCGGCAGGCTCTGGCGCAGGCTGAGCTTGAGCTGTGACTTGCCGAAGCGGCGCATCAGCGTCGCCTTGTCCTCCACCACCACGATGCGGCCGCAGCTGATCACGCCGATGCGGTCGGCCATCTCCTCCGCCTCCTCGATGTAGTGGGTGGTGAGGAAGATGGTGACGCCGGAGTCGCGCAGGCCGCGCACCATCTGCCACATGTCGCGCCGCAGCTCCACATCGACGCCGGCGGTGGGCTCGTCGAGGAACAGGATGCGCGGCTCGTGCGACAGCGCCTTGGCGATCATCACGCGCCGCTTCATGCCGCCCGAGAGCGTGATGATCTTGCTGTTCCGCTTGTCCCACAGCGACAGCGAGCGGAGCACATGCTCGATATGGGACGGGTTGGCCGGACGGCCGAACAGACCGCGGCTGAAGCTGACGGTGGCCCACACGGTCTCGAACGCGTCGGTGGCCAGTTCCTGCGGCACCAGGCCGATCTCGCTGCGGGCGCGGCGGTACTCGGCCACCACGTCGTGCCCCGCCGCCAGCACGGTGCCGCTGCTGGGGTTGACGATGCCGCAGATGATGCTGATCAGCGTGGTCTTGCCGGCCCCGTTCGGGCCCAGCAACGCGAAGATCTCGCCAGCCTGTATCTCGAGGTCGATGGGGTGCAGCGCCTGGAATCCGGAGGCGTACGTCTTGGTGACGCCCCTGACGGACACGGCGGCAGGATGGCCGGCAGGTGCTATCACACCCGGCGGATGCGTTGCGGCCGGTTCGCTCATGGATGTATGGACAGGTGGCAAGCCGGTGTCATGGGGGCAGGGTCGTATCCCAAAGATGGTCGCAATGCCAGGAACCCCGTCCCTCGCGCCACGGAGCGCGGTCCGGTGAACGTCAGGACCGTGATCGCCGGCCACATCCGGCTGTTCATCGCGATCGCGGTGGGGGTGGCTGGGCTGTGGCTGCTGCCGCAGGGCTGGAGCGACCGGAACCGGGACATCCTGTGCTGGGATGTCGGCGCGGCCGTCTATCTCCTGCTCATCGGGTGGTTGTTCGTCACCACGCCCACCGCGCGCATGCAGGCCAATGCGCAAGCTCAGGAGGATGGCGAGTGGACGCTGTTCTGGCTGGTGCTGGCCGGCGTGGTGGTCAGCTTTGCCGCCATCATCAGCGAGTTCAGCAGCATGAAGGGCGCCGCACCCGCCGCGCGCGACCTGAAGGTGGGGCTGGTGGCCGGAACGCTGCTGCTGTCGTGGCTGCTGTCGCAGGCGGTGTTCGGCCTGCGCTACGCCCACGAGTTCTATAGCCGGTCAGGCGAGGCCGAAATCGATGGCGGGTTGGAGTTCCCCGGCGAGACGAGGCCGGACTACCTCGATTTCCTGTATTTCGCGGTCGTGCTGGGCATGACGTTCCAGGTGTCGGACGTGCAGATCACCTCGCGCAAGCTGCGCCGGCTGGCCCTGGTGCACGGCCTGCTCGGGTTCATGTTCAACACGGTCATCATTGCCCTGACCGTGAACCTCGCCTCCGGCCTGCTGTCCTGACGGCGGCCCGCCGTATCCTGCGCGCCAGCCTCCGGTGCGCGGTCTGGCCCGCCGTGCTGCGCCTGGCGCCGGCCTTGCTGGGCTCGGCGCCGGTCTTGCTGGGCTTAGCGCCGGCCTGGGCGGGCGGGGTGAGGGACTTCAACGCCGATACGCCAGGCCGGGGCTACACGCCCTACACCGTGGCCCAAGGCTATTTCCAGCTCGAAAGCGATGCGGTGCACGTGACCGAGCAGGGCAACACCCAGCTGATCGAGGCGCTCGACCCGGTGTTCAAATACGGGCTGACCGACGCTCTGGAGATCGACATACAGACGAACGGGCTGCTGAACCTGCAAACGCGCATGCCACACGGGACCGTCAGCCTGACCGGGTTCGGCGACACGGTACCGGCGCTGAAATGGAACGTGATCGGCAACGACGAGCAGGGTTTCGCCGCCGCCGTCAGGTTCGGCGTGAAGCTCCCCACAGCCTCCCCCGGCCTGGGCAACGGCGCCGTCGAGTACAACCTGGTAGCACCCGTGCAGGCCGCGCTGCCCTACGGGCTTTCGCTGCAGGTGCAGGAGGAAATCGACATCTTGCGCAACCAGAACGACACCGGCAAGCATTTCAACTATGGGGAGACCGCCGCCATCGGCCGGGGCATCGGCAAGGTGACGCTGTCCGCGGAGCTGTATGCCCAGAGCGGCACCGACCCCAACGCCCATGCGCTGTACACCGCCGATGTGGATGCGAGCTACGCCCTCTCGCCCGTCGCCGTCGTGGCGTTCGGCACCTATTTCGGCTTGAACAGGTTCGCACCCTCCGTCGAAGCCTATACCAGCTTCGGTTTCCGTTTCTAGGCCGGGAGCGGGACAGCCGTGCCGAGAGGATCGTTCCCGACACTCCTGTGCTCAGCGCTGGCATTGGCGGGCTGTGCCGCGCCGTCCGCCACCCCTGCCGCGCCGGACGGCCGCATGGACGGCACCTATGTCGGGACCCGGACGCTGGACCCGATCTGCGGCACGCAAACGGAGCGCATCCGCTTCGACGTGGCAGGCAGCCGGATCTGGGTGCATGTGCGCCGGGGTCGCGCCACGCTGGAAGGCACGGTGACCGCCGACGGCCAGGTTGCGCTGACCGATTTTGCCGGTAGCCGTCACATCAACGGCACCATCGGCCAGGGCCGGCTGACCGCAAGCGAGTTGCTGAGCGGCAACGGCAACAAGAACCGTCGCAAGACGGCGCTGGACGAGCTCACGCCCGTCACCTGCCTGTGGCATTTCGACGCGGTACGCGCCGGCACCGCGGCAGGCCCGGACGGCACCACTCAGGATGACGGCCGCGTGCAGTGATCGGGCATTAGGAGGAACAAGAACCGCTTGCCTTCCCCATCCCCCTGCGAGACTGATACCGCCGCTCCCCGGAGGTCCGTCAGCCCGTGCGCCCATCCCTCAGCCTAGTCACCTCGCTCATTGCCCTGTCGGCCGCCGCCCATGCCGAAGCGCCGTTCGACTTCGACCGCACCCCCGGCAAGCTCCCGAAGACCGTGGTGCCGGATGCCTACCGCATCGACATCGCACCCGACCTGCAGACGCTGCGTTTCACCGGCAACGAAGCCATCGACGTGCACGTGCGCCAACCCACGGCCAGCTTCACGCTGAACCAGGCCGGCCTCGCCGTGCAAAAGGCCGCGCTGGAAGACGGCACGCAGGCCACGGTGAAGCTGGACGAGGCGGCGCAGACCGCAACGCTGACCTTTCCGCAGGCGGTTGCCGCCGGCCGCCACACGCTGAGCATCGCCTATAGCGGCCCAATCCCCGAGACGCCCAATGGCATCTACCACGACGACTACAAGACGGCTTCCGGGCAGTCCAAGCGCATGCTGGTCACCCAGTTCGAGGTGGCCGACGCGCGCCGCATGTTCCCCGGCTGGGACGAGCCGGCATTCAAGGCCACCTTCCAGCTCTCGGTCACGCTGCCCAAGACCCTGCAAGTCGTCTCGAACATGCCGGTGGGCAGCCAGACCGACGCCGGCGCGGGCCTGCAGCATACGGCCTTCGCCACCTCGCCCCGCATGTCCACCTACCTGCTGGCGCTGGTGGCCGGCGACATGCAGGCCATCCACGCCCGCGCCGCCAATGCGGACCTTTCCGCCTGGACGCCGGCCGGCGAGACCGAGCAGGCCCGCTACGCGCTCGAGACCGAAACGAAGGTGCTGCCCTTCTACAACGACTATTTCGGCGTGCCCTACCCGCTGCCCAAGCTCGACCTCCTCGCCATCCCCGGCAATTACGAGGCGGGTGCGATGGAGAACTGGGGGGCGATCACCTTCATCGACGACGCCATGCTGTTCGACCCCGCTACGTCCTCGCCCGCCACGCGCGAGACCATCTTCCTCGATACCGCGCACGAGATGGCGCACCAGTGGTCGGGCGACCTGGTCACCATGGGCTGGTGGGACAACATCTGGCTGAACGAGGGTTTCGCCACCTGGATGGAGATGAAGGCGACCGACCACTTCAACCCCGATTGGCAGATTTGGCCCCGCCAGCACGAGCAGCGCGAGGCGGCGATGGCCCAGGACGCGCTGCCCAGCACCCACCCGATCCAGCAGGTGATCCGCGACGAGAGCGAGGCCAACAGCGCCTTCGACCAGATCAGCTACCAGAAGGGCGAGCAGGTCATTCGCATGATCGAGGACTGGCTCGGTCCCGACACGTTCCGCGACGGCATGCGCCGCTACATGAAGGCGCACCAATACGGCAACGCCACCAGCGCCGACCTGTGGGCCGCGCTGGGCCAGGCTTCGCACCGCGACATGGCCCACGTGGCAGCCAGTTTCACGGAGCAGCCCGGCATTCCGCTGGTGCATGTCGAGCGCAGCTGCCTCCACGATGCAAAGGGCCAGCACGGCGAAATCAGGCTGACGCAGGACCGGTTCACGATCCACGATCAACACCCCAAGGCGCTGGCCTGGGCGATACCTATCAGCCTGGGCGGCCCCGGCAGCGAAACACGGCACGTCCTGCTCGACGCAGGCTCGGCCACGGTGGGGATGGATGGCGGCTGCGGCACTACGCCGGTAAAGGCCAATCTGGGCGAGGCGGGCTACTACCGCACGCAGTACGACGCGGCCTCGCTGCAGGCACTGACGGAGGTCCTGCCCAGCCTGGAGGCGACGGACCGCGCCAATCTGCTGGGCGACCAGTTCCCGCTGTTCGTGGCCGACCGCGCGCCGTTGGCCGACTACCTCAACCTGCTGACGGCGCTGGGCGGCGAGCAGAACGTGGCGGTGTGGAGCGACACGCTGTCCCACCTGCGGCGGCTCGACGGTGCCCTGGCCGGCTCTCCCCTGCGCCCCCGCTTCGCCGCGTTTGCCGCGGGGCTGATCCGGCCGGAGTTCGCCCGCCTGGGCTGGGACGCCAAACCCGGCGAGCCGTTCACCCAATCCCTTCTGCGTCCCGACCTGATCGCGGCCCTCGGCCGCTTCCAGGACGGCCCCACGGTCGCCGAGGCGCGCCGCCGCTTCGCCGCCTTTGCCCAGAATACCGCCGCCCTACCGCCCGCCCTGCGCGAGCCGGTGCTGGGCATCGTGGGCCACGGCGCCGACCAGGCCACCTACGACGCGCTGCGTGCGATGGGCGTCAAGGCGCCGGGCACGGAGGAGAAGCTGCGCTATTTCGGCGCCATGGCGGCGGCGGCCGACCCCAGGCTGGTGGCCCAGACGGTCGCCTTTGCGGATGCCGGCGAGGTGCCGAACGGCCGGGTGACCGAGTTCCTGATCATGGCCAGCCGCGGCTCGGAAAATGCCGAGCTGGTATATCGGCTGGTGGTGCCGATGGAAGCCAAGCTGCTGGCCCGCATGCCCGGCGGCGGGCTAGGCCCCACCCCGCTGGCCGCCGCCGCGTCCGGCTCCAGCG
>CAXUGD010000180.1:0-6601 GCA_964250355.1 uncultured Acetobacteraceae bacterium | reverse complement strand
CGCGGCGTGGCGCGGCAGCCAGCCAGTGCGGGGGCCGGCCGAGCCGCTATCCTCCACGCAGGAGAGGAAGGCGTGGCTGACGAAAGGGTTGTCCGAGCCGGCGCACCCGTCCCACTCCGGCCCGTCGATCTCGTGGATGGAGCCGTGCAGGCTGAGCGACAGGGCGGGGGTGCTATCTGGCATTCTGGCGGATATGGCCGTGTTGCGGGAGGATGGAAGCGGGATCAGGCCGGTTTGAGGAAGCGGGCAAACGCCTCCAGCGTGCGGGGCGAGACGTGGTGCGCCCCTCCGCGGCGGGCCCCGCATCCTCCCGCGGGACGCCCACGGCGTGCAGGAGATCGACCACCAGGCGGTGGCGGGCACGCACCCGGCCGGCCAGCGCCTCGCCGGCCGGCGTCAGGAACACGCCGCGGTACGGGCGCGCGGTGGCCAGGCCCTCGCGCTTCAGCCGGGTGATGGCCTTGACCACGGTGACATGGCTGACGCCCAGGCGACGTGCGATGTCGGTGGGCCGGGCCTCGCCATCGGCGGCCAGCATGTCGGCGATCAGCTCGGCGTAGTCCTCCAGCAGGGCCGCGGAGCGTTGCACGCGCGCGCGGCCGAACCGCCTGGCTTGCGTTTCGGCGGAGAATCCCGCGTCGGGTGCCTCGTTCAATGGGAGCCCCAGCTGCCGTCCGTGGGGTCGTGTAGCCGATTGCATCCCCCGTAGCCCAGACTACATTCCGTAGTATGAGCGGCAGCCTGAGCGAGCGCACCACGACGGCCATCCGCGCGGTGTTGGATGGCCGCGTGCGCGGCTGGCGTGCGGCGCTGCCGTTCGCCGGTCCCGCCGTGGTGGCGAGCGTCGCCTATATCGACCCCGGCAACTTCGCGACCAACATCCAGGCCGGGGCGCGCTACGGCTACGCGCTGCTGTGGGTGGTGCTGCTGGCCAACGCGGTGGCCATGCTGTTCCAGGCGATGAGCGCGCGGCTGGGCATCGTGACGAACCGGAACCTGGCCGAACTGTGCCGCGCCCACTTCCCGACGCCCGTGGTGCTGGCCATGTGGGCGGCAAGCGAGATAGCGGCCATGGCCACCGACCTCGCCGAGTTCCTGGGCGGGGCGATCGGCCTGTCGCTGCTGCTGCACCTGCCGCTGCTGGCGGGCATGGGCGCCGTCGCCGTGCTGACCTACGCGATCCTGCTGCTGGACCGGCGGGGGTTCCGGCCGCTGGAGCTGGTGGTGGGCGGCATGGTGGGACTGATCGGCGCCTGCTACGTGATCGAGCTGTGCGTGGCGCCGCCCGATTGGTGGTCGGCGGCGCGCGGCATGGTCGTGCCCCGCTTGGCCGACCGTGACGCGGTGCTGCTGGCGGTGGGCATCGTGGGGGCCACGGTGATGCCGCACGCCATCTACCTCCATTCGGGCCTGACGCAGGACCGGGCGCCGGCGCGTAGCATGCCCGAGCGGCGCCGCCTGGCCGCCTACTCCAACCGCGAGGTGGTGGCGGCGCTGACGCTGGCGGGGCTGGTGAACGCGGCCATGGTGATGGTGGCGGCGCGCGCGTTCCACGCGGGGCACGGCGACGTGGCCGAGATCGGCACGGCGTACCACACGCTGGTGCCGCTGTTCGGGGCGGCGGCGGCCGGCGTGTTCCTGGTCTCGCTGCTGGCCAGCGGGGTGTCCAGCTCGGTGGTGGGCACCATGGCGGGGCAGGTGATCATGCAGGGGTTCGTGGGGTGGCGCATACCTATTTGGGTGCGGCGTCTGGTGGTGATGGCGCCGGCCTTTGCGGTGGTGGCGCTGGGGTTCGACGCCACGCGCAGCCTGGTGATCAGCCAGGTGGTGCTCTCGCTGGTGTTGCCGGTGCCGATGGTGGCGCTGCTGCTGCTGCGCCGGCGGCGCGACGTGATGGGGGCGATGGTGGCCGGACGCGGCGTCATGGCCCTGGCCTGGGGGGCGGCCGCGGCGACGCTTGGGCTTAACGTGGTGCTGCTGGGCGGGGTGCTGGGGTTGGTCGGCTAGCGATACAGCGCAGATAGCGGAACGTCGAAGCCGAGTTCGGGCAATCTGAGTATTGCATCTCGCCCAATCAGGTGAAGTTCCTGCCAGTCATCCGCACGCCGCATAACCGTGAGTTCCGGCCTGTCCTGGTTGAGAATGACATAAGCCTCGATCGATAAAACTTGGCGATATTCGGCCGCCTTAACGCGCCGATCGATCAAGGCAGATGAAGGCGATAGTACCTCGAACACGATTTTTGGCTGAACCACGTCATCCGACTCGTCGGCAGCGTCGCACCCGACGGAGGCGTCTGGATATCGCACACGTCCGTCGGTAACGACCTTGAGTCCCGATGCAAATATCTCGCAAGGGGGCGACAGGAAGGGGCCCACCGCCATGATGATGCGGGCGATAAGCCGCTCATGAGCCGGCGTGCCGCCGGTCATGCCCATGGGGATAGGCTGCACGCCGTCGAATTCGTAACGCAGTGGCTGAGCGCGTTCCCAGACAAGAAACTCTTCGACGGTCAGGGGCTTGATGCTGGCGCTCATGGCATCGACCCTATCGAGTCCAGCCATATGCTTCAACGCCGATCCGCCCACCTGCGATTGCGCCTGTGCCCACGCATCCCTAGCTTCCGGCCATGCCGTCCACGCCCGACACGCTTCGCATCGCCTTTGCCCAACTGAACCCGCATGAGGGGCAGATCACCGCCAACCTGCGTCAGATACGCGCGGCACGGACGCAGGCGGCCGCCATGGGCGCCGACCTGCTGGTGACGCCCGAGTTCTCGGTTGCCGGCTATCCGCCGGAGGACCTGGTGCGCAAGTCGGCCTTCGTCGAGGACTGCGAGGCGGCCTTGGCCGAACTGGCGCAAGACACTGCCGATGGCGGGCCCGGCCTGGTGGTGGGCGGCCCGTGGCGGGACGGGGGCTGCCTCTACAACGCCGCCTTTCTGCTTGACGGCGGTGCGGTTACCGCGCGGCGGGCCAAGCACGAGCTGCCCAATTACGGCGTGTTCGACGACAAGCGGGTGTTCGATGCCGGCCCCGCCCCTGGGCCGGTGGTGTTTCGCGGCTTCCGGCTGGGGTTGATGGTGTGCGAGGACTGGTGGTTCCCCGCCGTGGCCGAAACGCTGGCCGAGACGGGAGCGGAGATGCTGCTGTCGATCAACGCCTCACCCTTCGAGGCCGACAAGGCGGGCCGCCGGGTGCAGCTTGCCGTGGCCCGCGTGGTGGAGACCGGGTTGGCCTTCGCCTTCGTCAACCAGGTTTGCGGCCAGGACGAGCTGGTGTTCGACGGGGCGAGCTTCGTGCTGAACCCCGACCGCAGCCTGGCCGCCGTGCTGCCCTCGTTCGAGGAGCATGTCGGCCTGACCGAGTGGCACCGCGCGGGCGGCGTGCTGGTCTGCCGGCCGCAGGCGCTGCCGCCCGAACCGGCCGCCAACGAGCTGTTGTATCGCGGCCTGTGCCTAGGCCTGGCCGATTACGTGCGCAAGAACGGCTTCCCGGGCGTGCTACTGGGCCTGTCGGGCGGCATCGACAGCGCTCTCTCGGCCGCGATCGCGGTGGATGCGCTTGGGGCGGACCGGGTGCGCGCGGTTATGCTTCCCAGCCCGTACACCAGCCAGCACAGCCTGGACGACGCGGCCGAGTGCGCGCGCCTGCTGGGCATACGCATCGACACCGTGCCGATCTCGCCCGCCATGTCGGCCGTGGACGAGGCGCTGGCACCCCTGTTCGACGGTCTGGCGGCCGACACGACGGAGGAGAACATCCAGTCGCGCGCGCGGGGCCTGCTGCTGATGGCGATGAGCAACAAGTTCGGCCAGATGGTGCTGACGACCGGCAACAAGAGCGAGATGTCGGTCGGCTACTCCACGCTGTACGGCGACATGTGCGGTGGCTACTCGGTGTTGAAGGACGTCTATAAGACCGACGTGTTCGCCCTGTCCCGCTGGCGCAACGGGCACAGCCTTGCCGGCCTGCACGGACCGGCGGGGCGGGTGATGCCGGAACGGGTTATTACCAAGCCGCCCAGTGCCGAGCTGAAGCCGGACCAGACCGACCAGGACAGCCTGCCGCCCTACGAGACGTTGGACGCCATACTGGCCGGCCTGGTGGAGGGCGAGCGGTCGGTTTCCGACCTGGTGGCGCAGGGCTTCGAACGCGGAACGGTTGTGCGCGTGTGGCGGATGCTGGACCGCGCCGAATACAAGCGCCGCCAGGCCCCGCCGGGCGTGAAGATATCGTCGCGCGCGTTCGGGCGGGACCGGCGCTACCCGATCACCAACGGTTATACGGGTCTCGTCGCGTGAGCGGCGTCTTGAGGGGAGGTCTGGCGTGAGCGACCTTTGGGCGCCGGAGGGCGGCTGGCGCGTGCGCATCCTGGACATGTCGGGCGGTGCCGAGGATGGCATTGTGGAGGAAATCAAGGGGTTTCCCACCATCATGCAGGCCAACGCGTTTGCACGCGCCTATGTGCGCGACAGCGTGGAACTGTGCCGCGCGGCCGGCATGGCGAGCCGCGACGTGCTGGCCGCCTGGTTTGCGTTCGGCGAGGATGCGGAGGTGCTGGATGCGCCGGAGGATGGCTGGCGCTCGGCCAACGAACTGTCCGATTTTGCCGATCGGGCTGCGTCGCGGGAGGAGCGGGATTGGCGGGCTTTGGACCCTAGACGAGAGGAAGAGTAAGCGCTTCTTTTTTGAAAAAAAGCAGCAAAAAACTTTTGCTCTTGAGGTACACGGTCCGACTGGCACCCGACTAAAATAATAAAAGTTTTTTGCTGCTTTTTTTCAAAAAAGCAGTTCTTTCTTAGGTGTTTTCCGATGCGCGTCCGTTTCGCCCCCAGCCCCACCGGCTACCTCCACGTCGGCAACGCCCGCATCGCACTCGCCAACGCGCTGTTCGCCCAGCGGCACGGCGCCACCTTCCTGCTGCGCATCGACGATACGGACGCGGAACGCTCGCGCGCCGACTACGAACAGGCCATCGAGCACGACCTGCGCTGGCTCGGCATCGCCTGGGACGAGAGCTTCCGCCAGTCCGCGCGCATCCCGCTCTACGACGCAGCCGCCGACAGGCTGCGTGCCTCCGGCCGGCTCTACCCTTGCTTCGAGAGCGAGGAGGAGCTGCGCTTCAAGCGCGAGTTGCGCCTGCGCCGCGGCCAGGCGCCGGTGTACGACCGTGCCATGCTGAAGCTGACGGCCGAGCAGCGCGCGCAGGCCGAGGCGAACGGCAAGACGCCCTACTGGCGGTTCAAGCTGTCCGACAGTACGGTCGAGTGGACCGACCTGGTGCTGGGCCGACGTGGCGTGAAGCTGCCCAGCGTGTCGGATCCCGTGCTGATCCGGGCGGACGGCACCTACCTCTACACCTTCACCAGCGTGGTCGATGACATCGACAGCGAGGTCAGCCACGTCATCCGCGGCGAAGACCACATCACCAACACCGGCGTGCAGCTCGACATCGTCTCCGCACTCGGCAGCAACCCCACGCGCCTCACCTTCGCGCACCTGCCGCTGCTGGTGGACACCGACGGCGGCAAGCTGTCCAAGCGCATGGACGGGCTGTCGCTGCGGGCCCTGCGCCAGGACGGGGTGGAACCGGCCGCCATCGCCGCCTACCTGGCGCGGCTGGGCACCAGCGACTCACCCGAGGTCCTGTCGCTGGCCGAGTTGGCGCGGGGCTACGACCTGTCCCGCGTGTCTCGCTCGCCGGCGCGGTTCGACGTGCGGCAACTGCTGGCACTGAACCGCCGCGTGCTGAAAGCCGCCACGTTCGAGCAGGTGTGCGACCGGCTGCCCGGCGTGGCCACGCCCGCATTCTGGGAGGCGGTGCGCGGCAACCTGGACCTTCTGAGCGAGGCGCGGCACTGGTGGACCGTGGTGGCCGCCGAGGTGGTGCCGCCGGTGCAGGAGGGTCAGGCCGACTTCCTGCGCGCAGCGCTGGACAGCCTGCCGCCCGAACCCTGGAACGGGACCAGCTGGGCCGACTGGACCGACGGCTTGAAAGAGCAGACCGGGCGCCGCGGCCGCACGCTGTTCCAGCCGCTCCGCCTGGCGCTGACCGGCGAGGAGCACGGGCCGGAGATGGCTTCCCTGCTGCCCCTAATCGGCCGCGACCGCGCCGCCACCCGGCTGAGGCTGAGCGCGTTATAGGCTAAGCTGGCGCAAAACGCCGATAGTTGGCGGTTTGCATCAGACGGCACGCCTGAAACGGCACTTCTCCCGGGGCTGACGCGGTGGCACAGCGGATGCTAACCATACCCACCAGGCTCGTGCGCTCGCGCCGGCACAGGTTGGGAATTCTGGGCATGAACTGGGATCTTGTTGTCATCTTCACCTTCGTCATCGTGCTGGTTGCAGTGCGGTCGCATTACCGGCGCGAGGAGGGCGGCGCCGGACTGACCGCAAGCGACCGCACCGCGCTGGAACGCGCGCAGGAGGTGGCGCGCCGCCTAGAGCAGCGGGTGGAGTCGCTGGAGCGCGTGCTGGACGAGGACGCGCCCGGCTGGCGCGCGCGGGCACGGGCATGAGCCGGGCCATGAGGGTCCGCATCGCCCTGACGCTGGCCGCGCTGGCGGGCGCGGGGCGGGCTGCGGCCGAGACGCGCC
>CAXUGD010000179.1:0-6631 GCA_964250355.1 uncultured Acetobacteraceae bacterium | reverse complement strand
GTCCTCGGCGCGGAGCGCGAGGGCGAACCTGCGAACCGTGAGCAGGCGGTTGCGGCGCAGCGCCGCCGATGGCGCCTGCGCGGCCCAGGCGATGACGCGACCCCCGTCCACGAACTCGTCCCCCCGTTCCTCGGCATGGGCGACGAACAACCGAAGCAGGGCGAGCTGGGTGCGGAACTTGAAGCCGAGTGCCCGGTGCAGCTCGACATGGCGTTGCAGGTCCCGGCTCAGCATGGCGCCTCTCCCGGCCAGGGCTGGGCGACTTGGAGCAGCATGGGCACGTCCACCTTGGCGTAGTGCGCCGTGGTCGTGGCGGAGCGATGCCGCAGCACGGCCCCGATGGTGTCCAACGTCGCCCCGGCGCGCAGCATCGACGTCGCTGCGTAATGGCGGAGCAGGTTGGCGCCGCGCGACGGCGGGTCCGGGATGCCAGCCCGCACCAGAGCCAGCCTGACCAGGGAGGAAATGGTCGAAGAACCGGCGAAGGGCCGGTAGGGCGCGGACGAGCGCAGGAACACCACGTCACTGTCGCTGGTCGGTCGGGCGTGGCAGATGTACTCCAGCGTCGCGTCGCCCGCATCCTGGGGCAGCGGCAGGCAGACCTCACGGCGGCCCTTGCCGCGGACCCGCAGGGTGCCCGCCGACCAGCAGAGGTCGTCCAGCCTCAAGTTGAGCACGTCGCCGGCCCGCAACCCGAGCCGTGCCAGGAGCAGCAGGATGGCCCTGTCGCGAATGCCGTGGGCTTTGCTGACGTCGCAGGACGCGATCAGCCGCACGGCGTCGTCGGCGGGCAGGTAGCGCGGCATGGCGGAAAGCCGCCACTGCGGGATGGTCGGCACGGCATGCACCAGCTCCGTACGGCATGCGCCCGAGGCGGCCAGGAAGCGGAGGTAACCCCGCAGGGCCGTCGTCATGGTCTTGGCATACGCCGCCGATGTGCCCTTGGCCTCGTCCAGAATGACCTTGCGGGTTGAGGCGGCCGTGTAGCGTGCGGGATCGGCGCCGAGCGCGCCCAGGAGGCGCGTGACCATCCGGCCGTGCTTGCTCACCGTGCACTCGGCGATGCCGCGATGCCGGCGCAGCCAGTCCTGGAACAGCAACACGCTGGGGTCTACGGGCATCGGCCCTGGCGTTGCTAGCCCGCCGGCCGCGCCGCAATTCGACAGGAACCGGACAAAACGGCAGGCGCGGCGGGCATACTTGGCCGAAACGCGATCGCTGCGCCGAACGCCGGGACAGCGGCAGCGATGGCGGGCGAAATCTGCACAGGTGTCCGCGTCGATGTAGGATGCACACTTGCCCGCCAGATGGAGCCAGGCCGCGAAGTGGCGTGCCGCATCGCCATACCCGCCCACCGTAAGCGTGGTGTGGCCCAGGCCCGCTAGGTGGCCGGTGAACCGGTCCACCAACGCCCGCAGCGGCCCGGGATCAAGATGCCAGGTCCGGTGCGCAGGGTCGGTGACTGAATTTGTCATGAGGGTCCTCCTCGGTGCGGTGTGCACCGGGGAGGACCATGGTTATGCTGAGCGGTCCGGGAGATCAGTCGTGGTAAGTCCCTGATGAGACTGGAGCCATGATCGCGGACTCCGCATAACCAGACGCTCCGCATAACGCCGCATGTCAGTCCGTCCAACCGCAAGCCACACCCGCACACTTGCAGGGAACGCAATCATCGGCGATCCAGCGCATCCAGTACCGCGCGCAAGGTTGCGGGTTTGACGCCCGGTCCAAACCGGATGCGGGTGCCGCCTGACAGCTCGATCTCGATCCCTCGACAGGCGGCGGGATGGCCGATGCCGTGTGCATCCGCTCTGGCGTTACCACGACCGGAACAAGCTGCGGCGATGCCGCAAGGGTCTGCGCCTGTCTGTATCGCCTGCGCCAGGTTAAAACCATGTTGGTGTTCACGCCATACTGCCGGGCGGCGGCCGATACCGATGCACCGGGCGCTGATGCCGCCGCGACAATCTCCCGCTTCAGCGCATCCGGCCATGACTTATGCCGCCGCCTGAGCCGCCCACTTGTGTCCATAACCGGTTTAATGGACACTTCTCGCGACCTCACCCTCAAAAGGGTAAGTCTCTCTCAAATCAATTCGAGCCGGGAGGCGGCCTTCACCGGAGCGATACCGTTCACTAAGGCGCATCGCTCCCCAGGGCTCCGCGGCGACCGCCGTGTCGGAGGTGCCGATCACCACCAACCTCGACTCCGCACGCGGTTAGAGCTTTGGAGAGGAGGACGTGAGGGCCGAGGACAGCGGGCTCACTAGTAGCCGCGCTTAAGAGCGACAAGTCGGCGTCAGTTTCGAATACGTGAATAAATATAGCAGTCCCGAGGCTCGGTCCCAATGTTCGGATGAACGAGCCAACGACGCAGCAGTCCCTCTCGCTCCATTCCCACCTTTTCTAAAACTCGTACAGACGCCGAGTTTTCTACGTCACAAACTGCACCGACCCGCATTATGCGTGTTTCTGCGAATGTGCAGGACACAACCGCACTCAAGGCCTCCGTCATTATGCCTCGGTTCCACCACGTACGTCCCAAGGCATACCCGACCTCAGCGGAGTAGGCGTTCACCCGTCGGAGAGTGAGAGAGCCCAGAAGCATCGCATCCGTCTGACGGCAAAGGACATAACTCTTCGAAATGTCCGGATCCACCGCCAAACGACCCGCAACGTACGCGTGGGTTTCTGCAACTTCAGCATGGGGCATCCAGCTCATGAACCGAGCGACTAGGGCATCTCCAGCAAACGCCCGAAAGATAGCTTCAGCATCAGTCATCTTCATATCGCGAATACAAAGCCGGCGTGTTGAGAAAGTTTTTGGCAGGAAATCGGGAGCTTTTGACATTGGATCTGCCTAATGGCTCACTCGACTATACGCCTCGTCTATGTCGGCCTTGGCAGCTCCGAGATATTGGAGAGCACCCATCAAACACGCAGTTCCATAATTTGTAACGTCATTCCGGGAGAGGAACTGCAACGCTGGTACTACATCTGCTTCCACAAAGAACAGCCTATCGTTCTTCCAGCTACCTCTAGATTTCACTCCCTCGACACTCTCAGTTAGCCCCGCAGCACTCGTTGCTTTACGCAAAGGCGGCTCTTGAACATGACGGAAATCCGCTACTCCAGTGAGTATAAGCTCGTAGTACTCCTCATCTAAAATGAGCGAGGAGAACCGTATAACGTCATGAAGTTGCAAAGCCTCTTCGCTGATCTTCACCCCTAACTCGGCATTGAGGCTCCGCGCGCCCGTCATATAGACATCTGGACGCTCCTTCCCTCGTACATAATGTGCGTCCCGCGCTTCCATCGTCTTCGAAACACCGCATGTCAGTCTTCCTGCGTTCGGGACATGGACACCCCGCTGAACGAACATGATCTGCGAGTCTGACGTTATAACTGCGAGTTGCGTGTTCAAGCCCTGCCCAAGAACACTTTCAAGGTCCCAGGCAGCAGCCCGAGACAAAAGCCACTGCTTTTCGTCCCGCGAAAGCATTTGCTTGTACAGAGTGGTCGCCGTCCGCTTACTAACGTAGCCAACCTCGACAAACTGGATCGCCAACTCCCCCTTTCTCAATTGCGCATCCGGAACACCGTCGACATTGCTAACCGCTAAAACCGGGTTGTTGTTTATCAAGCCCTCGCCAACTAGCAACTCTGATTGCCGCCGCGCCTCTCGCCACAGCTCATCCCACTCCTCCGGAACGGTAAGCGAAAAATTCTTTCGTATTGATGTCATAAGGGAAAGGCTAACTGGATTCGACGCATCCTCATACATGATCAAAATAGGCAACTCATAACCACCAAGCGTCAGTCGATTAGGCCGAAAGTGACCTGACGAGGGCTTTGGCCCCCCTACCTCCCTGGTGCCAATGTTCCGAGGACCATCGTGCACATATACCCTTATTCCGAGGCGGCGAGTTATCGAACTGAGTTCGGACGTTAGTCGACCCCAACGACCCGAGGCTTTAAGATACGCGATAAGTGACGGGAGAAGATTAGCCTCATAGTGGCCGCCCGTCGTTTTGAGCACGTCTATGGACGCAATCGATTGAGCGAGTTTAGGCGGGATTGTGGCCGTTGCACACAAGCGCCTCACGCTTAATACAAGCTGAGGCCGCACAACTGTTTGTGTCATCCACTCGTCGGCAATTTGAGCGTTCAATCTTTCTTTCAGTGAGCGATGTGTGGACTTGAGTAACTCGGAAACATCATCTTTCTGTATAGCGAGTTCTAGGTCCGCCAGGGCGGAAGGCTGCTCGATTCTCATGTCGTTTATGACGTGTTTGAGAGAAGCATAGATTTCCGCGACTGCCCCAACAAATAGGTCGTGCCCATACCGAAAAACGTCGACCCAGGGATCTCCCACAGAGATTGATCGTCTTAGGGAAGCCTTAAGAGGGAGAATTCCGCGCGCAGGGGCTTCTTCGAACGCAATGATGCGGCCCCAGTGGTCACCACTGACTGAGCAAACAGCTGTAAACCACGTCTTCGATGTCGGTGACCTTGCAAAACAAGGCAGAGCGAAACCAGCTTCAAAAAACGAGATATAGCCGGCGAGGAGTAGGCAAGATGGAGGTGCACTCGACATCATAGCATACACCCTTCCTCGTACCACTTGCGGAGGATTTCATTAATCTCGAACCGATACTCGGACGGCCGAGAATTAGGCCTCCATTTGTAGAGTCGGACATCAGCTTTTACAGCGCTCAGTTTGCGGCACAGATCTACGTTACTTGTGATCAGCTGACTTGGCAATATCATCAACTGAAGCCGGGAGAGTGGAACATTGCTTGAGACCGCCACCTCAATTGTTGAGGCGCGCATGTCTGGCTTGGCATGCGTTGGGTCGCCTTCCCTGGCGATTCTGTAGAAGCTTTGGGTAGCGAACTCGTGCTCAGGTATTCGGTTCATCAGGCCGTCCCGGATCTGCCCCTCCAGATAGGCCTTTTTGCTACCGAACGCCCACCCAATTTGGCCCTTTACAGCGGTGAATTCAGTTCGTAACTCATAGTCGTCCAGGTAAACGACAGGGTCTGCCACAGCGTCGTAAATACCCTCGGCTGCTGCACCGGTATCGAATGGATAAACATGGAACAATTCACCTTTGGCATTCTTACTATCAACGACAAATACCGCCGGAGACTGACTTAAGTGTGGAGACTTGTGATTCGCCATAGAAGAGCTATACGCCGCTCTCATAGCAAAGAAGTATACGAGCTCCTCCCCGAAGATCTTACATGCACTCTTGCGTATCTGACCCGCCTCGAATATCTCGAGTACGAGACCAGACATAGTGACATGGACAAGCGGTACGTTCCCGACGATTTGCCTTGGGCGGGAGCGCGCCTGAAGAGTCCGCTTTTTTGGCTGAGCGAGTTTTCGTCGTTCTCGGATGCGAAGCAACTTCTTTCGACCTCTCTTAGCCAGCACGGCGGCTAGCTTGCTGCATAGCCTGAGCGACACGAGTCACTTGGTGATTGGTCAGCTCCGGATAAATGGGCACGGCCAGGGCCTGCTCCGAAACGAGTTCACTCACTCTGCACCTAGAAGGACCGGTGCCAATTCGGCCCGAATACGCGGGCTCGAGGTGGATTGGCCGGGGATAATGCACTCGAGTTTCTATGCCGTTTGCCAGTAGCACCTTTGAGAAAACATCACGTTCCTCCGTTCGAATAATAAATTGATGAAAGACAGGTTGGCATAGCTCCCGCCGCGCTGGTAGCGTAATACGAGGGTCGATGACTGCGTTATAATACTGATCAGCGATTGCCCTTCGTCGATCGTTTTTGCCGTCCAGGCTTGTCAATCTTATGCGTAGAACTGCAGCTTGAAGCTCATCCATCCGACTGTTTATTCCAGGGTAGTGCGAGCACCTTTTTTTGTCCCATCCATACTGGCGAAGTCGGCGGATTTTTGAGGCTATAATACGGCTGCTGGTAGCCACAAGGCCGGCATCCCCGAGCCCACCAAGGTTCTTTGTTGGGTAGAAGCTGAATGTAGAAACGCTAGAATAAGTTCCGACTTTCTTTCCCTTGTATTCGGCGCCATGAGCCTGGCTACAATCCTCGATCAGTGCGACACCTGTTTGGCTTGCAATTTCTGCGATCCGGTCAAGGTCGGCCGGCTGGCCGTAAAGATGGACGGCAACCACCGCCTTAATAGTTGCGCTTCCGGAGGGCGGATTTGTCAAAGCGGCGGAAAAGTCCTCCGGGTCGATCGTGTATGTATTTGGATCAACGTCTACCAGGAGCGGCTGGGCCCCCGCCGCTTCAATTGCGGCGATGACGGCGATGGGTCCGTAGGATGGTGTTACGACAGCGCATCCGGGTCCGATGCCCTGGCTTAACATCGACAACACGAGTGCATCAGTGCCGCTCGCGCATGCTATTGCGTATCTCGTACCAAGCCACGTCGCAAACTCTTCCTCAAAGGCAGCAACCTGTTCGTCGAGAATGTAGCGACCGGATAACAAGACTTTTTCAATGGCAGCGTTGATCTCGGTCATCTCTCGGCGGTAGCCCGCCCCGACATCATAAACTTTTATCGGAGGTTTCATTAGTGGCGCCCACTAGGTGTATGGTCCTGGGGTAAGGTGGTGCGGGTTGACCTTAAATGTCGACGGA
>CAXUGD010000178.1:0-6642 GCA_964250355.1 uncultured Acetobacteraceae bacterium | reverse complement strand
CAGTGCCCCCGTTAAAGCGAGCGTTCGGCAGCGCGGACGCCCCCGGCCGTCACCGGCCGGCGCCGCAGCCCCGAGCGGCGTGGCCCCAAGCCGACGACCCTTCACCTACGGAGCGTGCCGTGTCCCTGGACCTCTACCGGAAACTGTCTTGGCTGCCCGCGCCGCCCGCCGATTTCGCGGTGCGCTGCAAGCGGCTGCCGTCCAGCGCCGGCGAGGTGGGCCGCGAGGTGCGCGCGCTGGCCGGCTACGCGCTCGACGAGCACCAGTTGGCGCGGCTGGGACGCGCGATCGAGGCGGCGCGCGGCAAGGGGCTGCCCTTGGCGCCGTTGCTGCCCTTCCAGCTCGGCATCCTGGGCAACGGCACGCTGGACCTGATCGTGCCCTCGCTGGTGGCCTCGGCCGCACGCCACGGCCTGGCCCTGCACTGCATAAAAGGCGAGTACGACCAGTTCCTGCAGGAGGCGCTGGCACCCGAATCGGCCATCAACACCGCCAGGCCGGATGCCGTCCTGCTGGCACTGGACCACCGCGGCCTGTCGTTGCAGGCCACGCCGGGCGACGCGGCATCGGCTGCCGGCACGCTCGACTCCGCTATCGGCCTGCTGGACGCGATGCGGGACGGGGTGCGCCGCCACAGCGGCGCCACCTGCATCGTGCAGACGGTGGCGCCGCCGCCCGAGGGGCTGTTCGGATCGCTGGACCGGGCGCTGCCCGGCACGCTGCGCAACCTGATCGACGCGCTGAACCGACGCATCGCCGACAGCATGGCCCAGTCGCAGGACACGCTGCTGGACGTGGCCGCCCTGGCCGAAACGGTGGGCCTAGCGGAATGGCATTCGCCGGCGCAGTGGAACATGGCCAAGCTGCCCTTCGCCGACGGCTACGTGCCGCTCTACGCAGACCACGTGGCGCGCACGATGGCCGCCATGCGCGGCCGCAGCCGGCGCTGCCTGGTGCTCGACCTGGACAACACGGTGTGGGGCGGCGTGGTCGGCGATGACGGGCTGGACGGCATCAAGATCGCCCAGGGCGACGCGGTGGGCGAGGCGCATCTTTCTGTGCAGCAACTGGCGCTGGCGTTGCGCGCCCGCGGCGTGGTGCTGGCCGTCAGCTCCAAGAACACCGACAGCGTTGCCCGCGAGCCGTTCCGCAGCCACCCGGAAATGCTGCTGCGCGAGGAGCACATCGCCGTGTTCCAGGCCAACTGGGACGACAAGGCCACCAACATACGCGCCATCGCCCAGGAGCTGGCGCTGGGCCTGGAATCGCTCGTTTTCCTGGACGACAACCCGGCGGAGCGCGGCCTGATCCGCCGCGAGCTGCCCGAAGTGGCCGTGCCCGAGCTGGATGAGGACGCGGCCAATTACGCGCGTACGCTGGCCGCCGCCGGCTATTTCGAATCGGTGCGCTTCTCCGACGAGGACCGCGCGC
Organism: uncultured Acetobacteraceae bacterium; assembly: GCA_964250355.1. Classification (GTDB taxonomy): domain Bacteria; phylum Pseudomonadota; class Alphaproteobacteria; order Acetobacterales; family Acetobacteraceae; genus BOG-908. The sequence continues at coordinate 5,211 of CAXUGD010000178.1, read as the reverse complement.
GGGCGGAGATGTACCAGAACAACGCGCGGCGGCTGACCCTGCAGAAGCAAACGGGCGACATCGACGCCTACCTGCGCTCGCTCGACATGCGCATCGTGTTCAGCCCGTTCACTCGCACCACGCGGGTGCGCACCGCGCAGCTGATCAACAAAAGCAACCAGTTCAACCTCACCACGCGCCGCTACACGGAGGCCGACGTGGCCGCGGTAGAGGCAGACCCGGACGTGCTGGGACTGCATGCGCGGCTGATCGACAATTTCGGCGATAATGGCATCATCAGCGTGGTCGTGTGCCGCCCCCAGGACGCCGCGACCTGGGTGATCGACACCTGGCTGATGAGCTGCCGCGTGCTCGGCCGCCGTGTCGAACAGACGGTGCTGCACGAGATCCTTCGGGAAGCGCGGCTGCGCGGCATCGGCCGGATCGTGGGGCTGTACCGGCCGACGGAGCGCAACGGCATGGTGCGCGAGCACTACGCCAAGCTCGGCTTCGAGCCGCTGGGCGAGGATGCCGACGGCACGACGCGCTGGCAGCTTTCCACCGACACCGAGATCGAGGGCGGCCCCGTGGCAGTCGAATACGCGACCGCCGAGCTGGAACCCGCATGAGCCTGACCTCGCCGGTCTTCTTCGCCTTTGTCGCGGTCACGGTTCTGGCGTTCCACGCGACGGCCTCGCTGCGCGCACGGCAGGCGATACTCGCTGTGGCCAACGGCGTGTTCATCGCCAGCTACGTGGGCAATGTCGCGCAGCTGGTACCCCTGCTGGCGTTCCTGCTGCTGGGCTACGGGTTTGTGCAGGCTGCCCGGCAGCGGCGCTCCCACCTGCTGGTGGCGCTGGGCATCGCTGCCGTCCTGCTGACTTACATCTTCCTCAAGCAGTTCTCGTTCCTGGCGCCGTATGCGAAACTGCCGTTCCCCTACCTGATCATCGGCCTGTCCTACATCCTGTTCCGCATCATCCACCTCATCGTGGATTGCTGGTCCGGCGACGTGGAGGGCCCGGTCGGGGTGCTGGCGTTCTACCGCTACACCTGCAATTTCCTTTGTTTCCTGTCCGGACCGATACAGCGCTACCAGGACTTCGCCGAGACCGACGGCCGAGAGGCCGTGCAGCTGGACGCCGACCGCGTGTATGGTGCGTTCTCGCGCATCGCGACCGGCTATTTCAAGTTCGTGGTGGTGGGAGCCTCGGCGGACTACGTGCTGACGAACCTGAAGGTGCAACTGTTCGGGGCGGTGGCGCTGCCCTGGCTGAAGCTATCGCTGATCTACGCGGCGTCGGCCGCCTCCTACACGGCGTACCTGTTTTTCAACTTCTCCGGCTACATGGACATCGTCATCGGCGTGGGGATGCTGCTGGGGCAGACGCTGCCGGAAAACTTCAACCGCCCGTTCCTGGCGCGCAGTTTCCTGGAGTTCTGGCAGCGCTGGCACATGACGCTGTCCAACTGGTTCAAGTTCTACCTGTTCAACCCGTTGCTAACGATGCTGATGACGCGCTTTCCGGCCCCCGGGCTGACGACGCCGCTGGGCCTGTTAGCATTCTTCTTCACCTTCACGGTGATCGGCATCTGGCACGGCACCACGCTGGTCTTCGTGATCTACGGCATCATCCTCGGCACCGGCGCCAGCGTGAACAAGTTGTGGCAGCTCGCCTGCACCCGCCGTCTCGGCAAGAAAGGCTACCGCGCGCTGGCCCAGCGGACAGCCTACATCTACGCCGCCCGCGGCATCAGCATCGGCTACTACATGCTGGCACTGACATGCCTGTGGGTGACCGACATGCCCCGCTTCGTCTCGCTCGCCGGCGCGCTGGGGGCCAGTGGCGTCGTGCTGGCCTTCGGGGTGCTCGCCGTGTGCTTCGGCCTGGCCGTGTTCGTGTCGGACGCCGTCGGGGGCTGGCTGTTTCGGCATGGGGCGGCGATCCGCGCCGCCTCGGATGGTTTCCTGCTGCGCAACCTGTCGCTGGCCACCCGCATCCTCGCCATCCTGGCCATCGCATCCCTGTTCAACAAGGCGCCCGAATTCGTCTATCGGGCGTTCTGAGGTGAAGCAGATACTGCGCCAGTTCGGGCTGACCGCCCTCTTCTTCGGCCTGCTCTATTCGGCGGCTCTGGCGCTCACCTTCGTGGTGTCCCCAAGCCCCGTCCGCAGGGGAACGATGGATGTCTGGACCGCGCCGGACACGCTTTACCTGACCAGCCCGAAATACCTGTTCCTGGCCCGCGACGTCCTGAACACGCCCGAGCCCAAGCTGATCCTGGTCGGCGCCTCCAACACCGGCATGGGGTTCAAGCAGCCCGACGTGCAGGCCCTGGTGCCCTGCGCCGCGGTCAGCAACATCGCCATCGGCAGCGCCAACATCTCGGAAGTGCAACAGATCGTCGATCTGGTGCACGAGGTGCAGAGCGGGGCCGCGCGCCGGTCCGACACCTTCGTGATCGGCATCTGGTTCGGCATGTTCGTGGAAACCACGCAGCTATGGCCGAATGACGACCGGCAGCACGGCGACACCGACATCGACATCGAGCGCTACCGCTACGGTTTCTACCGCCGCACGGCCGCCGGTCCGGTGGCGGTGGTGCCGCCGGCCTGGCTGCACTGGGAAACCACGTTGATACGGCCCTATCTGGTGCTCGAAAAGGTGGCGCGCGATGTCACCTCCGGGCTGCGCCACGCCCTGTTCGTGCGGCCGCCCGCGCTGACCGATGCCGACCGTGAGGCGCTGGCCCTCGACGCGGACCAGCGCCGCCAGGCAGTGGAATACTGGCGGCAGACGCTGGGCAATGACGGGCACATCGCCCAATCGCAGATGGTCCTGCTGCGCCAGCTGATCGAATCCCTGCTCGCCGCCGGCGAAAAGGTGGTCGTGGCCGACATGCCCATCCCGGCCTGGCACCGCGATGCGAGCCCGTACTACCCAGGCTACGCGCAAGCCGTGCAAGCAGAGATATTCGACCGTTTTTCCGGCCGGGCCGGCTTCGCGGCGCTCAGGATGGCCGACCTGGACAATGCGCAGGATTACTCCGACGAGGTGCACGCCAAGCCGCACCTCGCCCGCATCTGGGCGCGACGCCTGGCCGGCGTCGTAAACCCGCTGATCTGCCCGAGATCGCCGGCCGCTTCCGTCCCGAACTCGCCCATGATCAACCCGCAAACACCCGCCACACCGTAACGCACCGGCCGGCAAGGCCGCCGCCATCAGGAGCACCACCATGGAACGCCAGGCAGTCTACGACAAACTCACGGCAGTCTTCCGCGACGTGTTCGACGAGGACGACCTGGTCCTGACGCCCGAGACGACCGCGGACGACGTGGAAGGATGGGACAGCCTGACCCATATCCGCTTGGTGCTCGCCGTATCGAAGGCGTTCGGCCTGAAATTCTCCGCCTCCGAAGTCGGCGGCTTCAAGAACGTGGGCGAGTTCGCCGACGTGATCGCCGCCAAAGCCTGACGGTCGCCGGCAGCCGAGCGCGACCCGCAACGCTGCCGCCAGACTGCCGGCGAACAACCCGCCCGCGTCGCGGTCCGTCCCCGGCCAGGGTCGCGGCGGCCTCTACCGTCCGGGCCGGTCGAGCGTGCCCTGGGCCGCCATGGCCCGGATGCGGTCGGCGGTCCGCATGGCGATGGCCGTGATCGTCAGATGCGGGTTTACGCCGCCCACTGTCGGGAACACGGAGCCGTCGCAGACCCACAGGTTGGGGTGGTCCCAGCTGCGGCAATCGCTGTCCACCACGCTGGTTTCCCGGTCGAACCCCATGCGCGCGGTGCCGCCGAGGTGGTTGGTGTCGTTCTCCTGGCGGAAGACATCCCGCGCGCCGGCCGCCTCCAGGCTGGTCTGCATCTGGCCTAGCGCGTGCTGGATCAGGGCACGGTCGTTGTCGCCCCAGCTGTAGGTGACGCGGGCGACGCGCAGGCCGTACTGGTCGCGGTCCTCGTCGAGGGTGACGGTGTTGCGCTCGTCGGGCAGCATCTCGCCCACCATCTTCAGGCCGACGCTGTGGTTGTACTTCTCCATCTCGTCGCGCAGTCTCTGGCCCCAAAGCCCGCGCGAGCCGGTCTGGATGGTCACCCACTCGATCGGCATCGGCCCCTGCGCCATCCAGCAGTAGCCGCCGTGGAAGTCCTTGCGGTCGTCGTAGTTCCAGTGCTCGGTGATCGACAGCGAGGGCGGTCCCTTGTTCCAGCGCACCTCCTGGTCCATCTGCCCGAATACCGCCTGGTTGGATTGCGTCATCAGGTTGCGGCCGACCAGGCCGGAGCCGTTGGCCAGCCCGTGCGGGTGGCGTCCGTCGGCCGAGGCCAGCAGCAGCCGGGGCGTCTCGACCGCGTAGCCCGACACCACCACGTGGCGGGCGCGCTGAAACCGCCACTTGCCCTCGCGCATGTAGTGCACGCCCGTGGCGCGGCCCTGGGCGTCAACCTCGATCCGGCCCACCATCGCCAGGTCGCGAATCTCCGCCCCGGCCTTTAGCGCGCGCGGGATGAACGTGACCAGCTGGCTTTGCTTGGCGTTGGTAGAGCAGCCGAACCGGCACCAGCCGCGATAGACGCAGGGGTGGGACCGGCCGTGCGGGGCCGAGACGGTGGCGAGCGGCGTGGGCGTCCATTTGTAGCCCATCGCCTCGGCACCGCGGGCCAGCACCTCCGCCGCGCCGTTCAGCTCGTGCGCGCGATAGGGGTAACGCGGCCGCCGCGGCCCCCAGGGGTAGTTGACCGGGCCGGCAATGCTGAGCGCCTTCTCGGCGCGGCCGTAATAGTCCCACATCTCGCGCCAATTGAGCGGCCAATCGACGCCGTAGCCCAGCTGGCTGCGCGAGCGGAACCATTCGGGGCGGAAGCGCAGCGACACCATGGCGAAGTGAACCGTGCTGCCGCCGACCGCCTTGCCGCTGTTCTTGCCGCCCATCACCATCGGGTTGGCGCCGTCCACCACCCGCTCGTCCGTCCAATACAGCTTGTTCTGCTCGGTCTCGTCGGAGGCGAAATCTTCCAGCGGGCGGTAGTACGGCCCGGCGTCGAAGCCGACCACCGAAAACCCGCCCTCGGCCAGCCCGGCGATCATCGGCCCGCCGCCGGCGCCGGTGCCGACCACCACGAAATCGACCGGCTCGTCGTCTCGGAACTGCCGCATCGGCACCCAGCCGCCGACCTTGAACACGTCGGGCGCACGGCCGCCTGCCGCGCGCGGCGCGGCGCACGGGTCGGC
>CAXUGD010000177.1:0-6666 GCA_964250355.1 uncultured Acetobacteraceae bacterium | reverse complement strand
TCCATCGGCAGCGTGGGGTCGATACGCACGGCCGAGCGCGCGCTGACCACGATGCGCTCGGCAAAACCGGAAATGCCCAGGTGGTGGCTGACGGTACCCGCCGGGCTGTCCCCCCAGCGCCGGGCGCCACCCAGCAGCACACCGGCCGTGTTCGCCGCCGCACCTGGCTCGCACAGGGCGGGCCGGCCTTCGGCACAGGGCAGGCAGTGCCCGCAGCTCGGCACAAAGGCGAACACCACGTGGTCGCCCGGCGCGAAGCCGGTGCCGGCATCCGCACTCTCGACCACGCCGGCCGCCTCGTGGCCCAGCACCATCGGCATCGGCCGCGGCCTGCTGCCGTCGATGACGGACAGGTCGGAGTGGCACAGGCCGGCGGCACCGACGCGGACAAGCAGTTCGCCCGGGCCAGGCGGGTGCAGCGCCACCTCCTGGACGGCCAGGGGCCGGGACTGTGCATAAGGGCGCGGCAGGCCCATCAGGGTGAGAACGGCGGCGCGGGTCTTCATCGGCGCTAGTTGCCGTGGATCGGCGGTGTTCGCAACGCGGGGGCAAGCGGCAAGGGCGTGGAGGCTCAGGGTATCCGAAGCGCTTCCAGCGCCTTGCGCAGCGCGGGGCCGATCGGCTCTGGCTTGCGTGTCGCCCGATCGACAAAAACGTGCACGAACCAGCCCTCGGCTGCGGGTTCGGCCCGTTCGGCGGCGAACAGGCCGATGCCGTAGCGCACGCTGGACCGGCCGAGTGTCTCCACGCGCAACCCCGCTTGCACCGAGCCGGGAAAGCTCAGCGGGGCGGCGTAGCGGCAATGCGACTCGACGCACAGGCCGATCTGGCCGGTGGCGGCATGGATGTCTAGCCCGCCACGCTGGATCAGGTAGGTGTTTATGACCGTGTCGAAGTAGCTGTAATAGACGACGTTGTTCACGTGGCCATAGACGTCGTTGTCCATCCAGCGGGTGGGGATCGCCTGCACGTAAGGGTAGCCGGGCCGCACGGGTCACCCCAGGCCGCTGAACAGCGCGGTCGATAGGTAGCGCTCCGCAAAGGACGGCACGATGCCGACGATCAGCTTGCCCGCGTTCTCCGGCGCGCGGGCCAAATTGAGCGCTACGTGCAGCATGCCGCCTGACGAAATCCCGATCGGCAAGCCCTCGACCCGGGCGCAGCGGCGGGCTCCAGCGATCGACTCGCGTTCGGACACGGTGATGACCCGGTCGAGCTCCGCGGTGTCCAGCACGGACGGTTGGAAGCCGGGTCCGATACCCTGGATGCCGTGCGGCCCCGGCTCATCGCCCGAGAGCACAGCGCTTTCGGCCGGTTCTACGCCGATCATGCGCAATCCTGGCCGGCGTGGGCGGAGCGCGCGGCCTATCCCGGTCAGGGTGCCGCCGGTGCCGACGCCAGCCACCACCATGTCCACCAGCCCGTCCGTGTCGGTCCAGATCTCCTCCGCGGTTGTTGCCTCGTGCATGTCGGGGTTGGCCTGGTTGTCGAATTGGCGCGGCATCCAGGCGTGGGGCGTGGTGGCCAATATCTGGTTGGCGCGCGCGATGGCGCCGGCCATGCCGAGCTTTTGCGGCGTAAGCTCCACCTGGGCGTCCATCAGGCGCAACATGCGCCGCCGCTCGATCGAGGCACTCTCCGGCATGGTCACGATCAGGCGATAGCCGCGCGCGGCCGCCACGAAGGCGAGCGCGATGCCGGTGTTGCCGCTGGTCGGCTCCACCAGCACGGTGCGCCCCGGCGTGATCTCGCCGGCCTGCTCGGCCGCCTGCACCATGCCCAGGCCGATCCGGTCCTTGACGGAGCCGAGCGGGTTGAAGAACTCCAGCTTGAGCACGAGCTGGGCGACCAGCCCCTCTTCGGCACTCAGGCGCGGCAACCGCACGAGCGGCGTGCCGCCCACCGTCTGCAGGATGCTGTCGTAGATGCGGCCGCGTGGCGCCGCAGCGTCGTAAGCCGGCCGAGCCGGGCGAAGGGGTGCGCCTGCCGGCGGCAATGGGTTGGACATGGCGGCACCCTGCGGCAAAGATCGGTGGTATGGTGAGTCTTGTCGGATTTCGCTGCCGGAGCAACACGTCATGGTCGAACGCCTAGCTGGCCCGGTGGTGTGCCCGTGATCGTACGCCGGGACAGGGGCATGCTGGCCGTGCTGATCATGCTGGACGTGGCCTTCCACACGGGACGCACCACGACGGTGAGTGCCGCCGACATCGCCGAGCGCGCCGGCCTGGCGCGACGGGGCATCGAGCCGCTGCTGCAAAGCCTGTCACGCTCCGGATTGCTGGACAGCGTGCGCGGTCCGCGCGGCGGCTACCGCCTGGGCCGCCCGCGGCGCGATATACGCCTCGACGAGGTGGTGCGCGTGGCAGTCTCGGACGAGGCGGGCGCCGAGGACGGGCCACACGGCACGCTGCTCGACAAGGTCGTGGAGCCCCTGTGGTGCGAGATGGACGGCGCGCTTGCGGCACGGCTGCATGGGCTGACGGTGGAGGACCTGATCAGACGGGCGGAGACGGCGGGGATCGTCCGTCCGCTCGCCGAGCCGATCACCTTTTCCATCTAGGATCGTGGACCATATGGCGAAGCTGTGCGTTGATTTCGTCGTCTGCGCATAGCGGATTGTAGTTTACGCCAGGGTGCCGGCTGCAGGCGGCCCCGGCCATCGAAGGACATCCCTGTGTCATGCCGGCAAAACTTTCCGCCGTTGAAACGCTGAAGATCGAAAGCAATCGGCTGCGCGGGACGCTAGCCGAGGAGTTGCAGGCGGGCGGCATACAGGTCAGCGAGGATGCCTACCAGCTGCTGAAGTTCCACGGCAGCTACGAGCAGTTCGACCGCGACACCGCGACCCAGCGCAAGCAGCAGGGCGAGGAAAAGGAATACCAGTTCATGCTGCGCTGCCGGATGCCCGGCGGGCACATGACAGCGGCGCAATACCTGTATTTCGACCGGCTGGCCGACAGCCGCGCGAATGGGTCGTTGCGTATCACCGTGCGGCAGGGCATCCAGTTTCACGGCATCTTGAAGGGCGACCTGAAGCCGGCGATCGCCGAGATCAACCACACGCTGCTGACCACCATGTCGGCCTGTGGCGACGTCGTGCGCAACATCATGGCCAGCCCTACGCCGCGGCGCAACGCGCAGCAGGCGCGCATCGAGGCCGATGCCCGCATGTTGTCGGAGCACCTGAAGCCCAAGACCCGCGCCTACTACCAGATCTTCCTCGACGAGGCGCCGACCGGCGAGGACGAGGACGAGCCGCTCTACGGGCCCACCTACCTGCCTCGCAAGTTCAAGGTCGGCATCACGCACCAAGCCGACAACACGATCGACGTGCTGACCAACGATCTGGGTATCGTGGCGCTGTTCGAGGGTGACCGGCTGCTCGGCTACAACATCGCGGTCGGCGGCGGGCTGGGCATGACGCACAACAACGCACGCACCTACCCGCGGCTCGCGACACCCGTGGCCTTCGTGGGGCCGGACGACCTGGTGCGGGTGGTGGAGGCGGTGATCAGGCTGCAGCGCGACCACGGCGACCGCACCAACCGGCGGCGTGCCAGGCTGAAATACGTGGTCGATGACATGGGCCTGCCCTGGGTTCGCGAGACGCTTGCCACCTATTACGGCGGCCCGTTCGAGGATGCGCGACCGATGCGGCTGGAGGTGCCGGACCTGCTGGGCTGGCACGAGCAGGGCTGTGGCCGGCTTTGGCTGGGAATACCGGTAGCAGCCGGCCGCATCGTGGATGGCGGCACTTCCCGGCTGCGGACGGCGCTGCGGATTGTGGTGGAGCGGTACGCGCCGGGGCTAGTGATGACGCCGCAGCAGGACGTGCTGCTGACGGACATCGTGCCGCAAGACCGGGAAGCGATCGAGGCGGTGCTGGCCGAGCATGGCGTGGTGCCGGCGGAGGCCATGTCGCCCATGGCGCAGTATGCGCTGTCCTGCCCCGCTTTGCCGACCTGCGGCCTGGCGCTGACGGAGGCCGAGCGAATGCATCCCGAGATCGTGGCAGGGTTCGACGCGCTGCTCGCGCGCCATGGCCTGGCGGACCGCCGCATCAGCGTCCGTATCACCGGTTGCCCGAATGGCTGCGCCCGCACCTATGCCGGCGACATCGGCATCGTCGGCCGCATGCCGGGCTTCTACGCCATCTATGTGGGCGGCGATTTCGAGGGAACGCGGCTGAGCTTCAAGCTGCGGGAGAAAGTGCCGCATGCCGAGGTGATCAGCGGGTTCGACCCGCTCTTTGCGGCTTGGGCGGCAAGCGGGCTCACCCAGGAGGGATTCGGCGATTTCTGCCATCGGGTCGGCATGGACGCTTTGCTTAACCTGCTGCCCAGCGCGCGTCAGGCGGCGTGAACGGCAACCGCGCCGACTGTCACGTGTTCACGCCGGGACAGAACGGGAGTGCGACGAATGGTTGATACGACGGATTCGGCCAAGCTGGCGATCGTGCAGTTGGCCAACGGCCGCTTCGCGGTGATCACCGAGGGCGCGCCGTTGCCGGAAGACGGCGAGTTCGAGACGCAGGCCGAAGCTGAAAACTGGATGTATGGACGTACGACCGAGATGGATGCCCGCGCCAACGACATGGGCCTGCTGACGCCCGGCGGTGGACAGGGCGTGCGGTAGCGCGCCCGCCTACTGGATGAACGGGTTGCTCGCCCGCTCGGCCCCGATCGTCGAGTTGGGGCCGTGGCCGCAGACAAAGGCCAGGTCGTCTCCCAAGGGGAGCAGCTTGTCTTTGATGGCGGCGATCAGCGCGAGGTGGTCGCCATAGGGAAAATCCGTTCGCCCCACCGACCCGCGAAACAGCACATCGCCCAGTTGGGCGAAGCGGGCGGCCTTGTTAACGAACACGATGTGGCCGGGTGTGTGACCGGGGCAATGCAGCACGTCGAAGACGTGCGGGCCAAGCCTGACCGTTTCGCCTTCTTGCAGGTAGCGGTCCGGCGTGCAGTTCCTCATGCCCTCCATGCCGTAACTTGCCGCCTGGCGCTCGATGCCCTGCAACAGCATCTCGTCGCGCCTGTCGGGCCCGATGATCTCGACGCGCGGACGATCCGGACGCGCGTTCAACCGCCGGGCAAGGTCCGTGGCACCGCCAGCGTGGTCGAGGTGGCCATGGGTCAGCCAGATCGCCACCGCATTCAATTGGTTGCCGTCCAGAGCAGACAGGATGCGCTCGACGTCGCCGCCAGGATCGACGATGGCGGTCTGACCGGATCCCGCGTCGGTGATCAACGTGCAGTTCTGTTCGATCGGGGTGACAGGAACGACCGCAATCTTGAGGTGTGCCATCTGCACTGCAACTCTTGCCGAGCGCGCTTGCGCTAGACGGCTTTTTTCAGGTTCGGGCTGGCCTTGAACCGGACGGTCTTGCCCGCCTTGACCTTTACCGCCTCGCCGGTACGTGGGTTCATCGCCTTGCGGGCCTTGGTCTTGCGCACGGTGAACGTGCCAAAGGACGGCAGGGTGAAACCGCCCTCTTTCTTGAGCTGACGGACGATGGCGTCAATCAGCGTGCCGGCGGCAGCATTGGCTGCGACGCCGGTGCAGTCTGTCGATTCCTGGATAACGCTGGCGATGAAAGCTTTGCTCATAACCGGAATGATCTCCCTACGTGTTGCCTGGCGCCCGCCTGGCCTGCGGTGCGAGCGTGGGCGGCTGCCTCGACATCCCCACTGTGTCAGCCTCACCCTTTTGTGAGGGCAATAGCGTGTTCGCCGCCATTATGCAACATCGTCGGTCGCCAGGATGCCAACTGCATCAAGGCGTTTGGGCACCGGTCCAGGAAAGTGGTGAACAGCGCGAGGGAAAGCCGGGCGTGAACTCGTATCCCGGCATCAGCGAGGCGCAGGGGCTGTAGAACGGATCGTCGCCGATCAGGCTTGCCCAGCGCCGCCGCAAGCGCTCGACTTCGACGGCTTCCAGTGCGGCACGGGCACCCCGGTAATGCCGCCCCAGGGACAGCGACTCGTAATGGTAAAGCGCAACCTGTGCGGCCAATACGATGCGGGCGCCCGCAGCCCCGGCACGCAGGCACAGATCCACGTCGTTCAACGCTATGGCAAAAGCTTCGTCCAACCCGCCAAGCGTTTCGTAGAGGGAACGGCGAAGCAGCATACAGGCGCCGGTCACCGCGCTGACCTGCCGGTCGAGCAGGGCGATGCCATGGGGTCCCGCGGCGCTGCGCGGCGACAGCCTCCAGGCGTGCTCGCATAGGTTGGCCAGGCCCAGGATGACTCCGCCATGCTGCACCGTGTCGTTGCCGTAGAGCAGGCGGGCGCCGACGATGTCCGCCTGCGGGCCGGCGGAGCCGGTGGTGTAGGCGACCAAACATTGCAGCCAGTCCCGCGCAATGGGAACGACATCGTCGTTCATGAGCAGGACGAGCTCGCCCGCCGATTGCCGCACGGCGGCGTTGTTGACCGCCGCGTAGTTGAACGATGCCCTATCGCAGTCGATCACCCGGACGCGCGGCAACGCCCTCAGGCCCGCGATCACCCGCCTCTGCACGACATCGCCCGCCTGGATGCGCGACACGGCCACGAGTACGTCGAGCTGCGGATAGGCGGCCGAGACGACGAGCTGCCCCACGCAGCGCAGCACGTGGCTGGACTGCGCGGCACTTGGGATGACGATGCCGACCGGCGGAAG
>CAXUGD010000176.1:0-6711 GCA_964250355.1 uncultured Acetobacteraceae bacterium | reverse complement strand
GCCGTGCCTCGCCGCCGGACAGCCGGGCAGGCGCCTCCTCGCCGGTCAGCCCCACCTGTTCCAGCAGCGCGCGGCCGCGATACGGGTCGTCGCCAGGCCCCAGCCCCGCCTCCACATAGGCGAGCACGGTGGCCGCCTCGCCAAAATCGGGTTCCTGGTGCATGTAGCGCACCGTGGCGCCCGGCTGCAGGAAGCGTGTGCCGTCGGCGGCCAGCAGGCCCGCGGCCACCTTCAGCAGGGTGGACTTGCCCGACCCGTTGCGCCCTACCAGGCAGATGCGCTCGCCGGCCGCCACCGACAGCGCGGCACCGTCCAGGAGCGGCCCGCTGCCGCCGAGCGTGAGGTGGATGTCTTGCAGCGAGAGCAGCGGGGGCGCCATGGCCGGGTTTTCGGGACAAAGGGTGGCCGTGGCAAGGCCGGGGGGTGGTCTGGCGTCGAGCTATATGCGGACGGCCCGATGCATCCCGGGTAGGCAGGCGCGGGGGTGGCAGCTACTGCGCCGCCTCCAGCCACGCCGCCAGGCGGCGCTCGGCACCCCGCTCCCCAAGATCCAGCGCCGGCGGGGCCCGGCATAGCAGCGCCCCCCCGCACGACGCCGCCCGTTCGGCGATGTCGGCCCAGATGCGCGGATGGGCCTGCAACACGATCAGCCTCTGGCCGGCGCGCAACGCCTCCAGCGCGCGGCCTGGTGCGGCTCCGCAGTCGAGGATGTCCGTCTCGGCGCCCGCCTGCCGCATCACCGCCCGCCACCAGCCCACGCCGCCATAGGCGCCGGCACCCGGCGCGGACAGCAACGTCACCCGGCGCCGGCAGCCGCGTGCGGCCTCCACCGCCAGTTGGGCCATGCCCAACCCGTGCACGATTACGGCCGGCGCCAGCTTCATCCTTGACCTTCAAGCCGTTGCGCGCTTTCTCTGCAACCCTTCCAGGCAGCGCAGCCGGCCGGCGCGTGGCGGAGTCGGGATCGCTATGGCCGAACCGGGTGACACAGCGGACGAAGCCTTCCGCCTGGAAGCGGCGCTGGAGCGGATTGCGCGCCACCGGCAGCCTGCGCCGGACACGGCCGGTTCCCCAGTGCACCGGGCCGGGGTGGACCGGGCCGGCCTGGCACGCCGGCTCGACAGCCTGATCGCCGAGTTGCGGGCCGTGCTGGGCCGCGACTCGGCCGATTGACACAGCTGCCCGCCTCGGCGGCCAACGCAAACGGAGGATCGTCGTGGCCCAGCTTACCATCAAGATCAACGGCTACGCCTATACCGTCGGCTGCGAGGACGGGCAGGAGGCGCATCTGATGCAGATGGCCTCCGAAGTCGAGGACCGCATCGGCAGCATAAAGGCGCTGGGCGGCCAGAGCGGGGAAAGCCGCCTGCTGGTGCTGGCCGCCTTGCTGATGGCCGACGAGCTGCACGACACGCGCTCCACGCTGGCCAACCTGCAACACGAGCTGGCCCGCCTGCCGCAGGCCGAGGCGGAATCGCGCAAGCGCCTGGCCCGCCTGGCCGACCGGGCGGAGGAGATTGCGCAGGGCCTCGAGCAGACCTAGATTGGTGGGGCGGAGCTGCTGGGTGCGTCAGGCAATTCATCCCCGGGGCCGATAAGCAACCCCTCGGGGGCTGGCGCTGTCGCGATCCTGGTCGCGGTATCTGGTTCCCACCTGCACTAGCAGGCTCTGGGGGGTGAGACGCCAACGGCTTTGGCGGCTCCGTGCACTGAACGGCGATCGGTGATCACGATCGCGCTCGAAGACGACCGCGCCGATGAGCATCGCCAAACAGAAAGCTGCGTTGCGCGAGCGGGCACTGCGTCTGCGGACTGCGTCGGATCCCGCCGCAGGCAATCAGCTTGCCGACTTGGTCCTGCGCAACGTGCCGCTCGCACCCGGCAGCATCGTCGCCGGCGTCTGGCCGCTGCCGGGTGAGATGGATTTGCGGCCCTTGCTCCACGCGCTTGCTGGGATGGGCCACCAGGTCGTGTTGCCTGAGACACCGCCGTTGGGCCGGCCGCTCACATTCCGAACGTGGTCGCCGGGCTGCCAGATGGTGCCCGAGCGCTTCGGCACCTTGCGCCCGACAGGCGAAGCCGCCGTGCCCGACCTGCTTTTTGTCCCCCTGCTTGCCTTTGACCGGAGTGGCGCGCGGCTGGGTTACGGCGGCGGCTATTACGACCGTACCCTGGCCGCCCTGCCATATGCCCAAGCGATCGGGTTCGGTTATGCCGCGCAGGAAGTTGAGCGCGTGCCGACAACTGTGCTCGACTACCGGCTGCCACGTATCGTGACCGAACAAGAAATCATTTGCACCAGCCCGCAGCCCAATTAGCTGGACCGAAAACGTCAGCGCCCGCCATGTCCGCCGCCCCCGTGGCCATCGCCCGCACCGATTCCGCTCCCGCCGAAACCGCCCGCACGGCCATTGCCGCCCGGAATCGAGGGAACCCCACGGCCGCCCCCACCGAAGTGATCGCTGCCGAAATCGCGGCCCCTGTAGAAGCCACCGCCATAGCCCTCGCGGTAGGGACCGATGCCGTAGCCGCCACCCCAGCCCTCGTATCCACCGCCCACATCGTAGTAGCTCTCGCCGAGGTCCACACCGCCGTCACCGGGGCCGTAGGCTGCACAGCCGGGCACCAGCAACCCTAGCGGCATCAACAAGATGGCGCGGACCGGCCAGCGCCTCACTTGGCGAGCGCCTTGGTTTCGGTGTCGCCCCATTCGAACAAGCCCACCGCTGCGCCCAGCGGGTCGGCCACGACGGCGATCATGCCGCCATGACGGTCCGGCCGCGGCTGGACAAGCACTTGGCCGCCAAGGGCGGCCGCCTTGGACGCCGATGCGGAAGCATCCTGCACCCGGACGAAACCGAGCCAGTGAGCATGCGCGTTGGAAGACCGGGCGCTGGCGGCACCGCCCGGAAAACTGTTGGCCGTGGCGCGTGCGTAGTTGTCCGAAGCGAGCAGGAGATGCTGCTCGCCGGGTGCCGAGGGCAGCGTATAGGTCTGCAGACCAAAGACCGTCTGGTAGAACGTGACATCGGTAGCCGGATTGAGGGTGATGAGCGAGCGCCAGATCCAGTCGCCCACCGGGCTGAGCATGTCCGGCGTGTCGCCGCTACTGGACGCCAGAACGGCAAAGACGGCACCCTGTGGATCGGCCAGCACCGCTTCCCGGCCGCGCCCGGGCAGGTCGTGCGGCGCGGCGAGCACCCGGCCGCCGTGGTCGGTCGCCGATTTCACCGCAGCATCCACGTCGGGCGTGGAGAAAAATTCCAGCCATGCGGAAACCCGGTGTTCGCTGGCGGGCAGCGCGTGCTGCACCAGCGCACCAACCGATTGGCTGCCCAGCAAGGCCACCGCATAGGGCGATCGCGTTCCGGCAACATCGCGAAAGGTCCAACCGAACATCCCGCCATAGAACAGCTTGGCCGCGGCCAGGTCGGGCGTGACGAGCTGGAAGAAGATCGCTTTGCCAGGGTGATGTTCCCGGCTGGGCGGGTCCATCACGGGAGGAAGCTGCACAGGGGAGGCGGCTGCCGGCAGGGCGCACGTGCCCAGCACGACGGTCACCATCAATGCGCGGCGCCGACCCCCCTGCGACCACAAACCACAGCGATTGCGCATGGCATGTTCCTCAATTGACGACCGCCTGAAGGCAGCATGTGCCGGAGCACGCCGAGACAGCATGTTGCCCCATCGACAACGAGCGCTGGCGAGGCCAGTTCCGGCCGGCAGCCCTGTTTCGCCCGTTCGACCGAAGGATCCCATGCGCATTCTGTTTCTAGGCGACATCGTCGGCCGCTCCGGCCGCGACGCGGTGGCCGCGGCCCTGCCAGGCCTGCGCCAACGCCTCCAACTCGACCTGGCCGTGGTGAACGTGGAGAACGCCAGCCACGGCTTCGGCTGTTCGCCCGCCATGGCCGAAGCCCTGTTCGCCGCCGGCGCCGACGTGCTGACGCTGGGCAACCACGCCTGGGACCGCAAGGAGCTGCTGGGCTACATCGAAACGCAAAACCGCCTGATCCGGCCGCTGAATTTCCCGCCCGGCACGCCCGGCCAGGGATCGGTGCTGGTGGAACTGGCCGATGGCCGGCGCGCGCTGGTGCTGCAGGTGATGGGCCGGCTGTTCATGGAGCCGAACGACGACCCGTTCCGCCTGACGGCCGAGCTGCTGGGCCGCTACCGGCTCGGCACCACCGTGCACGCGGTGGTGGCCGACCTGCACGGGGAGGCGACGTCGGAGAAGATGGCCTACGCGCATTCGTTCGACGGCAGGATATCGCTCGTGGTGGGCACCCACACCCATTGCCCAACGGCCGATCACCAGGTGCTGTCGGACGGCACGGCGTATCAGTCCGACGCCGGCATGTGCGGCGACTACGACAGCGTGATCGGCATGGACAAGGGGGTTGCCGCCGCCCGCTTCTGGCGCCGCGTACCCGGCGAGCGCCTGTCGCCGGCCAGCGGGGAGGCCACGATCTGCGGCGTGTTCGTGGAGACCTCCGACAGTACGGGGCTCGCGTTGCGTATCGAGCCGTTACGCATGGGCGGCCGGCTGAGCCAGATGCTGCCGTCCAGCACAGCCCTTTCGGGCAATGCGCAGTAGGGTTTGTTCGGAGGCCGCATGGCATTGCGGCTGGCCTGTCGGTCCGGTTGGTCAAGGACAGGAAGCAAGAATGGAACACGAAGAACGGTAAGAGCAAGGAAGGACACGAAGAGGCTATCAATATATTAAGACGCCTGCTGCTTTCCAAAGCTGGTGATGCCTGCGGCGCAGCCATCGCCATTGTCGATCCCGCTCTCTACTCATTTAGCTTCTTGGTGCCCTTTTTCTTCCTTAGTGGTCTTCGTGTTCCATTCTTTCTTCCTGGATCACGAAGAACAGGTCAATAACCCAGAAGCGCGGCCACGACGCGAAGCGTTCACGCGCCGGCAGCGGGCATCCTCGTGCGGGTCAACCGGAGTACCCTGCCGTCGATCGAGGCCAGCCCAATCCCGATCAGCGCCATGCCGGCATAGGCGCGGGTGGGGATCGGTTCGCCCAGGAACACGCGGCCTAGCAGAAGCGCGCTGACCGGCAGCAGGAACGTGACCAGCATGGCGTTCGTGGCCCCGGCGGTGGCGATGATGCGGAAGAACAGGAAATAGGCCAGCGCCGTGCACAGCAGCGCGATGCCGGCCAGCGCGGCCCAGGTGCCGGCCGTGGGCATGGGCAGCAGCCAGAAACGATCGGCCAGGGCGGCTAACGGCAGGATGACCAGCGCCGCCGCGGTCTGCTGGCCGGTGGCCACCTGCAACGCTGGCAAATGCTGCAGCCGGCGCGCAAACTGCCCGCCCACCGCGTAGGACAGGGCGGCGCCCAGGCAGGCCGCCTCGCCCGCCAACGCGCCGGCCGCACCCGCCAGCGCCGTAGGACCGATCAGGATGGCCACGCCCCCGAGGTTCAGGACCACGCCGGCAGCCTTCGCCCAGCTCAGCGCCTCGCGGCCCAGCAGGGCGGCCAGCACGATGGACAGCACCGGCGTGGCCGTGTTCAGCATGGCCGCCATGCCGCTCGCAACCCGCGTTTCGCCCCAGGCGAACAGGCTGAAGGGCAGGGCGCTGTTCAGCACGCCCAGCAGCAGGAAGTAGCCCCACGGCATGGCCCGGGTCAGGGGCGTGCCGCGCACCACCAGCACGGCGTTCAGGACGACCGCCGCCAGCCCCACGCGGCCGAGCACAATCGTCAGGCTCGGCAGCGCGTGGCCCAGCACCTTGTAGAAGAAGAACGAACTGCCCCACAGGCCCGACAGCGCCAGCAGCAGCAACCATTCGCCGCTGTTCATCGATCGGTGGCCCGCCATCATCGCCGTGCTATAACCGCACCGGCAGGCAACCGCGAGCAAGGCCGAAGCATGGGTGACATCGTGATCGTGGCCTACCGCCCGAAGCCCGGTTGTGAAGCAGCCCTGGCCGACCTGGCGCGCGACCACGTTCCACATCTGCGCCGCCTGGGTTTGGCAACCGGGCGGGAGCCGGTTCTGATGTGCACAGCTAGCGGCACCATCGTTGAGTGCTTCGAGTGGCGAGGCGGCGGTGCTGAAGCGGCCCACGCCATGCCGGAAATCCACAGCCTATGGCAACATTACGCCCAGCTGTGCGATTACGTCCCGCTTAACGAGTTGCCCGAGGCCGCCACCCTATTCGCAACGTTTCAGCCGCTCTGACGACTGAAGGCTGGTAGCTGAAAGCTGATTCAAGCCTCGATCGCCCCGGCCTGCAGCACATGGGTGATTAGGCTGCGCAACCGCGCCGGGCGCACCGGCTTGTGCAGCAGGTGCAGCCCGGCCGCACTCACCGCCTGCTGCACGCAGGCCGCGTGGTCGGCCGTGACCACGATGGCGGGCAGCCGGCCCCAGCGGCGGCGTAGGGTGGCTATGGCGTCCAGCCCGGTGGCGCCGTCCTGCAGGCGGTAGTCGGCGATGATCAGGTCAGGCCCGGCACCGTCCTCGGCGCACCCCGCCTCCAGCGCGGCAGCAGCCGAGGCGGCACCGCGCACGCGCATGCCCCAGCCGGTCAGCAGCACGCTCAGCCCGTGCAGCACGTGCGGCTCGTCGTCGATCAGCTGCACGCAGCGGCCACGCAGCGTCTGCGGGCCGGCCGCAGTGTCGCCCAGCCGGCCCGGCCGGCGGCCGTAGGCGTCCGACAGGTTGCCGACTGCGGGGCCGAACAGGAACTGCA
>CAXUGD010000175.1:0-6739 GCA_964250355.1 uncultured Acetobacteraceae bacterium | reverse complement strand
CGCAGACGAGGTGCAGCAGCGGCAGCCAGGCTTGCGGGCCCAGCGCGTTGGCGCGGTCGGGGGCATAGCCGGCGCCGGCCAGATGCAGGCGCGCCATCGCCTGGCCCAGGGGGCCGCAATGCGCCTGCTGCACGCGCCGCGGCCAGACGCCGGGCAGGAACGTGGTGACCGCGGCATGCCGGCCGCACAGCTGGCGAAGCGCCCGGCCGTCGCGCGCTGCCCCCGGCAGCGGACAGGTGATGCCGGCCGAGGCCAGGTGCTGCATCAGGCCCAGGAACCAGGGCAGGTCGGCCGGATCGACGCGCTTTTCGTAGAGCGTCAGGATGAAGTCGCCCGCCGTGGTGCGCAGCGAGAAGTTGCTGTTCTCCACCCCCTCGGCGATGCCGCGGAAGGCGACCAGGCTGCCGATGGGGTAGTCGGCCAGGAAGGCCACGAGCGCCTCGTCGGAGACTTCGGTATAGACGGCCATGATCGGGTGCTTTTCGAGGAGGGTCTTCTGTCCTGTGGGACAGAAGCGGAAGACGTCTATGTGCCGGGGGCGATCGGCACCAGGTCGGGCGCGATGCGCGCCAGGAAGTCGCTGTCGGCACGATGCCAGTCGTGCAGATCGACGATGAACGGGACGAAGGATTCGGAAAACGCTTCCGCCATCACGGCGATAGCGCCGAAGCCGAGCGGGGCACCTGCGTCGATCATCAGGTCGAGGTCCGATCCGCGCCGCACGCCTGTGCCCCGTGCCCGGGAGCCGTAGGCCCATACGCGTGCGCCGGGGGGCAGGTGTTTCAGCAGGATGTCTCGGAGGATGGCCATGTCCCCGGGCTCGACCGCAAGCGTCACGGCGGGGGATTCTCTCGCATCGCGGCCAGCATTACCTCGATTTCCAGGACGAACGGGGGAATGCCGGCAAACACCTCGGCGGCGCAGGCCTCGCTGTAGGCGTGGCTGGTCAGGGACCGCAAGCGCCGGAACCCGTGCCAGACTGTCCAGTCGGCCGCGATTAACTTGCGGGCGTGGGCGGTGCGGATGAGATCGGGGAAGGAGAGTTCGGCGACCACGTCGATGGAGGGTGAAGTTGCGGCCAAATGACGCCGCAAGACCTTGTGACTCAGTTCGTAGGTAAACTCGAAGGCCTGGATGGCGGCCGCCCGGAACACCGCGCCGAGCGTCGGGTCACGCCTAGCCTCGTCGCTGCCGCAATAGGCCAGGCTCGTGCGAAGCTGGGAGAGCGCCCGTTCAAGCGCGTGCAAGCCGATCTCGGGCACGAAAACCCTGTCACGCCAGCGGGTATGGCAATTTGAAGATCACGTCCTCGGTGGTCACCTGCCGCTCTTCGATCTGCAGCGAGAAACGCTTCGACAGCTCCGACAGCACCTCCTGCACCAGGGTTTCCGGGGCCGAAGCGCCGGCCGTGATGCCAACCGTCTGCACGCCGTCCATCACCGAAAAATCCATCTCCGCCACCTTGGGCACAAGGATCGCGCGCCCTGCGCCGGCGCGTTCGGCCACCTCGCGCAGGCGCTGGCTGTTGCTGCTGTTGGGGCTGCCGATCACGACCAGCAGGTCGCAGCCCTGCGCGATCGCCTTCACCGCGGCTTGGCGGTTGGTGGTGGCGTAACAGATGTCCTCGCGCTTCGGCCCTTCGATCTCGGGGAACCGCTCGCGCAGGATGTCGATGATCTCGGCCGTATCGTCCACCGACAGGGTGGTCTGGGTGATAAAGGCGAGCGGCTGGTCCGGCTCCGGCTGCACGCTGGCGGCCTCGGCCGCGTTCTGCACCAGGGTCACGGCGCCGGGTGGCAGCTGGCCCATGGTGCCCACCACCTCGGGATGTCCGGCATGGCCGATCATCAGGATGTGCCGGCGCTCGGTGAAATGCCGCTCCGCCTCGCGGTGCACCTTGCTGACCAGCGGGCAAGTGGCGTCCAGATAGGCCAGGTTGCGGCGCTGCGCCTCTTCGGGCACCGCCTTGGGCACGCCGTGGGCGGAAAACACCACGTGCGCGTTCTCGGGCACCTCGTCGAGTTCCTCGACGAAGATGGCACCCTGCGCTTCCAACGTTTCCACCACCGTGCGGTTGTGCACGATCTCGTGGCGCACATAGACCGGCGCGCCGTAGCGGCGCAGCGCCTCTTCCACCACGCGGATGGCGCGGTCCACGCCGGCGCAGAAACCGCGCGGGCCGGCCAGCACCACGCGCAAGGGGCGCAGCGTGGCCGCGGGCAAAGCGGCGAGAAGGTCGGTCGGGCTGTCTGGCATGGCGCGCTCATATCCTGCGGCAATGGTGTCGTGCGGCGGTGCGGCTGTATATGGCGTGGGCACGGTCCTGGTGCAAAGGCGGGATGCTGTGGCAAGCAGGCGCCGTGCCGTTCGCGCACGGCCCAACCGTCCAGCCGGCCGGCGGCCCCCTACTGGAGTTTTCATGCGCCTATCCGCCCATCCAGCCTCGCTTCTTCCGGTCTTGGGCCTGGCGGCCGCGCTTGCCGTCTCCGGCTGCAACAGCGACCCCGACGAGCAGGCCGTGCAGTGCCCCAAGCCCTATTTGCTGCCCGACGCCACGTCGCTGGCCCGCTACCGCGGCACCGGCCACGACCTGTCCGACCTGGTGCTGAGCGCGCGGATGACCGACGTGCAGGGGGCCTGCTCGGGCAAGCTGGGCACGCGGCTGGAAGGCGCGCACGCCCATGTGGTGCTGGTGGTCACGCGCGGGCCGGCCGCCACGGGTTCGGCGGCCGACGTGCCCTATGGCATGGGCGTGCTGCGCAACGGCCAGGTGCTGGACGAGGCGCGCTACGTGCAGCACGTGGTGTTCCCGCCCAACGTGAACACGGTGCAGGTGAGCGGGCAGGAGCTGCAACTGAAGCTGCCGACGAGCAAGGGCGTGACCGGCCCCAGCTACCACCTGTATTTCTGGCTGCAGCTGACTCCGCAGGAGCTGGCCGCCAACCGGCAGAAATCCTGAAAACGAGGACCGGATCATGACGTCGCTGGCCCTGGCCGCCTTCCTGTTCGCGCTGATCCACCTCGGCGTTAGCGGCACCCGCCTGCGTGATCGCCTGGTCGCGGCGATCGGCCTGCGTGCCTACATGGTGGTGTTCTCCGTCGCCTCCGTCGGCGCGATCGTCTGGCTGGTTGGCGCCTACAAGGCAGCCCCCTACGTCGCCACCTGGGGCCAGCTTCAGTGGTGGAAGCCGGTGATGATCGCACTCATGCTGCCCGCTTTCCTGCTGGTGGTGGTCGGGTTGACCACGCCCAACCCCACTGCGGTGGCGCAGGAGGGGCTGGCCGCGCAGCCGCCGCGGGGTATCGTGCGGATCACCCGGCACCCGTTCCTGGTGGGTGTTGCGTTGTGGTCGTCCATCCACCTGGTGGGCAACGGCGACTGGGCCTCGCTGCTGTTCTTCGCCAGCCTGGCCGTCGTTTCGATCGCCGGTACCGTGTCGATCGACGTCAAGCGGCGGCGCGCGCTGGGCGCCGCGGCCTGGGACGGCTTTGCGCAGCAGACGTCGATCGTGCCTTTTGCCGCCATACTGGACGGGCGGGCGCGGCTGTCCTGGCCGGAACTGGGCTGGTGGCGGCCGGCCGCGGGTGTTGCCGCCTATGCGTTGATGCTGGGCGGGCATGCTCACCTTGTAGGTGTATCGCCATTCCCGGCCTGAGTTGGTTGGAGCGTCCTCGCCTAGCGTGTCACTTAGAGCGCGTGGAGCCTGACCGTAAGCGGTCAGCACTGTTCCAGTCTGCGTAAGATTGCTTCAAAGAGCGCCAAACGCCGGGGCGAAGTAGCCTAGAAACCCCAGGATGAGGCCGGCCAGGCCCACCAGGGCGGCCAGGCCAAGCAGCGGCGCCGATACGGTGATGGCCGAGGCGGTGGACAGCACGATGCCCAGTTCCAGCGCGGCCGCCGCGTTGTCGTAGGCGTGGGCCTGCTCGATCAGGTGGTCGCGCTCCTCCTCCAGCGCACGGGCGTGCTTGGCGATGGCCTCCTTGCCGTCGGTGCCGTGCTCGTAATGGGCCGAATCGTCGCGCAGCCGCTTGATGACGGCGGCTTCCTGGCTGGGGGGCGGGCTGCCGGGCGGCTGGGCCGATTCGAACACGTCGGCCAGGTCGTGGGCCACCATGGATCGGGTCGATTTGGCCTGGTACTGGCCCCAGGCGTCCGTGGCGCTGATGGAAGCTTCCTCCAGCCTGATCTCGGCATGTTTGGCCCGCTGCTCGCAGATGGCGAGGATGGCGGCGAGCACGGCCACCAGCAATGCGGCGCGTGTGCCGCCGCTGCCATGGGCGTGCTCGGCATGTTCGCCGTGTTCGAGGGATTTATGGGCTGCCAAATCTCACCTGCCTGGTCCGGCGCAGGGTAGTGCAGGGCCGGGGCGGGCCGCAATGCAGGCGGCCCGCCCTGGCGGCCGGCTAATTAGCTGCCGAGATTGATGATCTTCACCCGGCGGTTGCGCGGCTCCGGCGTCTGGTCGGGCGTGGGGACCAGCAGGGAGGAGGAGCCGACGCCCACCGGCTCCAGCCGTGACGCGGGGATGCTGTATTTCTGCTCCAGATAGGCGGAAACGACCTTCGCGCGCTCGTCCGACAGGGTCTGGTTCAGCGCGGCGCTGCCCACCGTGTCGGTGTGGCCTTCTATGCGGAAGCGGAACTTCTCGAGCGCCGGGCTGGTCAGCGCGTGGCCGAGCGAATCCAGCGTCTGCTCGGCCTGCGGCCGAAGCGCCGTCGATCCGGTGGCGAAATCTACGGTCAGCTTGACCGACGGCATGTCCCCGTCGGTGACGGCCGGCGCTTCGGCACGATGGTGGATGCCGGCGTGGCGGGTGGGCGAGGACTGCTCCGGCTCGGGCGCCGTGAGCGCGGGGCGGATGCCGCGCGTGGGGCCGCGCAGCTGGCTGGAGGTGGGCCGCAGGCTGTTGACGATGTCGTCGGCCGATGGCGGTGCGGCCTGGGCGGCGCCGGCCGACAGGATCAGGCTGCCGAGCACGGCAAGGCCGGGAATACGCATGTATGTGTCTCCGAAACGGGGTGGTCCCATGTAGCACAGGCGTGCTTGTTTCACACGCGATAAACACGACGGGCGGCAAAACGCCGGGTGCGGCTTCCCGGCGCGGCAGTAACGATCTACGGTCCCGCCCGGGATGCGGGGACCGACGTGATGGCGTTCCGGGTATGGGCGCAGACACATGCCGGCGCGGTGCGCAAGCATAACGAGGATGCGCTGTTGAGCCGGCCGGATATCGGGTTGTGGGCGGTGGCGGACGGCGCGGGCGGCCACGCCTCGGGCGAGGTGGCCAGCGGCATGTTGGCCGAAACGCTGCGCGCCGTGCCGCAGGGCCTGGCCCCGCAGGAGATGCTGGCCGACCTGCGCACCCGCGTCTCGGGCGTGCACGCGGCACTGAAGCGGGAAGCGGCGCGGCGCGGCGGCCCGGTGATGATCGCATCGACGGTGGTGATCCTGGCGGTGCGCGGCGGCCATTTCGCCTGCCTGTGGGCGGGCGACTCGCGCGCATACCTGATGCGGGGCGGCGTGCTGCAGCAGGTGACGCGCGACCACAGCCTGGTGCAGGAGATGGTGGATGCCGGCATCATCAGCGCCGCCGAGGCCGACACGCATCCGCAGGCCAACGTAATCACCCGCGCGGTGGGCGGGGCGGATGACGAGCTGGAACTGGACAAGGTGAGTGGCGAGTTGGCCCCCGGCGACCGGCTGCTGCTGTGCAGCGACGGACTGTGCAAGACGCTGGACGAGGCGACGCTGGCCGCGACGCTGGCTTCCGACGCGAAGTCCGGCGTGGCCGAACAGCTAATCGCCGCCGCCCTGCAGGGCGGTTCGCGCGACAACGTAACGGCCGTGGTGGTCGAGATCGGCGGTTCGGACGAGAACGGAGCAGCCGAGGGTGCCGCGGCCGGCGGCGCGCTGGGCGACGACGAACCCACCCTGCACTGAGATGCTTGCCCAGGACCGCCTCGGCAAATACGAGCTGCGCGGCACGCTGGGGCGGGGTGCCATGGGCACCGTGTTCGACGGCTGGGACCCGGCGATCGGCCGCCGCGTGGCCATCAAGACCGGCCGGCTGTCGGGCGAGCAGGACGAGGAGGCGGTCCTGGCGCTGGAGCGCTTCAAGCGCGAGGCGCAGGCGGCCGGCCGGCTGTCGCACCCCAACATCGTGGGCGTTTACGACTACGGCGAGACCGACGAGCTGGCCTACATCGTCATGGAGTTCATCGACGGCCACTCGTTGAAGTCGCTCATCGACCAGCGCCGCCGCCTGCCGCCGGGCGAGGCGGTGGCCATCATGTTGCAGGTGCTGGCCGGGCTGGAATACAGCCACGCGCGCGGCGTGATCCACCGCGACATCAAGCCCGGCAACATCATGCGCAGCGCCGACGGCCAGGTGAAGATCGCCGATTTCGGCATCGCGCGGATCGAGACCAGCTCCATGACGTCGGTGGGCACGGTGATGGGCACGCCGGCCTACATGCCGCCCGAGCAGTTCCGCGGCGAGGCGGTGGACGCGCGGTCCGACATCTACGCCGCCGGCGTGATGCTGTACCAGCTGCTGGCCGGCGAGCGCCCCTACGAGGGGGCGATGACGGTCATCATGCACAAGGTGCTGAGCGCCGAGCCGCCGCCCAGCGCCTCCGTGCGGGCCGAGACGCCGCCGGTGTTCGACGCGGTGATCGCGCGCGCCATCGCCAAGGCGCCGGCCGACCGCTACCCCAGTGCCACGGCGTTCGCCCAGGC
>CAXUGD010000174.1:0-6743 GCA_964250355.1 uncultured Acetobacteraceae bacterium | reverse complement strand
GGGATCAGGTGAAAGCTCTGGAACACGATGCCCACCGCCTCGCGCCGCACGCGGGCCAGCGCGTCCTCGCCCAGCGCGGTCACGTCGTGGCCGGCCACGCGGATGCTGCCGGCGGTGGCGCGCTCCAGGCCGGCGAGCAGCATCAGCAGGCTGGTTTTGCCCGAGCCGGACGGTCCCACCAGACCCACCGACTCGCCCGCGGCGATGTCCAGGTCGAGCCCGCGCAGGATGTTGACCGGCCCGGAGGCGGCGGGCACGGTCAGGCGCAGGCCCCGCACCTGTACGAGGGGCGGCGCGGGCGGAGGGGCGATGTCCATGGTGTGGCGATATGGGCCGCTTGGCCGCCGGGCGAAGGCGCGTCCCGCCGTTTTCGCGGTGGCGCTGTCCGTTTGCCTGGGTGCGGGCCGCGCGGCCAGTGCGGCGCCGGTGCGCCTGCTGGTGTTCGGCGACTCGCTGGTGGCCGGCTACGGCCTAGCGCACGAGGACGGATTCGAGGCCCGGCTGGCCGCCGCCCTGCACGCGGACGGGCACGACGTGACGATCCTGGACGGCGGCGTCTCCGGCGATACCAGCGCCGGCGGCCGCGCCCGGATCGACTGGGCGCTGGGCGACCGTCCCGACGCGGCCATCGTGGAACTCGGCGCCAATGACGGCCTGCGCGGCTCCGACCCCGCCCAGATGGAGGCCAACCTGGCGGCGATCCTGGACACGCTGTCCGCCCATCACGTCCCCACGCTGCTGACCGGCATGGAGGCGCCGCCCAATTTGGGTGCAGCCTATGGCGCGCAGTTCCGCGCCGTCTTTGCGCGGCTGGGGCAGCGCCCGGGGCTGGTGTTCGACCGGTTCTTCCTGGAGGGCGTGGCGGGCGATCCGGCGCTGAACCAGGCAGACGGCATCCACCCCAACCCGGACGGCGTCACCCGCGTCGTGACACGGATCAAACCCACCGTGGAACGGATGCTGTCCAACCTGCGGCAATGACACTTGCAGCCCGCACGGAGGTGTGAGAGTGCCGCCAGCCGCCTGGCGCCCCCGCAGCGTTCGGCAAGGCGGCTGCCACGTAACCATCGGCCACCGGTCGGCCCCAACAGGCGGAGTTCCAAAGAGATGAGACAGTTTGCGCTTGGCTTGGCGATCTCGTGTGCGGCACTGGGCGGCACCCAGTCCTACGCGGCCGGTCTGTCCGGCCGCTACCTCGTGACGTTGAAGGGCAATCCCTCATCGTTCAATGGCCCGCAATATTGCGCCACCCTGGTCGCCGACGGCAGCACGCAGGGCTACCGGGAGAGCGGCACGGTGATGCTGACGGACCAGGAGGGACGCTCGTTCCCAGGGACCTGGTTCGCCGACCACGGCGCAGCGTCCTTCGAAGTTCCCCTGCCGGTCTATTCGAACACGTCCAGCTTCATCGTGTTCTCCGGCCAGTTCGGCAAACCGCAGATCACCCACACCACCGTCACCGAAGTGCTCAACGGCACCCCCGCGTTCGACGGTTCCTTCACCGCTGTGAAGAACGGGTGCTGACAGCGGCAAACACGCCCGGAGTGAAGGCAGCTTGAGCTAGCGGCGGCGCCACCCTGCCGCTCCAGCCGCCCCGCGGTTTGTACGCCCGCCAGCCAGGATGCCAACGGCAATCTTGCGTCGGGCGTGCCAGCAAAGGCATCATGCGCCGGCAAGGATGGGTGGCCGAGCGGCTGAAGGCAGCGGTCTTGAAAACCGCCGAGGGTGCAAGCCCTCCGTGGGTTCGAATCCCACCCCATCCGCCAGCACAGCGTTCGCGGGCGTTCGCCAGCGACCGCGCAGCCCTTATTAACCGGCCTTTTCCCTCGTAAAACCCCCAGCCAACCGTTCGTCACTGTCCTCTTGCATCCGCCTTCGTTCGCGCCCAAGATTAGGGGACAGCGCGGGGGATCATCCCCGGCTTAGGGGATCAGTCCGGGGCGTTGTCCCCTGTCCCCTATCGAGTAGGGGACGTGCCATGCCGGTGCGCGCAGCGGGGCTTACAGCGGCCAAGGTGAAGACGGCGCCGCCTGGCCGATACGGGGACGGGGATGGCCTGTATCTGTTCGTGCGGGCGCCCGAGTCGGCCTACTGGGTGTTCCGGTTCACCCGCGCCGGCAAGATGCGGGAGATGGGGCTGGGCCGGGCGCGCGGGCGCAACGCGGTTCTGCTAGCCGAAGCTCGCGACAGGGCTGCGCCGCTGTTCAAGCAGGTTCGGGCCGGCCTGGACCCTTTGGCCGAACGGGATGCCCTCACTGTCGTCAAGCAGGCCGATGCTGCCGAGACGGCGCGCAAGGCCATCACCTTCAAAGAGGTTGCGGAGGACTACCTAGCCGCCAACGGGGCAGGGTGGCGCAACCCGAAGCACCGGGCACAGTGGGGCAGCACTCTGACCAGCTACGCCTACCCGTACATGGGCGCCGTGCCGGTGGCTGGCGTGACGACGCAACACGTCCTGAACGCCCTGCAACCGATCTGGCACGACAAGCCCGAGACGGCGGCCAGGGTGCGCGGGAGGATCGAGACGGTGCTGACTGCCGCTGCCGTGCGGGGTTTGCGCACCGGGGAGAACCCGGCGCGGTGGAAGGGCCACCTCGCCGAGCTGCTGCCGGCCCGCGGCAAGATCGCGCCGGTGAAGCACCATGCCGCGCTGCCCTACTTGGACTTGCCGGCATTCTTCCTGCGTCTCCAGGCTGCCGATGGGCTGGGCGCCCGTGCGCTTGAACTGGCGATCCTGACTGCCGGTCGCACCGGCGAAGTGCTGGGCGCCACTTGGGGAGAGTTCGACCTTGCCGCGGCTGTGTGGACTGTGCCGGCGTCTCGCATGAAGGCCAATCGTGAGCACCGCGTGCCGTTGTCTGGCGCTGCGTTGGCTGTGCTCCGCAAGCTGGCGACGATCCGACAAGGCGAGTTCGTCTTCACCGGCCAGCAAGCCACAAAGCCGCTCTCGAACATGGCTATGGAAATGGCGCTGCGGCGCATGAAGCGGTCAGATGTGACCGCGCATGGGATGCGGAGCACGTTTCGCGATTGGGTTGCGGAGGCGACCGAGTATCGAGGCGAACTGGCCGAAGCGGCGCTGGCCCATGTGGTCGGGGACAAAACTGAGGCGGCCTATCGGCGGGGTGATCTGTTCGAGAAACGACGGGGACTGATGGAGGCATGGGCGGGGTTTTGCGGAGGTGGTGCCGATGTCCAGTGACAGAGTCTTTCGTTCCTTTGATGACAACGTGCTTGAACTCTTATTTCAGAGTATCCTAGAAAACCGTCGCGCTCATTTTGAGAACCCCCAAGACGAAAGTTTTGCGCGGCGAGCTGCGGCGGACTTGCAGGGTTTCATCGAAGGGTTAAGCGGGTGGATCGTTGAAGCGCTAGCCGGTAGCGTCCCTACTGCCAACTATCATGCGCTATCTGCCTCGGAAAAACGTAAGCTAGTTATGCGTCACCTTTCGGGACCGTTGATGCAACCTGGTTCACGGCAAGAGATGCAACACGCACTTCTAGCCTTAAACGAAGGTCAGGTTGCAGATTTGGTCAAACCTGATCCGAGGCCGAATGGCTTGAGAGGCGAAGAACCATTTGACGCGATGCGATGCCGGCTTGATGCAATCTGCCGAGTCCACTGGCGACACGGACAAGGAATACTAGTCGGCGAGGCTCAACGGGAAATCGCAAACGTTATTGGCCGCGACGTTTCCACCATACAAAGCTGGACAAAGCGCTGCGAAAAACACTTTGGACGGACACGAGTAGAAGATGAGCTTGAAGCGTCTCTACTAGCGGGCAAGTTCACCCCGCAGGAATTCGTAATGCACTTGTCGTCTCAATTTGGGCCGTATTTATCGATTAGTGAGTTTGACGAGGCTGCAAGTAAAATGAGATCAGTTGAAGCTGCTAGACGACGCATGGAACGGCTGACGCCCGAGGTCCTCCAGAAGCAATATCAGCGCTCAATGCGAAATAACAGTGCGGAGCCGCAATAAGTGTGAGCTATCCGTCGATTTAATTCGGTAGAACAGCGGCCCCCCTTTCGGCATCGTCCTCCCGTATTCGCAGCCATACGGGAGCGACACACGTGGCAGACCCTATCACCATCACGATTGACGACGCAGCCCAAAGATCAGGGTTGGGGCGCACGAAGATTTACGAGCTGATAACCGCAGGCAAGCTGGACGCAAGGAAGTCCGGCAGTCGCACCCTCATAATAGGGGACTCGCTGCAAGCCTACCTTACCAGCTTGCCTAAAGCGAACATTCGCATGGCGGCCCGGATTGTGACTAAGTCTCGGTAGCTACTCGTGGCCTCCGCCCGCGCTGCCGCCTTCGCGCGCCAGTCCGATCCTGACGTGAATCGGGCCTTCCGTGGCTGGAATCGGCTACCGCTCCCTAACGATCCGGCGATGCTTGAAAAACTTGCTGATGCCGAAATGGCAAACGGACGGTTCTATGCGGCCGATCGCCTCGCATGGTTGGCAGCGGGGTTGCGCGAGGCAGCGCCGTGACACTGCCCAGCACCATCACCCTCGCAAGCCTTGCCCCGCACCCTCTATGGGTTGCCTGGCAGGTTGAGAACCGCCCTGACGGCAAGCCAACTAAAGTTCCGTATGCGCCCAATGGCGGGAAGGCGATGGCAGACAAGCCTTCGACCTGGGGATCGCGCCCGGCGGCAGAGAAGCGCGCTGCATCACTACCGAAGCCCTATGGGCTGGGTGGCGTCGGCATTGAATTCACCGCTCTGGGCGATGGCCGCAGCACGGCCGGCATAGACCTGGACACCTGCCGCGATCCAGCAAGTGGGCGCATTGAAGCCTGGGCCGAAGATGTTGCCGGCACCTTTGACAGCTACACCGAAGTCTCGCCGTCGCAGACCGGCACGAAGATTTTCTTCAGCTTCGACACGGCCGCTTGGACGGAGCTAAGGCCAACTCTCGGCAGCGCGAAGGCGGGCAAACAATTCAAGCAAGGTGGGGGCGACCACCCCAAAGCCATCGAACTCCATTTGGGCAATAGATATTTTGCGGTCACAGACGCGATCCTGTCCGGGTCTCGACCCGAACTGCGGCACGTCACCACAAGCACAATCCTAGAGTTGCTGCGCATCACTGGGCCAGCCTTCGCGCAGGCAACGGCCAAGGCCAGTAGCAAACCGACCAGCAACGGCTCCGATGGTTCGCGCAGCGCCAAGGCTATGAAAGTCGGCTGCCAAGCTGTCCGCGACGGCGCCGACAAGGCTGGCATGGCGCGTGCCATCGAACAGCACCCCGACACGCGAGACTGGTTCCTTGAAAAGGGGCTGGCCGGCGGCGGGCGCGAGTTAGAACGTATATGGGAGAAGGCGAACGCCACACGGACCATCAGCGTCGGCTGGCTTTCACAATGCCTGCGTAGCGACAACGGCGCGCCCATGCCGGTTCTCGCAAACGCCCTGCTCGCCTTGCGCGAGGATAGCGCGCTCAATCAGCTCTTTACCTACGACGAGATGCAGCGGGTCGCGATACTGAGCGCGCCGGTTCCTGGCATCATACTGCAACATGGCGAGCAGTTTCAGCCGCGTCCCGTAACGGACATCGACGTAAGTCAGCTTCAAGAACGGTTGCAACTGTCTGGACTGGCGCGGATCGGCAAGGA
The DNA here is from genome assembly GCA_964250355.1 of uncultured Acetobacteraceae bacterium. GTDB lineage: Bacteria > Pseudomonadota > Alphaproteobacteria > Acetobacterales > Acetobacteraceae > BOG-908. The sequence continues at coordinate 1,116 of CAXUGD010000174.1, read as the reverse complement.
CACAACCCACCAGGCGGTGGACGCCCGCGCTGCCGAGCGCGGTTTTCATCCCGTGCGGAACTACCTCAAAGAACTGTCTTGGGATGGCGTGTGCCGTATCTCTGAATGGCTGCATACTTACCTGGGCGTAGAAAATAACGAGTACAGCAAAAACATCGGCAGTATGTTCCTGATCTCGATGGTAGCCCGCATTTTCCAGCCTGGGTGCAAGGTCGATTACATGCTTGTGCTAGAGGGACCGCAGGGCCACAAGAAATCATCTGCTGTTCGCACGCTGGCAGGCGAATGGTTCTCGGATGCGCTACCGGACATTCGTGCCGGCAAGGACGTGTCCGCACATTTGAACGGACGATGGTTGATCGAGGTCGCGGAGATGTCCGCACTCGACAAGGCCGAAGCTGCCGCGCTGAAAGCATTCATCACCCGAACCACCGAACGCTATCGACCGTCATACGGCCGGAAGGAAGTCATTGAACCGCGCCAGTGTTGTTTTGTCGGAACAACGAACAAGGCGGCTTACCTACGCGATGAGACGGGCGGCCGGCGGTTCTGGCCGGTGCGTGTTGGGTCGATCGACATTCCCGGCCTGGCCGGGGTGCGGGGCCAGCTCTTTGCCGAGGCGGTGGAACGCTACAACGAAGGCAAGGCATGGTGGCCGGATGCCGCCTTCGAGCGGAACTATATCGCTCCCGAACAGGATGCTCGCTACGAGTCTGATGCGTGGGAAGACACAATCGCCACATGGGCGAACACTTTGCAGGATAGCCCAACGCTCGCGCCGCGTTGCACCGTCCTTCAAGTCGCTAAGAGCGCGCTTGAGTTCCAATCGCAGAAGTTAGGCACGTCCGATCAACGACGGATCGCAGCGGCTCTTGAGCGTCTTGGATGGTGTCAGGGTAAGCGCACTGGAGCTGGCCGATGGTTTGAGCCGGGTCCTGTAGCGGTCGAAGCCAAGCGTGTGCGCGACGCTGAGAGAGGCGCTGAAAGTGTGTCGCAGTGACGCACTGTGTCGCACCTCCTAACGAGTTGGTGAAAGCTGTTCATTACGTAACCACTAGGTTTCTCGCCTACGTAGGAAAATGCGTCACACTGCGTCACTGCGACACAGTGCGTCAC
>CAXUGD010000173.1:0-6747 GCA_964250355.1 uncultured Acetobacteraceae bacterium | reverse complement strand
ACCGTCTCCAACTCGTCCGCATGCGGCAGCACCTGCCGCCCGATCGGGTCGTCCGCATGCCCGATCAGCGCCGCAAAGGCGGGCGGCACCGCCACCGCATAACGCGCCGCTACCCGCGTCGCTGCCGCGCGGTCCGCCTCCGTCAAAAGGCCCGCGCCGATCAGGGCATGAGGCGTGCGCAGCGTGCCGTCCGGCATAGGGGGCGGTGGTCCGGTGTTACAGGTTATCGGGGCGGCGGGGCGTAGCACCGGTGGGCCGGCAAGGAAACGCCGCGCTCGGCGTCCCCCCGTCGCCCTCCTTCAGCTCGTGGCCGCAGCCATTGTCAGGGCGTTCAGCACCGCCGTCCCGTCCGGCACGCCCAGGCCGGTGCAGGCGTTCCAGCCGGCGCCCGCGTCGTAGCCCAGCGCGGTACCGGCGGGCCTGTTGTTGCCGGTGGTGATCTCGCGGACCGCTCCGCTCTGCGCGTAGAGCGTGGGAAGAAAGAAGCCCACGGGCTGCGCCGCCTGCTGGTTGATCAGCGCGGTCAGCCCGGCCCAGAGCGGGGCCACGGCGCTGGTGCCGCCGACCACGGCCGGCTGCCCGTTAACCACGATCTGGTAGCCGGTGGCAGGTGCCGCGTTGCCCGCCACGTCCGGCACGCCGCGGCCGGGCTGGCTGGTGCTGATGCCTACGGGCAGGGTAGCGCCCGCCTGAAAGGCCGGCACGGGAAACAGCGTGCTGATGCCGCCGCCGGTGCCGGAGCTGCCATCGTTCCACACCACCTCGCTGGCCACGGCGCCGCCCGCCGCGGTCAACTGCGTGCCGCCGCAGCCGATGGCGTAGGGGCTGGCGGCCGGGAAATCCACGTGGACCTGCCCGTCATCCACGCCGTCGGTGGCCAGGTTGTCGCCCGAGGCCACGAATACCGAGACGCCCAGCGTGCCGGCATCCTCCATGGCGCTGTTCATCGCCGCCACGGCCTGCGCGGTCCAGTTCGGCTCGGCGCTGCCCCAGGAGATCGAGATCACGCTCGGCTTGTTGGCCGTGTCGTGCACGGCCTGGCTGATGGCGTCGGCAAAGCCGGCATCGGTATTGGGCGCGAAATACACGGCGATCGCCGCACCCGGCGCGTTGCCGCCAGCAACCTGAATGTCCAGCGCCACCTCGGCGTTAGCGCCGTCATCGGGCGTGGGGGTGTTTGCGCCGTCATCCACGGAGACCGCGGTCACCGTGGGCGGGGTCAGGCCCATGGCCGAGAACGCGGCGGCCGTGTCGCTGTCCAGGTAGCCGCCACCCAGCTCGATCAGTCCGATGCACTGGCCGGCACCGGTCACCGCCGTGGGAAAACCGTAGATCTGGCCGACAGCGTTGGGCAGGTAGCCGCTCGCCTGGGCGGCGGCGCGGATCACCAGCCGGGTTTGCGCCTGGGCGCGCGTGTCCAGCCCCAGCACCGCTTCTACCACGTCGTGCAGCGCCAGCGGCAGCTGCAGCGTGCCTTCGCGGCCGCGGAACTGCCGGCCGCCATCCTCATAGGACGACAGGGTGGTGCGGAACGCGGCCTGCGCCTGCGCCACCGTCCCGGTCAGGCGCACCAGCCGCCGCGCCGGGTCCACGCCGTCCACGGTCAGGCCGGCCCCGGCGGCGAAGTCGGTCACCGCCTGGATGGCGCCGGCGTAAGTTGCCGCCCTTTGCCGGGCCAAGGCATCGCGGTCGGTGGGCGCGTCCTCGCCGTCGAGCGGCTTGAGGTAGAGGCTGACATGCACCTGTGCGGCGGGGTCGGCCGGACCCACGCGCGTCCCCGGCGGCGCAGCACGCTCGCTGGGCGCAAAATGGGCGTAGGTATCGTCGTCCATGCCTGACCTTGCCATGCCGGTGTATGTAGCGCAGGCCCAACGAACGCGCAGCTACAGGTTGCGTTGCCGCGCGTTCGATTTCGGCTTGGCCGCTTTCGGCGCGGCTGTCTTGAAGAAGCGCTTGGGCGCGCCTGCCTCGCGCCGCGGCGGCGGGGCGGGTGCCTCCGAGCGGGTGACGCGCACGTCGTCCTGGGGGGCGCCGGGCAGGTTGGCGGCGAAGGCGTCGGCCATGGCCTGCGTGATCTCGAACCGGGTTTCGCGGTCGGCGATGCGGATGGCGCCGATGTCGCGCTTCTCCACCCCGCCCATGCGGCAGATCAGCGGCAGCAGCCATTTGGGATCGGCTTTTTGCGCGCGTCCGATGTTCAGGCTGAACCACACGGTGGGGCCGGTGGCAAACTCGGCCTTCTCCGGCCGCGGGCCAGCCTCGCGTCCGGTCTGGCGTGCCGGCTCGCGGCGCGGGCCGGGCAGGGGCGACAGCTCGGTCAGCTCCTCGGGTGCCGGCAGGCGGGCGCGGTACATCCGCACCAGGGCGGCGGCCACGTCTTCGGCGGAGCGGCCTTCCAGCAGCGTGCGGGCTAGCACCAGGTCGTCATCGGTCACCTCGTCCGTCAGCACCGGGTCGGCCAGCAGCCGCGCCCCGTCGCGCGCGAAGATCTCCCCGGCCAGCGGGGCGCCGCTCCATTGCGCGCCGATGCCGGCCGAGGCGAACAGCGATTCGGCGGCACGTGCGCGGTTGGCCGGCACGATCAGCACGCAGGTGCCCTTGCGGCCGGCCCGCCCGGTACGGCCGCTGCGGTGCAGCAGCATCTCCCGGTTGGTAGGCAGGTCGGCGTGGATCACCAGGCCCAGGTCGGGCAGGTCGAGCCCCCGCGCCGCCACGTCGGTGGCCACGCACACGCGCGCCTGGCCGTCGCGCATGGCCTGCACCGCGCGGGTGCGCTCGTTCTGGGTCAGCTCGCCCGACAGCGCCACGCCCGTAAAACCCCGCTCCTGCAGGGCGGCGTGCAGGTGGCGCACCCCGTCGCGCGTGCTGCAGAACACCAGCGCGGTCGGCGCCTCGAAGTAGCGCAGCACGTTCACCACGGCGTGCTCGGTCTCGCGCGGCGGGATGCGCACGGCGCGATACTCGATGTCGGCATGCGGCTGGTTGGGCGCCACCGTGTCGATGCGCAGCGCGTCGCGCTGATACTTGCGCGCCAGCGCGGTGATCTCGCGGGCGATGGTGGCCGAGAACAGCAGCGTGCGCCGCCAGGCCGGGGTGGCCGCCAGCAGCGTCTCCAACTCGTCGCGGAAGCCCAGGTCGAGCATCTCGTCCGCCTCGTCCAGCACAACCACGGCCAGGTCGCCTAGCCGCAGCCGGCCGCGGGCCAGGTGGTCGCACAGCCGGCCCGGGGTGCCCACCACGATGTGGCACCCAGCCTCCAGCGCACGGCCTTCCCGCTGGCCGTCCATGCCGCCGATGCAGGACAGGATGCGGGCGCCGGTCTGGGCATACAGCCAGGTCAGCTCGCGATGCACCTGCATGGCCAGCTCGCGCGTGGGCGCGATCACCAGGGCGCGTGGGTTGGCAGGCCGGTCGAACCGCTCCTCGCCGCCCAGCAGCGTGGGTGCCGCGCCCAGGCGGAAGGCGACGGTATTGCCGCTGCCGGGCGGGGCGGTGCCCGGCAGGTCCCGCCCCTCGCCGCCGGGGGCCGGCACGGCCTCCTGCACGGGCGTCAGCTCGGTATAGCCGCGCCCGGTCAGCGCGCGGTCCAAGGCGGGGTTGGTGGGGAAGGTCATGGGATGGGGCAGTTCGAATGGCCGCGGACGCGGGTCAGGAGGCGACCGGCGGGCTGGACGGGCGATGTGTCGGGGCTGGTGGGCTGTTGATATAGGGACGGGCAGGCGGCAGGGAAAGAACATGCCGATCCCACCCCCATCGAAGGCGCGCATGTTCCAAAGTTTCACGCTCGACTCGGCCGGCCACCTGATCCAGGTGGCACTCACGCCGGTGTTCCTGCTCTCGGGCATCGCGGCCCTGCTCAACGTGTTCGCCAGCCGGCTGGCCAGGGTGGCCGACCGGCTGGACGCTCTGGTGGACATCGTAGGGGCCGGCACCGCGTCGGCCGAGCAGAGCCTGCAACTCGAACGCCTGCACCGGCGGTCGCAGGCGCTGGATGCCGCCGTGGTGCTCGGCACGGCCGGGGCGGCGGCAACCTGCATGGCCATTCTCACGCTGTTTCTGTTTGCGCTCAGCAACAAGGCCATCGCCAGCGTGCTCCTCAGCTTCTTCGGCCTGGCGATCGTCTGCACGCTGGGCTCCGTCACCGCTTTCGGGCTGGAAATGCTGATGAGCAGCCGCGGCCTGCGCGCCCGCCTGCGCCTCCATTTGCCGCACCTCGCTTTCTGGCGCGTGCGCGGCGGTTAGCCCGGCGTGCGAAACTTTCAGAAACTGACTTTCACACCCCCGTAGCCGGCAATCGGCGCGCCGGGGCTGGCAGTGCGCGGGTCGGTCACCCCGACCGGCACGTTGGGGAACGGCACGGCGTCCACCGGGCCGTAGGTGCCGTAGGTGTCGTAGCGGCGGTCGGTCAGGTTCTGCACCAAGCCGAACAGGGTGATGCGGTCGGTCAGGCGGTAGCTGGTGTCGAAGTTCAGCACCGCGTAGCCGCCGACCGGCTTGCCCAAGTTGGCCTCGTCGCCGAAGCGCGCCTGGTCGCTGGCCAGGATGGCGTTGCCGCCCACCGTCCAGCGGTCGGTCAGCTTGTAATCGACCACGATCGTGCCGCGGTGGACGGGGATGCCGGGGATGCGGTCGCCGGGTGCCACGTGCTCGTTGCCCAGCGCGTCGGTGAACGGGTTGCTGGCACTGCTGAGCGTCAGGTACGACTGGAATGTGGCGTCGGTATAGGCGTAGCCGGCCACCACATGCAGCCGCTTCGTGTCGTAGTGCACGTTGGCTTCCAGGCCCTGCCGCAGCGTGGCGCCGTCGTTGCTGTAATAGGCCAGGTTCTGGTTGCCCAGCGCACTCTGGTAGATCAGGTCGTCGTGGTTTTTGGTATGGTAGTAGTCGGCGTTCCAAGTGAGGCGCCCGCCGGCCAGATTCGGCAGGCGCCCCCGCAAGCCGGCTTCGAAGGTGCGCGCCACCACCTGCTTCAGATTGGGATCGCCGATGAAGAAGTTCAGCAGCGAGCACGGGTTGGCCGCCGAGCTGCAGGAAAGCTCGGTGGGTGTGGGCGCCCGGTTGGCCTCCTCGTAGCTGCCATAGACCTGCAGCCCGGGCGCCAGCTGGTAGGTTAGGCCGGCGCTCGGGTTGAAGCGGTTGTAGCTGTGCTGCCCGTTCAGCACGCTGCCGAGCTTGTCGTGCAGGTCGATCTCGGCGTCGTTGAAGCGGCCGCTGACCGACAGGTTCAGCCCCGGCGCCAGCGTCAGCACGTCGGCCGCGAACAGGCCGTAATAGCGCGTGACCGTGGCCACCTTCACCGGCTGCACACCCTCGTCCGGCTGCACCTGCACCACGTCCGGCGGCCCTACGAAGAGCTGGCTGCCGTCGCCGGTGAAGCCGCCCAGCAGCGTCTGCGCGTTGAACACCGAATCGGCACCGTCGAAGCTGGCGCCGGCCACGAAGTGGTTCTTGCGGCCGAACACGGCGCCGTCGTTGGTGACCTGGGCAGAGGCGCCGTAGCTGTGCGCCTGCAGGCCTTCGAGCACGAGGTTGGAGTAGGTGGCACCGTTGAGGAAGTCCGGGATCGGCGCGCTGCGATACGTGGTCGCCACCGTACCGTCGTCGTTGCAGTAGAAGCCCGTGCCGTTGTCGCACGGCCCGCCATCCGTCGTCGCCCCGTTGGTGACGTGCTGCGTCAGGTTCTGGAAATACGCCAGGGCTTGCACGGACGTCGTGTCGTTGAGCGCGTACGACCCGTTGAGGTTGACGCCCACGTACTTGTTGAAAACCGTGTTGGGCCCGGTGAAGATCCCCGACGGGTCGGCATACAGTTCCTGCACCGGCGAGGCGCCGGGGTTGCCCAGCGAGTTGTCCGCCGCGTCGAGCGAGAGGTGGATCTCGGCCGCGTCGTGCCGCCAGCCCAGGTCGGTGTACAGCCGATAGACGTCGGAGGACTGGGTCTGCCGGTAGCCGCCGTCATGGGTGATCTCGCCCGCGCCATAGAAAGCGAAGTCGCCGAACTGCCGGCCGTATTCGAGGATGCCCGCGCCGCGGCCGTAAGAGCCGCCATAGGCGGTCAGGTCGCCACCCCCGAAGGTGAAGCCGTTCTTCATCTGGATGTTGACCGACCCACCCAGCGCGTTCAGGCCGAATACCGGGTTGCTCGCCTCCACGTTCACCGTGTCGATGGCGACCGACGGGATCAGGTCCCAGTTCACCGTGTCGCCGAACGGGTCGTTGAAGCGTGCGCCGTTAACATAGACCGCCAGGCCCTGCGCGGTGCCGGCCACCGGCGAGGCGGTAAAGCCGCGGAACAGGATGTCGGGCTGGAACAGGTTGCCGGAGGTGTCGTTGACGGTGGCGCTGGGGACGTTCTCCAGGATGGCGCCGGTCAGCGTGGGCACGCCGGTGCGGTCGATCTGCTGGCTGTCCAGCACCTGCGTCGCCTGCGGCAGCGCGCTGCGGTCGATGCCGGAGCCCAGCAACGGCGTGCTGGCCACGACATCGACGTCCGGCACCGCCAGCGCGCGGGTGGGGGCAGGGGCGTCGGCCGTCTGCGCCGCAGCGCCGCCGCCGGCCAGGCAGACGAGAAGACAGGGTGTCAGGGCATTACGCACGAATTTCGATCTCCGAGGTCACGGTGCGGTGTTGGCGGCGCTTCTAGCTGACAGAAAGCTGACAGTCGTGACAGGTTGAAGTCAGTTCGGTCACCGTTTCATGTCAGCCAGACTTGCGGCGGGACGGCAGGCCGCATGGCGCGGTAGAGGG
>CAXUGD010000172.1:0-6767 GCA_964250355.1 uncultured Acetobacteraceae bacterium | reverse complement strand
GGCCCCGTCACGCGCGAGGCGGCGTGCGGTCGCGGCGCCGATGCCGCTGCCGGCTCCGGTCACGATGGCGGTCTTGCCGGTGAAATCAGCCAAGGGCAGCCTCCTGGTCGGTGGCGCGATCCGATACCGGACGCACGCCCAGTATGTGGGCGATGGCGTAGGTCAGGTCGGGCCGGTTCAGCGTGTAGAAGTGGAACTCGTCCACCCCGTTGGCCTGCAGCACGCGCACCTGCTCGGCGGCTACCACCGCCGCCACCACGCGGCGGGTTTCTCCGTCGTCTTCCGTGCCCTCGAACAGCCGCGCCATCCAGTCCGGCACGCTGGCGCCGCAGGCCGCGCTGAACTTCCTGGCCTGGGCGAAATTGCTGACCGGCATGATGCCCGGCACGATGGGTGCGGTGATGCCCGCGGCCAGCGCGCGGTCCAGGAAACGCAGGAACACGTCGGCATCAAAGAAGTACTGGGTGATGGCGCGCGCCGCGCCGGCGTCCAGCTTGCGCTTCAGGTGGTCCAGGTCGGCACCGAGGTTCTCTGCCGCCGGGTGCATCTCGGGATAGGCGGCCACCGTGATCTCGAAATCGGCGACCCGCTTCAGGCCCGCTACCAGGTCGCTGGCATAGGCGTAGCCGCCCGGATGCGGCTCGTAGGCGCCCTCGCCGGGCGCGTCGCCCCGCAGCGCCACGATGTGGCGCACGCCTTCCGCCCAGTACTGGCGCGCCACCTCGTCCACCGCGCCCCGCGTGGCACCGATGCAGGTCAGGTGGGCGGCCGGCGTTAGGCTGGTCTCGCGCAGGATGCGCGACACGGTGGCGTGGGTACGCGCCTGGGTGCTGCCGCCGGCACCGTAGGTGACGGAGACGAAGCGCGGCCCCAGCCGCTCCAGCCGGCGGATGCAGGCCCAGAGCTGCGCCTCCAGCGCCTCGGTCTTGGGCGGGAAGAATTCGAAGCTCAAGGCGGGGGCGGCATCCTGTGCGCCGGGTGCCGGCAGCCGGTTGAAGCGCGGGCCGGTCAGCCATCGCTCGAGCGTCGGCTCGCGCAGGGGGGGATGCATGTCCATCGCAGGTTCATGAAGGGCTGGCGGGGGTGGCTGCAAGGCCCCGGCGGCGGGCGGGCCAGAAATACATGACGTGCCCGCGCGCCGGACCCCGCCGTTGCGCAACGTTGCCGACCGACCCGCTTGTGCTACACACACGCCCAGCCCTTAGCGCCCGGCCAGCCTGGCGGCCGCTATCGCCAGACTCGGTGAGGTTACCCCGATGCACTACCGCACGCTCCCCGCCCTCGCCCTGGCGGCTTTCGCCCTGGCGGCCTGCGCCACCAAGCCCCCGGCCAGCGACGTGGAGGCGACGCAGGACTACCAGCAGACCAACGACCCGCTGGAGCCGACCAACCGCTTCTTCTACCGCGTCAGCGACACGCTGGACCGCTACACGCTGAAGCCGGTGGCCCAGGCCTACGTCTATGTGTTCCCCAACCCCGTGCGCACCGGGGTGCACAACGTGCTGGCCAACCTGTCCAGCCCCGTACTGTTCGCCGACGACGTGAGCCAGGCCAACCCGCGCCGCGCCGGCGATACGTTCATGCGTTTCCTGATCAACTCCACGGCCGGAGGCCTGGGCATCTTCGACGTGGCGACAGGCTGGGGCTACCCTGCGCACGACACCAATTTCGGCATCACCTTGGCCCTGTGGGGCGTGCCGTCCGGCCCCTACCTGTTCCTGCCGCTGCTGGGGCCCAGCAGCACGCGGGCAGCCACCGGCTTCGGCGTGGACATCGCGCTCGACCCGTTCACCTACGTGCCGCGCGGCTACGGCCTGCTGACGCTGAACTGGGCGCGCTTCGGGGTGGGTGCCGTGGATGCCCGCTCGCGCCACCTGGGCGACCTCGAGACGGTGAAGGCCGGCGCGCTCGACCCCTACGCCACCATACGAAGCCTGTATCGGCAGAATCTCGAGTCGGAGATCGCCGCCGCCCGGCAGGACCGCCGCGGGTCCGAAGCCGCCGCCCCCGCACCCAACGAACTGCGCTGACCGCCAGACGTTTGCCCGCCCATCGGAGACCGACACACGCCATGCGCACCCAGCCGACACGCCGCCAGCTCCTCGCTTTCGCCGCAGCCGCCGGGCTGCTGGCCACCCTGGGCGCCCCGCGCGCTTGGGCGCAGGGCTCTGCGGACAGCAGCTTTGTCAACAGCTTCGCCGGCCAGCTCACCGCCATCGTCAACGGCCCGCAGACGGCGGCACAGAAGCGGGCGGCGTTGGGACCGGTCATCGACCGCAACGTCGATGTGGCCAAGATCGCGCGCTTTTGCCTGGGCCGCTTCTGGGCGAGCGCCACGCCGGCCCAGCAGACGCAGTACACCACGATCTTCCATCAGGTGCTGCTGAACAACATCCGGGGCCACCTGGGCGAGTACCGGGGTGTGAGTTACACGATGGGCGGCGAGACCCCGCAGGGCGCCAACACGCTGGTCGCCACCGTCATCAACCGCCCCAACGCGCCGTCGGCCAACGTACAGTGGGTGGTCGATACCAGCAGCGGCACCCCCAAGGTGGTCGATGTGGTGGCCGAGGGCACCAGCCTGCGCCTGACCCAGCGCAGCGACTACGCCAGCTATCTCAGCCGGCACGGCAACGACATCTCCGCCCTGCTGAGCGCATTGCAGCAGCAGCTCGCCAACGCCGAATAGGCGCAACGCGGCACATTTAACGGCTGCGTAAGCTTTCTAGGCGATCCTTCTGCAGGTCAGAAGGATCGCACCATGGAACTCATCTGCATTCAGGGCCAGGCACCCGGCCCGATTGTGGCAACCCTGTCGCACCAGCTCCGTGTCCGGCAGGTGCCGATGACGGTCGCCACCCACCCCGCCGGCGGCTGGCGCATCCTGCAGCAGGACGGCGATTTCGGCCCGCGCTGCCGGGCCGTGGCCACCGCCGTGCTGCTTGAAGCCAGCGAAGCCTTCGCAGCACCCGAGGCCGAACTGGTGCAGTAACAGAGCCAACGTGGTCCAGCACCTTCGTTAATACCGTTCGGCCGCTGCGGCGGACATGATCGCCGTGGCACTGAAAGCGGCCGCGCCGAAGGGGCGCGTCATGCCCGGCGCGGCAGCCGGGCCAGCAGGAGCCGGCGCAATGGCAGGTCGTAGAACCGGTCGGCCAACAGACAGGCCGGAACGAGCAGCAGGACGAAGACGATGCCGATATACGGCGCGTCATCCCCGGCCGGATGGTGCGCGGCATGCGCGAAAACGCCCTCCAGCAACCCGCTCAGCGGCGCGTGCAAGGTGTAAACTGCGTACGAGATCGCGCCGAGAACCTTGAAGACCTGCGCGCTCCGTCCCGTCGGCTGGAACACGAGCGCGAGGGAGACGAGGGCGGGAAACACGAAGGTGACGGCCACGAAATCGTAATAGGGCTGCACGCTCCGGCTCGGATCGGCAACCAGGACCATGCCCACGGCCGCAACCACGCCCCAGGCCGCCAGGGTAGCGCCCCTGCCCGCCAGCGCATGGTGCCGTGCTGCGTAGCGGCCGAAGATGAGCACGCCGGCGAAGAACGAGTATCCCACGCGCAGCAAGCCGAACGGAAAACTTCTTGCCCAGAACCCGAAGTTCAGGCTGTGCGATTGTGCCTTGTACAGCGTCAGTGCGATGCCGGCCGAACAGAACAGCATGATGCCCAGCATGGCCGCTGTGCCCAGGGCCCGCACGAAGCGCGCGTAGAACAGGTTCACCGCCAGTTCCAAGGGTAACGACCAGGCCGGATTGTCCAGCGGATAGACGTTGACCGAGCCGATGCCGGGGTTCGGAACCATGAACAGCGCCAGGCCCGCATAGAGGGCCAGGATGCGCCACGGACCGAAGCTGATCAGACCGGCGAGTGCCGCGCCAAGCGATATGGCGCTGCCGAGCAGGTACAGCGGCATGATCCTGACCGCCCGTATCCAGGTGAACGCCGCAAAGCTCAGGCCGGAGCGCAACCGCTCACCATAGGCCTGCGCGATGACGACGCCGCTCAGCACGAAGAACACGTCAACAGCCAGGTAGCTCTGCTGCAGCTTCCACGGCGCGAACAGCGTTTCCGTATGGCGCATTACGATCAGCAGCGCCGCCACGCCTCTGATACCGTCCAGGGTATGGAAGAACGTCTTTCCGGGTCGGGTCTTCGAACCTGCCTGGTGGCTGCCGACCGGCGATGGCATAGGCGGGCACTCCCTCATCACACGTTCATCGGCAGCGGGCGGACATCGGCTGCGACCGGGATACACGCCGAACGTCGCACCCGCGTGTAGCCCAGCGATGGAGGGTGTATCTGCCACGCCGGTGCCGGACGCCACCCCGGCCACCACGGCGCTTGAGGACTGACCATGCCTGATTTCCGGTTCCTGCTGCGCTCCGTCCTGTCCCGGCTGCTGCGCCGGGGCAGCGCCGCCGTCACCTGGCCCGACGGCACCGTGTCGCGCTTTTCGGGCGGCCCCGGCCCCGCCGCCGCCATCGCGTTGGGGGATTGGCCCACGGTGCGGCGCCTGGCGCTCAACCCCGGCCTGGCTTTGGGCGAGGCCTACATGGACGGCACGCTGCGGCCGCTCGGTTGCACTATCTACGACGTGCTGGACCTGGTGCTGCTCAACTTGATCGAGGCCGGCGCCTCCCATCCGGTGCTGCATGCCCACCAGCGCCTGGGCGACCTGACACGCCGCCTGCGCCAAGCCAACGATGCCGCCCGCGCGCGACGCCGCGTGGCGCACCATTACGACCTGGACAGCCGGCTTTACCGCCTGTTCCTGGACGGCGACCTGCAATATTCCTGCGCCTACTTCGCAAGCGGCGCAGAAACGCTGGAAGCGGCGCAACAGGCCAAGAAGCGGCTGGTCGCGGCCAAGCTGCATCTGCACCGGCCGGGCCTGAGCGTGCTCGATATCGGCTGCGGCTGGGGGGGCCTGGCGCTGAGCCTGGCCGCCGAGCACGGTGCCCAGGTGACCGGCATCACGCTCTCCACCGAACAGCTGGCGGTCGCCCGTGCCCGCGCCGAAGCCGCCGGCCTGGCCCACCACGTCCGTTTCGAGCTAGCCGACTACCGCAGCCTGGACCGCCGGTTCGACCGCATCGTCTCGGTCGGCATGATGGAGCATGTGGGGCTGGGCCAATACGCCACGTTCTTCCAAACCCTGCGCCGCTGCCTGGCCGAGGACGGCGTGGCGCTGGTTCACCACATCGGCCGCAGCGCCGGCCCCGGCTCCACGGCCGCCTGGCTGGACAAATACATCTTTCCGGGCGGCTACGCGCCGGCGCTGAGCGAGGTGGTCCCGGCGATCGAGCGCTCCGGCCTGATGCTGACGGATGCCGAGACGTGGCGGCTGCACTACGCGCAAACGGTGCGCCACTGGTCGGAACGCTTCGCCGCCAACCGCGCCGCCGCCGTCGCGCTGTACGACGAGCGCTTCTGCCGCATGTTCGAGTTCTACCTGGCCGCCGCCGAACTCGCCTTCCGGCGCGAGCGCCAGGTGGTGTTCCAGCTGCAGCTGTCGCCCAGCCAGACCGCGCTGCCGCCGACGCGGGACTACATGTATCCGAAATAGGGCCGGTCTTGCCTGATCGACCGGAGTTTGCCGATCCGACGGTGGGCTGACGCCCACCCTACGGCGGTTGCCCGATCCGTTCCCGGTACACTGCGCCTTCCGGCCGGGTCAGCGCCCAGTACGAGGCTTCGACACCGTCGGCCGCCAGATCCAGCAGCACGAACCCGTGCGTGTAGGCGCCTTCCACCACGTCCAGCGGAACATGGGTCAGCACGGCCGGCGGGTCTGCCAGGCCCGGCAACGGCGTCTGCGGCCCGGGCACGGCCTCCACGGGAATGGCGCCGTAGCCGATGTTGCGGCCGGCGGCGATGCCGCGATAGGGCGCGTACAGCGTGAGGCGATGCTCGTGGCCCCAGAACCAGGCGTCGATCCGCCCGGCCTGCGACAGCCTGTCGTGGCTCGCCATCAGCCAGGGGTTGACCGGCGAGCGCGCCGCCTGCGGGCCGATCTGCGCGAAGGCGGAAAACGGCTGGTGGTGGCTCAAAAAGACGGTACGGCCGGCAAACCGGCGCAGCTTGTCGGCGTGCCAAAGCTCTTCCCCCGCGTCCAGCGCGGTCAGTGCCGCGTGTTCGCCGAACGGGTTGCGGTCGTTCAGCCCGGTATCCGCGCCCAGCACCTGCCAGCTATCGTCGGGGCTGCGCAGGCAGAAATAGCTGGCCGGCTGGCCGATGGTGCGCAGCAGCCCGTAATAGCCCTCACCGCCGCTGTACACGTCGTGGTTGCCGCACAGGGTGAACAACCGCGCATGGGGCAGCACCGCGCGCAGCGGCGCCAGGAAGTGCCGGTCGCACTCGGCCGCAGTGCCCGAAAAATAGATGTCGCCCAGGTGGATCACCGTGTCGGGCTGCTGGGCCGCCAGCAGGGCCGCCACGTCGCAGGCCTGGCGGGTGCCGGTGCCCCAGTCGGAGATCAGGGCGATGCGCATGGCCGCGCGCGGCGCCTGCACCACGAAGTCGCCCATCGTCTCGTGGCGAAGATAGGGCACCGGCCATGGCCGCCCGTCAGGCCCCAGCGATGCGGCGTAGGCGGCCAGTATCTCCGCCCAGCGCGGGTCGCACTGCGAAAAGCTCAGCCGGTCGTGCAACGCGAGCCGGCGCGCCTCGTCGCCCGCCACCAGCGCCTCCAGCAGCTCCAACCCCAGCCCCGCGCAGCTCAGCGGGGGGACCGCGGCGGGCGGCGGGCTGTAGGCA
>CAXUGD010000171.1:0-6779 GCA_964250355.1 uncultured Acetobacteraceae bacterium | reverse complement strand
CCCCCTTCGTTTTGCGGGGTAACGAATCAGGCACTGCACGCGGCTCCCGGTGTCAGATCTTGCGCAGCATGTCGTTCCACAGCGCCTCGCGCGTCGGGGCTGGCGCGGTGTCTGGGCGGGCGGCCATGGGGTGCTCCCGCATCTTGCGCCACTGGTATCCTGCCGCGAACATGAAGGCGCACAGGCAGATGAAGATGATCAGGCTCGCCACGGCGTTCTCCAGCTTCGGTCGTCCCAACGGCTATCGCGCAGGCAGGGAGAACGTTCCAGGCTCGAGCGGACAGCTTCGGAAGCACCGGCCTGTCCGTCAGATGGTAACCCGCTCGATCCGGTCATGCCCTACTCGAACAGGCTCCGGCCAGTCATCTCCGCCGGCTGGGGCAGGCCCATCAGCGCCAGCAGCGTGGGGGCCAGGTCCGACAGCCGGCCGTCGTGAAGGCGGGTTGCCGCGCCGGCCAGCAGCACGGGCACCGGGTTGGTGGTGTGCGCGGTATGCGGCCCGCCGGTGAGCGGGTCCCGCATCATCTCGCAATTGCCGTGGTCGGCTGTCACTAGAAGCGCGCCGCCAGTCTTCGCCACAGCCTGCGCAATCCGCCCCAGGCCCGCATCCACCGTCTGCACGGCTGCTATGGCGGCCGACAGGCTGCCGGTGTGGCCCACCATGTCCGGATTGGCGTAGTTCATCACGATCAGGTCGTAACGCGCGGACCGGATGGCCGCCACTGCGCGGTCCGTCAGCTCCGGCGCGCTCATCTCGGGTTGCAGGTCGTAGGTCGCCACCTTCGGGCTGGGCACCATGATGCGGTCCTCGCCGGGATAGGGCGCTTCCTCGCCGCCGTTGAGGAAGTAGGTCACATGCGGGTACTTCTCCGTCTCGGCCATGCGCAGCTGGGTGCGCCCGGCATCGGAGACGACCTGGCCCAGGATCCGGGTCAGCGGGACGGGCGGGAACAGTGCCTCCATGCGACCGGCCAGGTCGTCGCTGTAACGGGTCAGGCCGGCAGCGGCGGCGAAGGCCGGGTGCGGCGGGCGGTCGAAGCCGCTGAAGGCGGGGTCGAGCAGGGCGGCCAGGATTTCCCGCACGCGGTCGGCCCGGAAGTTGAAGCACAGCAGCACGTCGCCGTCGCGCACGCCCCCGTAAGGACCGATGACGGAGGGGGCCAGGAACTCGTCGGTCACCCCTTGCGCGTAGCCGGCCGCAACCGCCTCCTCGGCGGTGGCGTAGCGGTCTGCCTCGGCCAGGGCGATGGCGCGCCAGGCACGGGCCACGCGGTCCCAGCGCAGGTCGCGGTCCATCGCGTAGTAGCGGCCGCTGAGGGTGGCGACCGACGCACCCCGCGGCAGAGCGGCCTGCAGGGCGGCCACGTAGCCCCCGCCCGATTGCGGCGCGGTGTCGCGCCCGTCGGTAAAGACGTGCACGGCCATCGGAACGCCGGCATCGGCCAGGATGGCGGCGAGTGCGGCGGCATGGTCCTGATGAGCGTGCACCCCGCCATCCGAGACCAGGCCCATCAGGTGGCACGTGCCGCCGCTATGCCGGGCCGCGGCAATCAGGTTCAGCAGCGCCGGCGCCCGGGCCAGGCTGCCGTCGCGGGTCGCGGCGCCGATCCGGGCAAGTTCCTGGCGCACCACGCGGCCGGCGCCGATGTTGAGGTGTCCCACCTCGGAATTGCCCATCTGCCCGTCCGGCAGCCCCACCGCATCGCCGTCGGTGCGCAGAAAGGCGTGCGGGCAGGTGGCCCATAGCCGGTCGAAATGGGGCGTTGCGGCCTGCACCACCGCGTTGTCGGCCGCCTCCTCACGCCAGCCAAAGCCGTCGAGGATCAGCAGAATGACGGGGCGGGGTGGGTTGGTCACCGTGCTTCCTTGCACACGCATTGCCGGACTTGTCACTGTGCCTTCGAGGCATCTTGGCCAGCTCCAAACCGCCTCTCGAGCGCAAGAGCTTCCGCATTGCGCGGGTCAATTTTGAGGGCTGCCTTAACCTGGCGCGTCGCCGCCTCCGTATCGCCTGTTTTTAGGAGAAGCTGCGCTAGCTTGAGCCGCGCTTCAATGTTCTGCGGTTTAAGCTCGATGCGCTTGATCAGGTTACGATGCAGGCGCCTGTCATCGCCCGCCTGTTCAGCCGCTGGGATTACTGTTTTGGCAAGCTCGTCCTCAAGCGCCGTAATTTTCTCGCCGGTTTGCAGAATAAGGCGCATGCATGCTTCCTGCATGGCAGCCATATCCAGCTGCATTTGCTCGGCTGGGAGGTCAGAGAAATCGGTCGAAAACAGGGTGTCCCGGTGCGGAAACCAACGCCGACGTACCGCCTCATGGTTTTCGGCATACCGGTCCACGAATCCGGCCGCTTCTTGCTGCGTGGGTTGCCAGCTTCGGCCAGGCAACGCTGCCGATGCGGCATCCACAAGGTGCTGCCAGAGGCTGGAAGATACATTGGCCCTTTTTTTCACCCTCAGCCGAGACGCCAATTCGACCAGCACCATTTGCGCTGCAAAGCTAAGCGCCTTGTTACTGTTCGCCACATTTCTCTGTGAAGAAACGCCGAGACTCAGCTCGCAGACTTCTAGGAAATCCGTAACGACATCGAACCTCCTGTCTTGTCGCTGCTCATATATACGAGGCTTGATGGCACGGTCGCCGAACACAGACGCCCAACGATCAAGCAACCCGTCATAATCATAGGCGTGAGGGGGCGGGTTTGCGCCCAGCAGACTTGGCGGTTGCACACCTCCCCAACGAAGCTTTTCACTATACAGACTCGTCCAATGATGGTCGGGACGGCGTAGATACACAACAATCGAGATAGAATCTGCATATTTAGCCAACATGGCATGCAAGTTCCGAATACCGTCAACATCCAGCAGCAGCGCGCTAAACTCTTCCGCAGATATTAGTATGCGCTTCACCGTGGTCGGTAAATTTTCCATCTCGGCTTCGAACTCTGTTCGGAACTTTGCTAACTGAACCGATGGACTCACTCCTTTCCAGAAGCCTCTGTCGGCGTTCTCGATCCGCTTGCGGTCGGTTGTCGCGGACACAGCCAGGTAGGCGTGCCGTTCGTGGCCCGGAGAACGTGGATAGACTACGCCCTGAGCCAACATCTCTGCCCTGCTGCGGGCGAGCACCTTCTGTATGGCTGTAGAGCCTGTCTTGGTGGTGCCGATGTGAACAATCATGTCTCGCGCCATGCGGGACGATTAGGGGGGCGGCGTCAGGCGCGCAACGGAAATGTCGGGGTGGGCCGAGCAGGGCGGTCTCGACATCGATCAGGGGTCAGCGTCCGCCAGTGCCGCCTCCACAGCCGCTTGGACCTTATGCATCGATCGTTCGGAGGGGCCTGCCCGGCGTTCGCGAGAGACCATGCGGCTGGAGGAGTACGGATGGTTCAGTGCCAGGCTGTGGTCGTCCGCTCGCCGTTCCCAGGAGCCGGCCCACACTGGCGGTCCCTGGACGAGCATACCGGGGCGTCGTGCGGCCAGCGCCGGCACGATGGCGATCACGTACGGGTCGGCGGGCGGCGTTGGCGCGGCACCGCCGTCAGGCAGCGGGGCGATACTGGCCAAGCGGCTTCCGGTGCTGCCCAGCCAGGCGATGGCGCGGGTGCAGTAGGCAGCCGAGAGCGGTGTCATGAGTTCCTGGCCTAGCCCGGCGCGATACTTCATCAGCGACCGGCAGATGTCGCCGCCGCTCAAGGACCAGGCGCGGGCCAGGTAGCGCACGCCGAGTGCAATGTTGATGGCGGGGTCGGCCAGTTCGGCCGACGTGCCGGAAAATCCCAACTGCCGGGCGGTGGCGGGCATGACCTGCATCAGCCCGATCTCGCCCGAGCTGCCCACCGCGTCCGGCCGGTAGCCGGTCTCGACCATGGCCACCGCGTCGGCCAGCTCGGGCGGGATGCCCTGGGCGGTGGCCTCCTGGATGACGAGCGGCAGGTATTGCGCGCGGCCGCCTTCCAGGCCGGGCAGTGACAGCGCATACGCACCCTGTGCCGGTACGAGAAGGAGAGCAAGCCAACGCGGAGGACGCATTGCATTGCGTTACGACAACGAAACAGAACGGGCAATAGCTTTCATGCGCAAATCGCTTCGCCGGGTCTCGCGGGCAACGCTGGCCTTCCTACTCCTGGCAGAGCCGGTTTCTGCCAGGGTTCAGCAAGCCGTTTGGGGCGGAAACGGCGTTTGGTTCGTCTATCGCGAGAATGGTGTTTGCTCGGCCCTCACGCAGGTGAAAACAGCCCAGGGGTACACAATCCCCCGGTGCGTTCGCGTCTTCGATCGACTCCGCGCATCTCTACGTGCAGCTCGACGGGTCGGCGTTTCACGAGCTTCCGGAGACGCTCGTGCTATCGGCCGACCAGACGGAGCTTGCATCCGCGCCGGTCGAAGACATGGCGCCTGAAAGCCAAGCCCGTTTACGATTTAGGATCGACTTGACGGCTCAGGCTTTCAGGAAAGTCGTTCTTCTCGCGCTCTTCCGCGCGCACGTGCTGCATGTGCGCCTGCGCCGCGTCTCTCTCAACCTGCCGGTCGGAGATTTTCCCAAGTCGAAGCCGATCTGGCGTCATGCCAGACCATAGGGTCATGACCGGCCAGGCCCTCCTGCTCGACGAGGCACAGGCGGCGGCTCGGCTTTCTTTCTCTTGCCGGGCAGTCTAGGTGACGGCCTGAATAGCCAGGAGCGCCCGATGGGCAACATCGACCTGCTCGCGCGCCGCAACGCCGCCGTGCCGCGTGCCCTCTCCCACGCCACCGCCGTCTATGCGCAGCGCGCGCGCAACGCCGAAATCTGGGACGTGGAGGGGCGGCGCTACGTCGATTTCGCGGGCGGCATCGCCGTGCTGAACACCGGCCACTGCCACCCGCGGGTGATAGCGGCCGCCACCGAGCAGATGGGCCGCTTCACCCACACCTGCGTGCAGGTGCTGGCCTACGAACCCTATGTGGCGCTGGCCGAGCGGCTGAACGCGCTGGCGCCGTTCGCCGGCCCCGCCCGCACCATCTTCTTCACCACGGGGGCCGAGGCGGTGGAGAACAGCATCAAGATCGCCCGCGCCGCCACCGGCCGCAGCGGCGTGATCGCGTTTGCCGGCGGCTTCCATGGCCGCACCATCATGACCAGCGCGCTCACCGGCAAGACCCTGCCCTACAAGCGCGGCTTCGGCCCGTTTCCAGCCGAGATCTACCACCTGCCCTTCCCGGTCGAGCACCACAACGTCACCGTGGCCGAGAGCCTGAAGGCGCTGGAGTTCCTGTTCCGGGCCGACATCGAGCCCAGCCGGGTGGCGGCGGTCATCATCGAGCCGGTGCAGGGCGAGGGCGGGTTCTACGAGGCACCGCACGAACTGCTGACGGCACTGCGCCGCATCTGCGACCAGCACGGCATCCTGATGATCGCCGACGAGGTGCAGTCCGGCTTCGCGCGCACTGGCCGCATGTTCGCCATCGAGCATAGCGGCGTGCAGCCCGACCTGGTAACAGTGGCCAAGTCGCTGGCCGGCGGTTTCCCCCTCTCCGGCGTAATCGGGCGCGCGGCGGTCATGCAGGCGGCCGAGCCGGGCGGCCTGGGCGGCACCTATGCCGGCAACCCGATCGCCTGCGCAGCCGCACTGGCCGTGCTGGACGTGATCGAGGCGGAACGGCTGATGGAACGCGCCGTGGTGGTGGGCGACCGGATCAAGGCGCGCGTCCGGCAGATGGCCGAGCGCAACGACACGCTGCCGGTCGGCGCGGTGCGCGGCCCGGGCGCCATGGTTGGCTTCGAGATTTTCCGCGAGCGTGGCGGCACCGAGCCGGATGCGGAGGCCACCAGGCGGGTGACGGCGCGCGCGCTGGAGCACGGCCTGGTGCTGCTGTCCTGCGGCGTGTTCGGCAACGTGGTCCGCGTGCTGGTGCCGCTGACGGTCGAGGATGGTGTGCTGGAGGAAGGGCTGGACATGCTGGAGCGGGCGCTGGTTGCGTAAACTCTTCTAAAGAAATTATTGTTGAGACGGTCCCGGCGTCCCGGCGCCGAGGCTTTCGGCCTCTGTATCGCACGTCGACATATATACCAACGCATGAGCGATGCCATAAAGCTGAACAGAGTATGTGGCGGTTTGCGTAATAAATTTGAGGTTGTCGCCAAGCGCCATCAAACGGATTACTCTCTTGGACTCAGACTCGGGCAAACTAGCTCGAATGCCGGATAGTCCTCCTTTTTCCAATCTTTCTATGATCGGGTAAACGCCTACGCGTGCGCCATCTACAGAAACACTAATATTGTCGCCCGCAACAGCTGCCGGGTTTTTATCTAATATTACTACGGACCAAGTTTGGGCTAAGTGCCGCAATCCCCAGATATACAACTCATCCTCTGCCTGACTCTGCTTTGCGGTAAACAGTAAACAGCCAAGTTGACTAGTCTTGTTGCGGGTGAGCGTAACAATCCAGTTTCCCGATAGCGGCCATGTGCGCAGTGTGCCCTGAACGTTCTCGTTCATAGTGCGTTGCTGAGCATAAGATAGGCAAGTCAAGCAAGAGAGGCATGCTGCTACTAAAATCGTACGCTTAAGTGACATCGATTCGCCATTTTGTTATTCGTTTCAACCTAGAGATGTCCTATGAAGAAGTAAATACTTTATTGCGAGACATTCTGCGTATGCGACCAACTAAGGATACAGTTTTTCCGTCACCCACTGCCCCGCCCGGCGGGTGAACAGGGTGCGGTCGTGCAGTCGGTACGGCATGTCCTGCCAGAACTCGAAGCGGTCGGGGCGGACGCGGAAGCCCGACCAGTGGGGC
>CAXUGD010000170.1:0-6785 GCA_964250355.1 uncultured Acetobacteraceae bacterium | reverse complement strand
CCACCACGCAGTCGCTGCCCGTGGCCACCGCGCGGGCCACGCGCTCGGGCAGGCTGCCCGCATCCTGCGGTATGACCTGGAGGCCGGCGGCTTCGGCGCGCAGCTGCTGCTCCAGCGTGCCCGCACTGTGCCGCTCGCCCAACAGCGCGCCGGCCTGCGGGTTCATCACCAGCGCCAGGCTGCGCCGGCCGCCGCCGCCCTCCGGTGTCGTTTCTGTATGCGATGTCATGCGGGACCTGCGGTCTGATACGTGGACAAAACGCCCGCCGTGCAAGATGGTGCCGCCACCCTTCCCGACCCGACCCGGGACCAAGAAACAATAACCGCCCGGGTTCGCGGACGGGGCAACCCACGCACGGACACCCAGTCATGGACATCTACACCGGCTCGTTCTTCGAACAGGCGCGAGAGAACTTCGCCGTCATCGCCGACTACCTGGAAATCCCGGTCCACCAGCGCGACCGGCTGCTGCTGCCCAAGCGCGCCATCATCGTCAGCTGCCCGGTCCACCGCGACGACGGCTCGGAGTCGGTGTTCCACGGTTTCCGCGTGCAGCACCACCTCACCATGGGCCCCACCAAGGGCGGCACGCGCTACGCCGCCAACCTGCACCTGGGCGAGGTGGCGGCACTCGCCATCGCCATGAGCTGGAAATGCGCGCTGGCCGGCCTGCCGTATGGCGGCGCCAAGGGTGGCGTGGCCGTCGATCCCTACGGCCTGTCCAAGCGCGAGCTGGAAGCCGTCAGCCGGCGCTACATGCAGGAGATGATCCCCTTCGTCGGCCCCAAGACCGACGTGATGGCGCCCGACATGGGCACCAACGAGCAGGTGATGGCCTGGTACATGGACACCTACAGCATGTATCAGGGCCAGACGGTGACCGAGATCGTGACCGGCAAGCCGGTGGACGCCGGCGGCACGGTGGGCCGGCGCGAGGCCACCGGACGCGGCGTAGTCCACCTGGTCGGGCGCGCGATGGAGCGGCTGGGCATGAACCCGGTAGAAACCACCGCGATCATCCAGGGCTTCGGCAACGTGGGCAGCGTCACCGCCGCCTCGCTGGTGCAGCAGGGCACCCGCGTGATCGGCGTGTCGGACCACACCTCCTGCTACTTCGACCCGCACGGGCTGGACGTGCCCGCGCTGATCCGCCACACCGAGGCGCACGGCACCCTGGCCGGCTGGTCCAACGAGGCCGCCTTCGACCCCGGCCAGCTGCTGACCCAGAAATGCGACATCCTGGTGCCGGCCGCCATGGAACAGGTGATCACCGAGGACGTCGCCCGGAAGCTGCAATGCCGCATCCTGGCCGAGGGTGCCAACGGCCCGACCACGCCGGAGGCCGACCGCGTGCTGGCCGAGCGCCGCCGCGAGATCTTCGTCATCCCCGACATACTCTGCAACGCCGGCGGCGTGGTGGTGAGCTACTTCGAGTGGGTGCAGGACCTGCAGCAACTGTTCTGGACCGAGCCGGAGGTGCGCGACCGCCTGAACCGCGTGCTGGAGCGCGCCTTCCAGGCGGTGATGACGCGCGCCGAACGCGACGGCGTGACGCACCGCACCGCCGCGCTGGCCATCGGCGTGGAGCGTGTGCAGAAGGCAAAGCTGACACGCGGCCTGTTCCCATAGCGCCCGCGGCCGCAACGCCGGCTTGTGATCAGATCTTAATGTGATCGCAAAGGCCGGGAAAGTTGCATGGGCAGTGCAAAAAAGCTGGCCGCTGTAACAATTCCCGGTTATCCGGACGGCGGCGCATGTCCGATCGTGGAGCGCCGAAGGAGGCATCGATGAACAGGACAGGGTTGACGGCTTTCGCCGCCGGTTTCGCGGCCCTCGTGACCGGCCAGGCCGTCGCGGCAGAAACGACCATTGCGCCCAACCCCGGCGACCACGCGATGTTCGCGCGCCAGCCAGGCCTGCGGCCGAACGTGCGACAGAGGCTGGCCACGCCGAACTGGACGCTGACCTACACCCACGGTGGCACCAGCTACAGCGACGTCTTCATCGGCACGAACCCTGCCAGCGGCGGATCGACCACCGTCCCCATTTACATCATCCCGATCAAGATGGTTTACGGCACCACCTCGTTCTCGCCGCTGGCGAAACTGAGCAACGGGAACACCGTGATCCAGAACATCGTCGCCTCGCCGATTTTCCAGAGCAGCGTCGATTTCAACCAGGGCGGCACCGATGTCGGCTCCACCCAGTTCACCGATGCGTTCCAGAAGGTCAACGTCTGGAACCTTGGCGGCAAGGCTTCGAGCTACCACGTGTTACTCGGCAACCCGGTCATCGAGCCGTTGCAGACGCTGACGGTGCCCAAGGCCGACGGCCTGGTGACGACCGCCTTCAACACCAAGGTGATCGAGGCGAGCATCAACTGGTTCGACCCGAAGATCCAGGCGCTGATCACCAAGCTGAAGATTCCCGCCAACGCGCTGCCGATCTTCGTGACCACGCAGACATACCTGCTGGAGAACGCGAAGTCCGGCTGCTGCATCGGCGGCTACCACAGCTACACCGGCACGCAGGCCTATAGCCATTTCACCTACATCCAGACCGCCGGCGCCTTTTCGCAGGACGTCTCGGCGCTCAGCCACGAATTGGCCGAGTGGATGGACGACCCCACGACGGACAACAACTCGCCCTGCGGTATCTACGAGGTCGGCGACCCGCTGGAGACGACGGCGAATTACGGCGACTACGCCTACACCGCCGGCGGCTTCACCTACCACCTGCAGGACGAAGCGACACCCGTCTATTTCGGTGCCTCCGCCAGCACGACGCTGAACGGCTACACAACCTTCGAAGGCACCAAGCTCGGCGTCTGCGCCAACGGCTCGTAACTGCTAGCACCGAACGGGATGGGATGCGCCACCGCATCCCATCCCCCACGGTTATCACCGTAGGGCGGACGCCAGTCCGCCCCTTGCCATCACCGCAACGGCGCCAGCAGATCGTCCAGCAGCGCCGGTTTTCCCGCCTCGCGCACCAGATGCGGGTAGCGCAGCCCGTCGTGGTAGGGGATCTGCACGGTGCGGAACTCGCGGTCGTTCTGCACCAGCAGCTCGATCGGCTCCTTTGCCGTGGCGGCCAGCTTGATGGCGCCGGCCAGGTCGTCGGCGCCCTCGTAGGACAGGCCGTTCACCGCGATCAGCTTTCCGCCCTTCACCAGCCCGGCGCGATAGGCGGGGCCGTTCCAGATCACGCCGCCGATGGTGCCGCCGCTGGCCAGGCTCAGGCCGATCGACCAGGTGAAATCGTGCACCTTTCGCTTTGCCTGGTAGCTCTTCAGCGCGTCGGACGGCGTGTCGGTATAGACCAGCCGGTAGCCGCCGCGGGTGATGCCGTCCAGTGGCGCGCCGCCCCCCGCCGTTTCCAGCCGATGGCGGAGGAAACCGGCCCAGTCGTAGGCCATCACCCCGTCCAGGGCGTGTACCACGTCGTCGAACACATAGGGGTGCACGACGATGCTGCCGTCATCGATGCCGAAAAACGCCCGGGCGAAATCGTTGAGCGACTTCTGGCCGTGCGTCCCCTCGCGGATCAGCGTGTCGGCATCCAGCCAGATCAGCAGGCCCTCGGTATAGTAGTCCTCCTGGCGTTCCCAGCTGTGCCAGGATTGCGGGCGCCGCGCGTTGATCACCGGGTCGTTCGTCGTGTCCTGCAACGGGCGCCACAGCCGGCCGGTCTCGGCCTCCATGCTGGCTGCGTCGTCGGCGATCGCGTCCAGGGCGTCGGCGTGGCTCCACAGGCCGGAGCGCGCGGCCAGCACCTGGCCCCAGAACTGCGTCTGCCCCTCATAAACCCACAGCAGGCTGTCGCGCTCCGGCACGTTGAAGTTGGGGGCCCATAGGTCGGCCGGGCGGCGGAACTTGCCGTTCCAGGAATGGGTGTATTCGTGCGGCAGCAGGTCGCGGTCGGCACTCGTATGGTCCCAGTCGGTGAAGTAGTCGCGATCCACACCGTCCTCGCTGGACTGGTGGTGCTCCAGCCCCACGCCGCCCAGCTGGTCGCTCAGCGCGAACAGGAAGTCGTAATGCGCGTAGTGCTGCGAACCGTAGAGTTTCACCGCCTGCGTCACCAGCGCGCGGTGGTGCGCCAGCTGCTCCGGCGTGATCGCCAGGTCCTGCGGACGATCGGCAAAGATGTTGAGGTGGACCGGCACGGTGGCACCCGGCGCCAGGTCGATGCGCGAAACGTAGCGCCCGGCGTATAGCGGCGAATCGACCAGCGTGTTCAGCGTGGTCGGCTTGAAGCTGACCGCGCCGGCCCAGCCATCGGCGCGCTCCAGCGCGGTCGCCACCTGCCAATCTTTCGGCAGGGCCAGGCTCGGTTGCACGGTGATGCCGCGGCTGAACACGCCGGCGGGGTAGAGCAGCACGGTGTTCCAGGCCAGATCGACCATCTCCGGCGTCATTTCCACCCGCCCCTCGTGCTCGGTGGGGGGCGAGAGGTATTGAAACCGCACGTCCAGGCCGGAGGCACCTTGCGGCACCGTCACGTGGAAGGCGTGCACGTCCACGGTGTCGCGCACCCAGGGGATCGTTTGGCCGCCCGCCTGGATCTCCAGCCCGGCCAGATCTGCCAAGGGCCCGGTCGGGCCGTGATCGCCCGGTACCCATTGGGGATATAGCAGAACCAGGTCACCCGCCTTCCCCACAGGGACCGTCTCGTGCACCGACATCACGTGGCGCGCCACGTCGGTGATATCGACCGTGAGCGCGATGGTGCCGGGCCACGCCGTGTCCTGCGGCGCGGGGATGGCCGGC
Organism: uncultured Acetobacteraceae bacterium; assembly: GCA_964250355.1. GTDB lineage: Bacteria > Pseudomonadota > Alphaproteobacteria > Acetobacterales > Acetobacteraceae > BOG-908. Next base: position 2,013 of record CAXUGD010000170.1, on the reverse strand, counting down.
GGGTAGGGCAAGGGCTGCGGCTGGGTCTGGGCCATGGCGGGGGTGGCAGCGGTAGCCATGAGGACGGCGAGGCGGCTGAGCTTCAAGCTGGAACACTCCGGGTTTCGGGGGCGCGGGCACCATCGACGTGCCGCGCCGCCATCGCAAGCACGCCATCGACCAGCGCGTCCGCATCGGCCGCCGTGGTGCGGTGGTTGAACAGGGCCGCGCGGATGGCGAGCCGGCCGCCGATCGTGGTAGTGGAGGGTGCGGCGATCCCTGCCTCCTGCAGGTCGGCCACCACGTCGTGGTTCAGCGTGTCGAGCTGGGCCGCACCCCGGGCCACGCGGAAACACACGATGTTCAGCGACACGGGCGCCAGCAGCTCCAGCGACGGCTCGCGCGCGATTCGTGCGGCCAGATGGCGGGCCATTTCGCACCCGTTCTCCACCACCCGCGCGATGCCCTCGGTGCCATAGGCCCGCAGCGTCATCCACACTTTCAGCGCCCGGAACTCCCTTGAGAGGTCGGGGCCCAGGTCGCGCGGCCAGGGCGGGTTGCCGGCCAGGCCGCGCTCGGCATGGGTGAGGTAGGCGAGCGACTGGGCGAAGGTCCCCAGATGCAGGGCCGGATCGCGTATCAGCACGCAGCCTGCGTCGTAGGGCACCTGCGCCCACTTATGGAAGTCGAACGCCAGGCTGTCCGCCCGCTCGATACCGGCGAGCAGCGGCCGGAGGCGGGGCGACAGCGCCGCCGTGGCACCGAAAGCGCCGTCCACGTGAAACCAGAGTTTCTCACCCGCAGCGATGTCGGCCACCGCTTCGAGCGGATCGACTGCGCCGGTATCGACAGTCCCGGCAGTGCCGACCACCAGGAAGGGCTGCCGGCCGGATGCCCGGTCCGCGGCGACCGCCTGGCGCAGCGCCGCCGGGTCCATCCGGTGGTCCGGGCCGGCCGGGATCAGGCGCAGCGCGTCCGAGCCGATACCCGCCATGTCGAGCGCGCGGGGAATGCAGCCATGGGCGGCGGCCGAGGCGTAGGCGGTGAGCGGTGCGGATTGCAGGCCCGCGCTGCGCACCGCGCCGCCCAGCGCCGCGCGCCGCGCCACCAGCACGGCCACCATGTTGGCCATTGACGAGCCGGTCAGCAGCACGCCGGTGGTCTGGGCCGGCATGCCCACCATCTCGGCCGCCCAGGCGATCACCTGGCGCTCCACCTCGATGGCCGCGTGGTCGCGTCCGCCGCAGTTCACGTTGAAGATGCCGGTCAGCAGCTCGGCCAGCAGCCCGGCCGCGTTGCCGCCGCCGTTCACCCAGCCCATCATGCGCGGGTGCTCGTTGGCGCTGCTGTAGGGCAGGATCAGGCGCTGGAAATCGGCATACACCGCCTCCATCGGCGCGCCCTGGCGGGGAATCGGGGTGCGCAGCTCGGCACGCAAGGCGTCCGGCATGCGCTGCCACACCGGGCGGTCGCGGGCGCCCGATAGCCAGTCGATCATGTCGTCCAACATGCGATGGCCCAGCGCGCGCGTCTCGGCCCAGTCATGCGGGTCCAGGCTGGTCTGCGCGTCGGCTTGCTGCGGCATGGCGCCGCGATGCCACGAAGCGGCCGGCAAGCCAAGCGCCCCCATCACGACGGGCCGCGGGGAAGCATCAGGCCAGCGACGCGCAAAACGACGCGAGGATGGCGCAGGCCGCGTCGAGCGACGCGTCATCGGTCGCCGTGCTCATCCTGAAATGGGGGCTGAGGCCGAAGGCCGCGCCGTGCACGGTGGCCACCGACTTCTCCTCGAGCAGCGCGGCACAGAACGCCTCGTCGCTGTCGATCAGGGTGCCGCCCGGCGTCGTGCGGCCGATCAAGCCGGCGAGCTCGGGAAACAAGTAGAACGCCCCCGGCGGCGCCGGGCAGCGCAGGCCGGGGATGGCGCCGATGCGCCGGGCGACCCGCGCGCTGCGTGCGGCGTAGGTGACCCGCATGACCGCCACCTGGTCCTGCGGCCCGTGCAGCGCCGCCGGGGCCGCCGCCTGTGCCCGG
>CAXUGD010000169.1:0-6791 GCA_964250355.1 uncultured Acetobacteraceae bacterium | reverse complement strand
CCTGCGCCAGCGCCTTGGTGAAGCCGTGGATGCCGGATTTGGCGGCGGCGTAGTTCACCTGGCCGTACTGCCCGGCCTGGCCGTTGATGGAGCCCACGTTGACGATACGCCCGAACTTCTTGGCCCGCATCGCATCGAAGGTCAGCTTGCACAGGTTGAAACAGGAGCCGAGATTGGTGTCGATCACCGCGTCCCACATGTCGCGGCTCATCTTGGCCATCACGCCGTCGCGCGTGATGCCGGCGTTGTTCACCAGGATCTCGATCGGGCCGTGCTGCTCGTGGATGGACCGCACGGCCGTCTCGCAGGCGGCAAAGTCGCCCGCGTCGAACTTCACGGCGGGGATCCCCGTCTCGGCCTGGAATGCCTGGGCCGCCGCCTCGTTGCCGGCGTAGCTGGCAACCACCGTGCGCCCCGCAGCCTTGAGGGTGATGCTGATCTGCGCGCCGATGCCGCGCGTGCCCCCGGTAACCAGTGCAGTCCGAGCCATGCCCTACCTCCCACCCGTTGTTTTTGCATTAACCACTATGACGCTGGCCTGCCTGCGGGGGCAAGAAGGGGCGCCGCGGCCCGGGGAACGCCCGCCGCATACTTTTTGATACCGTAACGTATTTGTTATTTGACGACTCGGAACGTAAGGAGATTTTAACCAGGCGGCAGGATGATGGGGCGTGCCCGGCAGAGGCCTGGCCAAACTTCTACGATCCGCCCGGCCGTACGTCCGGACATAACCGACTTCAGAGTGGAACCAGGACCATGCCCTCCTCCAGCGTCTCTGTCCGCACCGTCGCCTACGGCCTTGCCTTCCAGGTCGAAGACCTGGTGGAGGTGCGAAGCTGGGCGGAACAGCGCCATCTGCGGCTGACGATCGCGCTGGACCGCACGCTGGACGGGGCCGAGTTCGAGGAGCTGCTGATTCTGGCCCCAGCCCACGCCCAGCGCAGCACGCTCACGCTGTGGCGCACGAAGGACGGGTATTTCGCCCAGGCGCCGCAGGGTACCCCGCATTGCTTCGACACGGTTCACGAGTTGCTGGGCCAGCTCCGCCCGGTCCGCTCGCGCCGGGCCGCCTGGCTGCAGCGTCTCGGCCTGTCCTGAAGCCGCCGGGCCCGGTCAGCAGCGCGGCAGCGCGGCCAGGGCGTCGGCTACGGTCTCGTCCACCGTGCTTTCCACGCAGACGGTGATCGGCCGCTCATCGGGTGCCGGCTCCTCCAGCGTCTGCAACTGGCTGTCCAGCAGACTCGCCGGCATGAAGTGGCCCACCCGCCGTTCCAGCCGCGCCCGCAGCACCGCCGCGTCGGCCCGCAGGTAGAGCAGCCGCACCTGGGAGCGGCCGAGCACCAGGCCCTCGCGGTAGCTGCGCTTCAGCGCCGAACAGGTGATCATTCCGGGCTCGCCCGCCGCCACCCGCGCGTCGATCCAGCGCCGGACGGCCACGAGCCAGGGTGCACGGTCCTCGTCCGTCAGCGGCACGCTCGCATGCATCTTCTGCACGTTGGCGGGCGGGTGCAGCGCGTCGCCCTCCTGGAAGGGCCAGTGCAGATGCGCGTTCATCGCTTCCGCAACCGTGGACTTGCCCGAGCCGGACACCCCCATCACGATCAGCACCAGGCGGCAGGGGTCGCCCACGGTCATGGCCGGGCGTATCGCGTCACACCCTGGCCGTCCGCCACCAGCGCCAGCTCCGCCATGCCCACGAACAGGCCGGTCTCCACCACGCCCACGATCTGCCGCATCCGGCGGTCCAGCGCGGCCGCATCGGCAATGGCCCCGGTGCTGCAGTCCAGGATGAAGTTGCCGCCATCCGTCAGGAACGGGCCGCCATCGGGCCGTGCGCGGCGCTGCACGCCTTCGGCCAGCTCGGCCAGGCGCGCCCGGGTCAGCTCCCAGCCGAACTGCGTCACCTCCACCGGAACGGGCGCGTGCGTGCCCAGCCAATCGACCAGCTTCCCGCCATCGGCGATGATCACCAGCCGGCGTGCGGCACTGGCCACGATCTTCTCGCGCAGCAGCGCGCCGCCCAAACCCTTCACCAGGTCCAGGCTGTCGCGCTTGATCTCGTCTGCGCCGTCGATGCAGAGGTCGATGCTCGTATGCGTGTCGAACCCCACCACGCGCAGCCCGCCTGCCTGCGCCTGCGCGGCACTGCGCTCCGAGGTGGGAATGCAGAGTATGTTCGGCTTGCGGGCGATCAGCGCCTCGATGAGGAACGCGGCGGTGGAGCCGGTGCCCAGCCCCACCACCATGCCGTCCTGCACCAGGGCGGCCGCCTGTGCCGCTGCCTCGCGTTTCAGCCCGTCGCGGTCGTTCATCCGTCGCTGCCCTGCAGCAGGCCGCGCGCCTCCAGCTGCGCCACGATCAGCTCGGCGGCCGCCTCGGGCGACAGCCGGGTGGTGTCGATGTGCAGCTCCGGCTGCTCCGGCGCCTCATAGGGGCTGGAGATGCCGGTGAAATGCTTGATCTCGCCGCGCCGTGCCTTTTTATACAGCCCCTTGGGATCGCGCGCCTCGGCCGTCTCCAGCGGCACGTCGATGAACACCTCCAGGAACTCGCCCGGGGGCAGCAGGTCGCGCGCCATCTGCCGTTCGGACCGGAACGGCGAGATGAACGACACCAGCACGATCAGCCCGGCATCGGCCATCAGTCGCGCCACCTCGCCCACCCGGCGTATGTTCTCCACCCGGTCGGTATCGGTAAACCCCAGGTCGCGGTTCAGGCCGTGGCGCACGTTGTCGCCGTCCAGCATGGTGCTGTGCCGGCCCAGCGCCAGCAACCGCTTTTCCACCAGGTTGGCAACCGTGGACTTGCCCGCGCCGGACAGGCCGGTGAACCACAGCACGCAGGCGCGCTGCCCCTTTTGCGCCGCCCGCGTAACGCGGCTGACATCCACCGCCTGCCAGTGGATGTTCTGCGCGCGGCGCAGCGCGAAGTGGATCAGGCCGGCCGCCATCGTCTCGTTGGTCACCCGGTCGATCAGGATGAAGCCGCCGGTGTCGCGGTTCTCGGCATAGGGATCGAAGGCCACGGGCCGGTCCAGGCTGATGTTGCACAGCCCGATCTCGTTCAGCTCGAGCTGCCGTGCGGCCACCTGCTCCAGCGTGTTCACGTTCACCTTGTGGCGCAGGGAGGTAATCGATCCGGTCACCGTCTTGGTGCCGATCTTCATGAGGTAGCTCCGGCCGGGCGGCATCGGCGTCTCACTCATCCACACGATGGTGGTCTCGAACTGGTCGGACACCTGGGCGGGGTGCTCGGCCCCGCAGATCACGTCGCCGCGCGAGCAATCGACCTCGTCTTCCAGCGTGACGGTGATCGACTGGCCGGCGGTGGCATAGGGCAAGTCGCCGTCGATCAGCACGCGCGCTACCCGGCTCTGCCTGGCCGAGGGCATCACGCGCACCAGGTCGCCGGGATGCACGGTGCCGGACGAGACCAGGCCGGAGAAGCCGCGGAAATCGAGGTTCGGCCGGTTCACCCACTGCACCGGCAGGCGGAACGGCGCCGTGCGCGACAGGCTGGCCACCTCCACGGTTTCCAGGTGCCCCATCAGCGTGGGCCCGTGATACCACGGCGTGTTGCCGCTGCGCTCGGTGATGTTGTCGCCCGCCAGCGCCGAGATCGGGATGGGCACGATCTTTTCGATGTTGAGCTGCGAGGAAAACTCGGTGTAGGCGCCCAGGATGCGGTCGAACACCTCGTGGCTGTAGTTCACCAGGTCCATCTTGTTAATCGCCAGGATCACCTGCCGGATGCCCAGCAGCGAGACCAGGTAGGAGTGCCGCCGCGTCTGCGTAAGCACGCCGCGCCGCGCGTCGATCAGGATGACCGCGAGGTCGGCGGTGGAGGCACCCGTCACCATGTTGCGCGTGTACTGCTCGTGGCCCGGCGTGTCGGCCACGATGAACTTGCGCTTGTCCGTCGAGAAGAAGCGGTAGGCGACGTCGATGGTGATGCCCTGCTCCCGCTCGGCCGCCAAGCCGTCCACCAGCAGCGCGAAGTCGATGTTCTGGCCCTGCGTACCCATCTTCTTCGAATCGGCTTCGAGCGCGGCAAGCTGGTCCTCGAACACCATCTTGCTGTCGTATAGCAGCCGCCCGATCAGCGTAGACTTCCCGTCATCGACCGAGCCGCAGGTGATGAACCGCAGCAGCGACTTCGTCTCGTGCTGCTTGAGGTAGGCGTCGATGTCGGTCGCAATCAGGTCGGATACGTGGGCCATCGGGCTTGGTCCTTACTGGCTAGCCGGGTTTCGCCTGGAGGCGTCCGGAAGAATGAAACACAAAGGCCACCAAGAAAAGTCAAGGACACGAAAAGGCATCGGATCACCAACGAACATTCGCACCGTGAAGCATAATTTCAGCGTCATTGCGAGCGCAGCGAAGCAATCCAGGCACACGCACATCGGCCACAATGGGCGTACTTGACGCCTCCGGCCCGCAATAACGAAAACAACACGTAGGGCGGACGCAGTCCGCCTCTTCAAGCAGCCCGCCAATCCACTGGCGCCGACCCGTCGGACTGTCGTCCGACCTACGGAACTAGGGATTCGATTTCGTCCGACTTTTCGGCATCATCTTTTGGTGCACCTCGATAGTCACGCCGTCGAAATTCGCTCGAACGAGATTGAACCGGGAAAGCCGGCCGGACCAATGGAGATCAGAAGCCGGTTTGGAGCGATCTCCTGTATTTCCGGCAGATCATACCCGTCATAGTACTCGACGACCGGTAGAGGAAGACCGAGTTTCTCCTTCACAGAAACAGTGTAGACAACGTCAGTCCCAATCGTCGTACAAGCTTCTGTATGCAGTGAAAAACTCAAACCAAGATGAAAGCCAAGGTCGCTATCGAATTGTCGCAGTATCTGCCATGCGCCAAGTAAGATCTTCCGAGTGCAAGCGCGATGATCAGCACTGCCATCAAGGTGAAAACCCAACCTGGCCTAGCCGGTAGCAACCCTAAAAATACCCCTCCTGCTTCTTCTTCTCCATGCTCGCCGCGGCATCATGGTCGATGGCCCGGCCCTGCCGCTCGCTCGTCGTAGTCAGCAACATCTCCTGAATGATCTCCGGCAACGTGGCCGCATCGCTCTCCACGGCGCCGGTCAGCGGGTAGCAGCCCAGCGTGCGGAAGCGCACGTTCTTCATCACCGGCTCCTGGCCCTCCGGAATGCGCATCCGGTCGTCATCCACCATGATCGTCATGTTGTTGTACTCCACCACCGGGCGCGGTGCGGAGAAATACAGCGGCACGATCGGGATGTTCTCCAGGTGGATGTACTGCCAGATGTCCAGCTCGGTCCAGTTGCTGATGGGGAACACCCGGATGCTTTCGCCCTTGGACTTGCGCGCGTTGTACACGTGCCAAAGCTCCGGCCGCTGGCGCTTGGGGTCCCAGCGATGCTGCGCCGAGCGGAACGAGAAGATGCGCTCCTTGCTGCGGCTCTTCTCCTCGTCGCGCCGCGCGCCGCCGAACGCCACGTCGAAGCCGTGATGGTCCAGCGCCGCCTTCAACGCCTCCGTCTTCATCATGTCGGTGTAGTGGGCATGGTCGAACGGGTTGATGCCTTGGGCTACGCCGTCGTGGTTGATCCACTCGTGCAGGGTCAGGCCCAGCTTGCGCACCTGCTCGTCACGGAACGCAATCATGCCGCTGAACTTCCAAGTGGTGTTCACGTGCAGCAGCGGGAACGGCGGCTTGCCGGGTGCGAACGCCTTCAGTGCCAAATGCAGCATCACCGCGCTGTCCTTGCCCACCGAGTACAGCATCACCGGACGCTCGGCCTCGGCCGCCACCTCGCGCATGATGTGGATGGCCTCGGCTTCCAGCCGCTGCAGGTGGGTCAGGTCGGGCGCGGTCTGCGCGTCCATGGCGTTCATTCTGCTCTCCCAAAGATCAGGCCGCAGGCGATGGCGTGGAATCCCCGTCACCTCTTCCACGCGCAGCACCAGGTCGGCCGGTATCTCGCGCTCGCCGTTCACCCATTGGCTGACAGCGCCCTCGCTGCGCCCCACCGCCTCCGCCACGTCGCGCTGCCGCTTGCCGGCGGCACGGAACAGGGATCTCAGATTGGTCACAAGCAAACTTTAGCTAAACTAAAGTCGGCTCGCAACAGCAACTTTAGCCACGCTAAAGTGAGAGGCGTCGGCCGTTCCTGCCTTTCGGTGGAGCGACTTGTCCCGTAAGGTGCCGAAGTCTGTAGTCCGCTCCGCCGGACCCGGCTGCTGCCTGGCCCATGCCGCAGCACCCACCCATGTCACGAGGTGTCCAACATGAACGACGAAACCGCCCAACCCAACGCGGCCGCAGCCCAGGACGACAACACCGACCGTTTCGCCGCCAAGCTGCAGCAGGATGCCCGTTCGTGGTCGGCCCGCGAGAACGACGCCGCCGACCGTGCGGCCGATGCCACCCTGGCCGCGGCGGCCAAGGCTGCCAAGGCCGCCACCGCCCGCAAGCGCACCAAGGCCGCCCCGAAAGTCGCCGCCCCGGTCGAAAGCACCAAGGGCCGGCCGTTCTCCATGAGCTACGAGGGCGTCAGCAATGCCCAGTATCTGGCCAGCCGCATCGCCCGCGGCGCCCGGTAGAGCGTGACGCACGCCCCAGCCTGCCGCGCGGCCGACGCCGCATGACATACGAAGCAATCGCCCTGCGCCTGCCGGGCGTGGGCACCAAGCGCGTCTGTGTTTCCTGCGGCACCCGCGTCTACGACCTCGCCCGGACGCCGCCGGTCTGCTACAAATGCGGCACCGAACAGCCGCCGGAGGCGCCGCGGGCCGCACCGGTCCGCCGCC
>CAXUGD010000168.1:0-6835 GCA_964250355.1 uncultured Acetobacteraceae bacterium | reverse complement strand
GGGCCAGCTTCTTGCGCAGCTTGCAGATGAACACGTCGATGATCTTCATCTCCGGCTCGTCGATGCCGCCATACAGGTGGTTGAGAAAGGCCTCCTTGGTCAGCACCATGCCGCGGCGCAGCACCAGCAGCTCCAGGATGGCGTACTCCTTGCCGGTCAGGTGGACAGGGCTGCCGTCGGCCCGGACCTCGCGGCTGTCGAGGTTAAGCTGCAGGTTGCCGATGTTCAGCACGGGCTGGCTATAGCCTTTGCTGCGGCGGATCACCGCCTGGATTCGCGCGATCAGCTCGTCCTTGTCGAACGGCTTGGTGATGTAGTCGTCGGCCCCCATGCCGAACCCTTTCACCTTGGCGTTGGGCCGGTTCAGGCCCGACAGGATCAGCACGGGCGTTTCCACCCGGCCGGACCGCATGCGCCGCACCACCTCGAACCCCTCCATGTCCGGCAGGATCAGGTCGAGTACAACGATGTCGTAATCATAGTGGCGTACCAGTTCGAGCGCCTCTTCCCCCGTGTCGGTCTGGTCGACGATCGCGCCGTGCCCGCGCAGCATCATTGTAATGGCCTTGGATGTCGTCGCCTCGTCTTCCACCAGCAGAACCCGCATCGGTCGCACCCCTATTTCGATACGATACAGATACCACTTTGACGTGTGACCCGCCACAGTTTTTTCACAAGTTCGTGAGAAATTTTGAGATAGGGCGGAACGGCCTTTGGCCTCCGAGCGCTTGGGGGGCAGCACGAGCCCGCAAGGATAACGATGAGCACCGAAATATTGGCTGGCGATCATAAATTGGACGTGGACGCGGTATGCGCGCAGTTGGCGTCGATTTCCCCTGTTGACATTTGCGGTTCGGTTCAAGCGGTAGCGCCCCTGGCGGTCGAAATCGCCGGCCTTTCCCGGTTGCTGGCCATGGGCGACCGGGTGGTGCTGGAAACCCGCAGCGGCGAGAGCGTGCCGGCGGAAATCGTGGGCGCCGACGGGACGCTGCTGCGCGCAGCCCCTTTTGGCCAGACGCAGGGCCTGGGTGCCGGCGGCCGCGCCAGGGTATTGCTGGGCAGCGGCGCGTTGCCCGGGCAGATTGGGCGCGGCGGCATCGCGCCGTCCGACGCATGGCTGGGCCGGGTGATCGATCCCCTGGGCGCGCCCGCCGATGGGCTCGGCATCCTACCGAGGGGACTGAGGCTGATGCCGGTGAACGCCGCGCCACCCCCGGCGATCAGCCGCGCCCGGCTTGGCCCGCCCATCGACCTCGGCGTGCGTGTGCTGAACTGCTTCGCCACCTGCCGCACCGGGCAGCGGCTCGGCCTCTTCGCCGCCTCGGGCGTCGGTAAATCGACGCTGCTTTCCATGCTGGCGCGGCACACGCAGTGCGACGTGGCCGTGCTGGCCCTGGTGGGGGAACGCGGCCGCGAAGTGCGCGAGTTTGTCGAGGACGACCTGGGCCCGGACGGCCTGGCCCGCTCGGTCGTGGTCGTTGCTACGTCGGACTCGCCGCCGCTGCTGCGGCGCGAGGCGGCCTACACGGCGATGACGGTGGCCGAGTACTTCCGAGACCAGGGCAAGTCCGTGCTGCTGCTGATGGACAGCGTGACCCGCTTCTGCCTGGCACTGCGCGAGATCGGGCTTGCGGCCGGCGAGCCGCCGGCCACGCGCGGCTACCCGCCCAGCGTGTTCGCCCAACTGCCCCGCCTGCTGGAGCGCGCGGGGCCTGGCCCTGTCCGCCCGGACGGCACGGCCGGCCAGATCACCGCCCTGTTCACCGTGCTGGTGGAGGGAGACGACCACGACGAGCCGGTGGCCGATGCGGTGCGCGGCATCCTGGACGGCCACGTGGTGCTGGACCGGCGCATCGGCGAGGGCGGCCGCTACCCGGCGGTCGATGTGCTGCGCTCGCTGTCGCGTGCCGCCGCCGGCTGCCTTGATCCGCAGCAGACCGCCCTGGTGCGCGAGGCGCGGGCCATGCTGGCGCTGCATGGCGACATGGCCGACATGCTGCGGCGGGGCGCCGTCCGCCCCGGGGCGGACCTGGCACTGGACCGTGCCGTGGCCGCGGTGCCGCGGATCGAGGCGATGCTGCGGCAGAGCCGCGACGAGCCCACGGGCATCGAAGACAGCTTTGCCGCCCTGGGCGCGGCCGTGCAGGGCAATCCGGTTTGACCCGCGCAATGGACACGCTGGCCCGGCTGCGGCGATTGGAGACGGAGCAGTCCCGGCGCGCCTTGGGCCAGGCCACCGCGCAGGAGGCACGGGCCAAAGCGGCCCTCGATCAGGCGAAGGCGGCCCCGGATCACGAGGCGCAAGCCACGCCGAGCGACGCCGCCGACCCGCTCGCCGCCTGGCTGCGGGCTGCTGCTAAAGCCATGGAGGACGCGGGAGCGGCCTATGCCGAGAGGGCGGCGGACAGCCGGGCGGCGATGGCGGGGCTGGCTGCGCGCCGGGCGGCGCTGGAAGCGGTGGAAACCCTGATCGGCGAACGCGACCGGCTTGCACGTCGCCAGCTCGCCCGCCGGTCGCAGCTACGGCTGGACGAGCTGGGCCATCGGCTCGGCTGAGTGCCTGCGGGATGTGGGCCATGCGGACAGCCAGCGCTGCACCGGTTGGTCCACCACGCGGTTCAACACCAGCCCCGCCAGCGTGCTGGCAACCACGCTCGCCCCCAGCAGCACCGGAAGCGCGAACCGGGCCGGCACGTGCGCGGCCACGCCATGCGCGAGCAGGGGCACCACGAAGGGGTGGGAGAGATAGATCGCGTAACTCGCATCGCCCACGGCCAGCAGCCAGCGTGGCAGGCGCCGGCCGACCCAGGGTACCGCGGCCACCGCACCGGCGAGCATCCGCGCAGCCGGAACACCCCAGGCCGCGAAGCGCAGCGCGCCCGGCTGTGGCAGCGTCAGCAGCAGCGCCAGCCCCGTGCCGAACGCACAGGCACATGAGGCCCGCGGACGCGCGGTCTGAGCGCATGGGCCCGGCTGAACGGCAGCGGCGACGCCCAGGCCAAGGCAGAACTCCAGCACCAACCCGTTGGCCAGCACCAGCGGCGCCGGCCAGCCCGGTTGCCGTAAGAAACCCGCCACGGCGAGCGGGGCCAGCGGCAGCACCACCTGCCAGGCAGGCCGGCGGCCCGCCAGTGCCGCGGCGAACAGCAGGTAGAACAGCATCTCGAACTGCAGCGTCCAGCCCACCCCCAGCACGGGCCGCACCGCGCCGGCCGCGTCACGCGAGGGTATGAACAGGAACGAGGCGGCGGCGTGCCACGGGCCGGGCAGCGCGGCTGGCCCTGCCGTGGTGAGCAGGACCAGGAGCTTCAGCCCCGTCATCGCCCAGTAGAGCGGCACCACCCGCCGCAGCCGCCGCACGGAAAAACGCCAGGCGCCGGCGCCCCCCGCCAGCCCGGCCGCCGTCAGCGCCATCACGAAGCCGCTGATGACGAAGAACAGGTCCACCCCGGCCGCACCGTTCGGCCAGATGGTGTCGGCCGCGCGCGGCGGCACCTGGCCCGCACCCCACGCGTCGATGGCGTGGTAGAGCACCACCAGCAGGCAGGCCAGGCCACGCAACGCCTGCACCGTCGTGATCTCGCGCCGCGGCCGCATCGCCAGCCCTGTACTCGTTACGACGTCGATCTATGCAGGTTGCGCTCCGCCGTGCAAGCCGCGCTGGGGATGGCCGCGTGGCGACCCATGTGATGGCCTGACACAACCCTTGCAGGCCATGACCGAACCGCTCGCCCTCTACATCCACTGGCCGTTCTGCCTGCAGAAATGCCCGTACTGCGATTTCAACAGCCACGTGCGCGCGGTCATCCCGCAGGCCCGCTTCGCCGCCGCCCTGCGGCAGGAACTGGCGTGGGAGGCCGCCCGCCTCGGCCGCCGGCCCCTCGCCTCCGTCTTTTTCGGCGGCGGCACCCCCAGCTTGATGGCGCCCGAAACCGTGGCCGGCCTGCTTGCCGACGCCCGGCGCCTGTTCGATGCGGCGCCCGACATGGAGGTGACGCTGGAGGCCAACCCGAGCAGCGTGGAGCTCGGCCGGCTGTCCGCGTTCCGGGCCGCCGGGGTCAACCGGCTGTCGCTGGGCGTGCAGGCGCTGGACGACGCGGCGCTGGCCCGGCTCGGCCGGGCGCACACCGCGGCCGAGGCGGTCGCCGCGCTGGAGGCTGCACGCGCCATCTTCCCGCGGCTCTCCTTTGACATGATCTACGCCCGCCCGGGCCAAAGCCTGGCCGCCTGGCGGGACGAGTTGCGCCGCGCGCTGGCCCTGGCGGCCGACCACCTCTCGCTCTACCAGCTCACGATCGAGCCGGGTACGGCCTATGAGGCGCTGCACCGGCGTGGCGAGATCGTGTTGCCGGACGATGCGCTTTCGACGGCACTCTATGAGGCGACGGCCGAAGCGGCGGCGGCACACGGGCTGCACGCCTACGAGATCTCCAACTACGCCGTGCCCGGCGCGGAAAGCCGCCACAACCTGGCCTACTGGCGCTATACCGACTACGCCGGCATCGGCCCGGGCGCGCATGGCCGGCTTCGCCTGGGCAGCACGCCCGACAGCCTGGTGGCCACGCGCCGGCACCGCGCCCCCGAAATCTGGGCCGAGCGGGTGGCGCAGCACGGCCATGGCAGCACCGCCGAGCAACGCATCGGCCAGCGCGACCAGGCGCGCGAGGCGCTGCTGATGGGGCTGCGCCTGACCGAAGGCATCGACTGCCCGGCGTTTGCCGAGCGGACCGGCCTCGCCCTGACAGAGGCGGTCGATACCGCCATACTGTCCGCCTGCATCGAGGCGGGCTACCTTCTGCAAGACGAGCAACGCCTGCGCGCCACGCAAACCGGCCGGCAGCTGCTGGATGCGCTGCTGCCACGGCTGGTGCTGTAGGCAGGCTGGCCGTCTCAAAATATGGTTCAAGTATTGAAACGGTTGCAGATCGTTAATCACGGTAGCGTGATGTAACCCTAGCGTGTATCAAGCCCCCGCTAACTCGCGGGGGCTGCCGGCCCCGCCGCATTCCGGGGGGAATACCATGAGTTATTTGCGTCAAAGCTGGGGCTCTGCCCTGCTTGCCACCACCATTTCCATGTCGTTCGGCAGTGCCGCCGCGCCCCGGTTTCCGACCGGCGCCTATCTGGGCAACCCCAATAGCGGCGACCCGTCGGCCGAGGCCGCCTTCGAGGCGAGCTACGCCACGTTCAAGGCGGCACTTCACAAGGCGCCTTCCCTGATCGTGACCTATGTCGATTACACGCAGACCGTCGCCAACTGGCCGGGCAATGCCAGTTGGCAGGCCTACTCGAACGCGGTCTCTGCCGACGCCAAGCACCTGCTGCCGGTAATTGGCCTGCCCATGGCCTCCATCGCCGGCGGATCGGCCTCGCCGGACCAGCAGTTCCAGGCCTTCGCCGCCGGCACGTACGACAGCGAGGTCAGCGGCGTGCTGGCGGCCTGGGCCAATCAGGGCTTCCGCACGCTGGTGGTGCGCCCCGGCTGGGAGATGAACATCCCCGGCAACACCTTTGCCGGCAGCGACGCCCAAAGCCAGGCCGACTGGGTCCGCGCCTTCCGCCACATCTACGGCGTGCTGCATGCGGCCGCCGCCCAGAACGGCGTCAGCCTGTGCGTGGTGTGGAACCCCAACATCACCAACTACGACAATTACAGCACCAGAACGGCGCTCTACCCGGGCGATGCGTTTGTTGATGCGATCGGCGCGGATGCTTACGCCGACATCTATCCCTATTCCGACGGCGGTAACCCGCCCACCTACCACGACTGGGCCACCGGCGGGGAGGACACCAGCATCGCCCAGTTCATCGCCAGCCCGATCAACCGCTATCACTATTGGAACTGGCCGGCCGCCACCCGCTACAACAACGACAGCAGCGGAGGCCACAACCTCAGCCTGTCCGTGCTGATCGGCTTTGCCAGGCAGCACGGCAAGCCGTTCGCCGTGCCGGAGACGGGTGCCGGCAACTGCAGCGGCGGACACGACGTGTGCGACGACCCGACCTTCCCCAACTGGTTGGCCGAGCGCCTGCAGATCGCCGCCAACAACGCAATGTCGATCGTCTTTGTCGATATCTGGAACAGCAACGGGGGCGGCAACTACGAGTTCTCGTTCAGCTCGGACGGCAAGCCGCAAGAATCGGCCGCCTGGGGCCACGCTTTCGACCCCAAATAGCGGCCCTGCAGGGCGATCGCCCGGCACCGGCCGCGATGGCCAGCGCGCACCCCCGTTCAGCGCCGCCCGAACAGCCGTTCGATCTCGGCCCGGCTCAGCCGCAGGAAGGTGGGGCGGCCGTGGCTGCAGGTGGCGGCGCGCGGTGTCCTTTCCATCTGGCGCAGCAGCGCGTCCATCTCGGCCAGGTTCATCCGCCGCCCGGCGCGTATGCTGCCGTGGCAGGCCATGCGGGCGATGACGCCATCCAGGCGCTGGTCGAGCGAGACGGTTTCGCCGCTCTCGGCCAGCTCGTCGGCGATGTCGCGCACCAGCGGCTGGGGATCGGCCTGGCCCAGCGCCGCCGGCAGGCTGCGTACGAGCACGGCGCCGGGGCCAAAAGCCTCGATTTCCAGGCCAAGCCAGGCCAAAGCGGGTGCTGCCGCAACCAGGCACCCGGCCTGTGCCGGCGGCAGATCCACTACGGCCGGCAGCAGCAGTGGCTGGCAGCGCACGCCGCCACCCAGTAGCTGGGTGCGCAGCGCCTCGTGCGTCAGCCGCTCATGGGCGGCATGCTGGTCCACCAGCACCACCGCGTGGTCGGCGGTGGCGGCCACGATGTAGGTGTCCAGCACCTGGGCCACGGCCGCGCCCAGCGGGTGGGCCGCCGGGTCGGGCAGTGC
>CAXUGD010000167.1:0-6948 GCA_964250355.1 uncultured Acetobacteraceae bacterium | reverse complement strand
TTCTCGCTGACATAGGCGAGCTCGGGGGCCTTGTAGCGTGTGTTCATCAGCACGCTGACCGCCCCGATCATGGTCACGGCGAACAAATTCTCCACGAACGGCACGCCGGAGGTGGTCAGGATGCCGACGTGGTCGCGTGGCCGAAGGCCGAGCGCCCACAGGCCGCGCGCGCGAAACAGGGCGCGCGACACCAGCTCGGCGTAGCTGACCTCCGCGTCGGGGAAGATGACGGCCGGTTTGTCCGGCAACCGGTCGTACGTAGTGAGCAGCATGTCCCCGAGCGTGGTGGCCGAGATGCGCATCTGCCGGGGATCCTCGGTGCTGCCGCGACTGCTCCGCATGTTGCTTCGACCCATGTTGCGCCGGATGCCGCCCGTGCCGCTCGCGTAAGGGGCGTGATCGCCGGCCATCCTCCGCCTTCCAGCCGGTAGGTGCTGGTCGGCGCGCCGCGCGGGAGTTGAGCTCGACTCTCCACGATCGGACGGACAGATGCCTGAAGCCTTCATCTACGATCACGTGCGCACGCCACGCGGCCGTGGCCGGCCGGACGGCGCCCTGCACGAGGTGACCTCGGTCGAGCTGCTGACCCAGGTGCTGCAGGCGTTACGTAACAGGAATGACCTGGACACGGGGCTGCTCGACGACGTCGTTGTGGGTTGTGCGCAGCCGGTGGGCGAGCAGGGCGGGGTGATCGCCCGCGGCGCGCTGCTGAACGCGGGCTACGCCCAGTCGGTGGCCGGCCAGCAGGTGCACCGCTTCTGCGCCTCGGGCCTCGAGGCGGTCAACAACGTCGCCGCCCAGGTGATGACCGGCATGAGCCAGGCCGGCATCGGCGGCGGCGTGGAATCGATGAGCCGCACGTTCATGGGCGCCGATAGCGGCGCATGGAGTGCCGATCCGCGCGTGGCCATCCACAACTACTTCGCGCCGCAGGGCATCGGTGCCGACATCATCGCCACCATCGATGGCTTCAGCCGCGCCGACGTCGACGGCTACGCGGCCGAAAGCCAGCGAAGGGCGGCGAAGTCCTGGGACGACGGCAATTTCGGCCGCTCGGTCTTGCCGGTGACCGACGTCATGGGCGAGGTGCTGCTGGACCACGACGAGCACCGTCGTCCCGGC
Source organism: uncultured Acetobacteraceae bacterium (assembly GCA_964250355.1). Lineage (GTDB taxonomy): Bacteria > Pseudomonadota > Alphaproteobacteria > Acetobacterales > Acetobacteraceae > BOG-908. The sequence goes on along the minus strand of CAXUGD010000167.1, from coordinate 5,826 downwards.
ACCACTGTGGAGAGCCTGGCCACGCTGAAGCCTGCTTTCCCGGCCATGGGGGCGATGGGCTTCGAGGCCGTTGCCATCGCGAAGTATCCCGAGATCGAGGCGCTGGATCACGTCCACACCGGCGGCAACTCGTCGGGCATCGTCGACGGCTCGGGCGCGGTGCTGGTCGGGTCGAAATCGTTCGGCGAGGCCGCCGGCCTCAAGCCGCGTGCCAGGATCAGGGGCTGGGCCTCGATCGGCTCGGAACCGACGATCATGCTGACCGCGCCCGCGATCGTGACGGAAAAGGCGCTGAAGAACGTCGGCATGACCCGCGCCGACATCGACCTGTGGGAGCTGAACGAGGCGTTCGCCAGCGTGGTGCTGCGTTACATGCGGCTGATGGACCTGGACCCGCAGACCGTCAACGTGGCCGGCGGCGCCATAGCGCTCGGCCATCCGCTTGGGGCCACCGGTGCGATGATCCTGGGCACCGTGCTGGACGAACTGGAGCGGCGCGACCTCGGCACCGCGCTGGTCACGCTGTGCGCCGGCAACGGCCTGGGCACGGCAACCATCATCGAACGCGTCTGACAGGCGGGGCACCAGGATGCGACACGTCTCCACCGAGATCGGCCAGGACGGCATCGCCACCCTGACCATGGACAATGCCGACGAGAGCATGAACCTCGTCTCGGACGCCTGGCTGGCGGAGATGGAGCAGGCGGTGGGCGCGCTGAACGGCGACCCGTCCGTGCGGGGCGTGATCCTGCGTTCGGCGAAGACGGCTTTCATGGCGGGCGCCGACCTCAAGCAGCTCGTCGAAGGCTACGGCAAGCTGAGCAAGCGCGACGCCTTCGCCTTCAGCCAGCGCGCGACGGGCATGCACCGCGCCATCGAGACCGGCGGCAAGCCCTGGGTGGCGGTGCTGGGCGGCCTGGCGCTCGGCGGCGGCTTCGAGCTGGCGCTGGCGGCGCATCGGCGCATCCTGTCCGACGACAAGCGGGCGGTGGTGGGCCTGCCGGAAGTCAATGTCGGCCTGCTGCCCGGATCGGGTGGCACGCAGCGCCTGCCGCGCATCGCCGGCGTCAAGGCGGCCCTCGACCTGCTGCTGAGCGGGCGCCATGTGGCACCGGGCGAGGCGTTGAAGCTCGGCATCGTCGACGAGGTGGTGCCGCAGGCCGAGCTGCTGGACCGGGCACGCGCCTGGCTGGCCGGCACGCCCGATCCCGTCAAACCCTGGGACAGGAAGGGCTTCGCCCTTCCCGAGTCACGTGGGCTGCTCAACCCGGAGGCAGCCGGGATGTTCTCGGTCGCCTCGGGCGGGATCGCCAAGGTCGGGCGCAACCTGCCGGCGCCGGCGGCCATCCTATCCTGCGTCTTCGAGGGGGTGCAGCTGCCCTTCGACAAGGCGCTGGCCGTGGAGTCGAAATACTTCGCCAACCTGCTGACCGACCCGGTGGCGCGCAACATCATCCGCTCCACCTTCATCTCCAAGGCGGCCGCGGAGAAGGGCGCGCGGCGCCCGGCGGGAGTACCGAAATCCAGCGTCCGCAAGGTCGGCGTGCTTGGGGCCGGCATGATGGGCGCCGGCATCGCGCTGGTCTCGGCGACGGCGGGGATCGACGTGGTTCTGCTCGACCGTGACGTGCAGACCGCCGAAAAGGGACGCGGCTACGCGCAGAAGGTGCTGGCCAAGGACGCCGAGCGCGGCCGGCGCACGCAGCAGGATGTGGACGCCATCCTGGCCCGCATCACGCCGACCGAATCCTACGACACGCTCGACGGATGCGACCTGGTCGTCGAGGCGGTGTTCGAGGACACCGGCATCAAGGCCGAGACGACGCGCCGTGCCGAAGCGGTGATCCCGGCCGGCGCCGTCTTCGCGACCAACACCTCCACCCTGCCGATCACCGGGCTTGCGAAGGCCTCCGCGCGGCCGGAGCGGTTCATCGGCCTGCACTTCTTCTCCCCGGTCGAGCGGATGGGCCTGGTGGAGATCATCATGGGCAAGCAGACCGGGCGGGAGGCGCTGGCGCGCGGCATCGATTTCATCGCGCAACTGCGCAAGACGCCGATCGTCGTCAACGACAGCCGGGGCTTCTACACCAGCCGCGTGTTCCAGACGATGATCCACGAGGGCGCGGCCATGCTGGCCGAAGGCGTGCCGCCTGCCGTGATCGAGAATGCGGCCAAGGCCGTGGGGCTGCCGGTTGGCCCGCTGGCGCTGCTCGACGAGCTGAGCTTCGACCTGCCGCTGAAGATCGTCGACCAGGCGATCGCCGAGGAGGGCGACAGGTACGCGCCGCCGGCCGGCGTGCCCATCCTGCGGCGCATGCGCGACGAGCTGGGCCGGGGCGGCCGCAAGGCGGGCGGCGGGTTCTATGACTACCCGGCGGGCGGCAAGAAGGTGCTGTGGCCCGGACTTGCCCAGCACTACCCGAGCAAGCCGGGCTACGACGTGGCCGAGCTCGGCCGGCGGCTGCTCTACACGCAGGCCCTGGAGACGGCGCGCTGCCTGGAGGAGGGCGTGCTGGAGACGCCGGAGGACGCCGATCTGGGGTCGATCTACGGCTGGGGCTTCCCGGCCTGGACCGGCGGCACGCTCAGCTACATCGACACGATCGGCATCCAGACCTTCGTGCGCGAGGCCGACCGCCTGGCGCAGCTCCACGGTCCGCGCTTCGCGCCGTCCGCATGGCTGCGCGCCAGGGCGGCACGGGGCGAGGGCTTCTACCCGTCGGGCGCACCGTCGGAGCGGTCATGCGCCGCCTGATCTTCGGGCCGGAGCACGAGCAGTTCCGCGACAGCGTCCGCCGCTTCTTCAAGGAGGAGGTAGCGCCGCACGGGGCGCGCTGGCGCGAGCAGGGACACGTCGACCGCGAGATCTACCGCAAGGCGGGCGAGCAGGGATTGCTGCTGACCTGGGCCGATGAGAAATACGGCGGCCTGGGCCTGCAGGATTTCCGCTTCGAGCAGATCATCATCGAGGAGAACATCGCCCACGGCGAGATCGGCTTCTACATCAACCTTCACTCCAACCTGGTGGCACCCTACATCGCGGGGCTCGGCACGGAGGAGCAGAAGCAGCGTATCCTGCCAGGCTGCATCAGCGGCGAGCTGATCCTGGCCGTGGCGATGACCGAGCCCGACGCGGGCAGCGACCTGGCCGGAATGAAGACGCGCGCGCAGGAGTGCGGCGACCACTGGGTGCTGAACGGATCCAAGACCTACATCTCCAACGGCCAGCTGGCCGACGTGGTCGTCGTGGCCGCCCGCACCAACCCCGAATCGCGGCACGGCCTGTCGTTGTTCCTGGTGGAAGCGGGGATGGCCGGGTTCGAGCGCGGACGCCGGCTGAAGAAGATGGGCATGCCGGCGCAGGACACCTCCGAGCTGTTCTTCACCGACGTGCGCGTGCCCAAGGCCAATTTGCTCGGCCAGGCCGGTTCGGGCTTCCGCTACCTCGCGCAGTTCCTGGCCGGCGAGCGTCTGGTCTCCGCGATCGGCTCGATGGCCGCGGCCCAGACGGCGTTCGACGTCACGCTGGAGTTCGTCACCAGCCGCCGCGCGTTCGGCAAGCCGATCGGCGCGTTCCAGAACACGCGCTTCGTGCTCGCAGGGCTGCGGGCGGAGCTCGACTCGTTACAGACCTTCGTCGACCAATGCGCGATGCTGTACGACGCCCGCGAGCTGACCGGTGACGACGGCGCGAAATGCAAGCTCCTCGCCTCCGAGCTGGAGGGCCGCGTCGTCGACGCGTGCGTGCAGCTGCACGGCGGCGCCGGCTACATGGAGGAGTACCGGATCAGCCGGCTCTACACCGACGCCAGGGTGACCAGGATATTCGCCGGCAGCAGCGAGATCATGAAGGAGATCATCGGCCGCGGCCTGGGTCTCGACGAAAGGAAGATGAATTAAGAACAAAAGTTCTTTGCTTCTTTCTTTCAAGAAAGGAGGCCTTTCTTCTCACCAACGCCGTCGCAACTGCACGCCGCGCCGGCGTGCCCGCAAGCCCTGCTGCCGCTGCTCCGTAGTGACAATGGGCGTCTCCGTCGGCAGTTCGCCGCGCAGCTGGTCGAGCTTGACGGCGCGCAGGCTCGGTTCCGGCGCGTCGCTGGCGCCGGTCCAGCGCAGCATAACGGCACCGTCGCACCATCCGCCGGGATCGAGCCAGTTCGGCACGCCGGGGTCGTCCAGCGCGATCACGGCGCGGAACTTGCCGTCGGCGTCCAGGCGTGCCTGTCCGCCGTTGAGACTGCCCTGCCGGTTCAGCCAGTCGATCGCGTTCCACAACGGGTCGGCGAGCTGCACGTTCCAGTACAGCACCGATCGCGGCAGGGCGGTCTCCAGGATCAGCGCGCAGCCGGGTTCCAGGCGGAACAGGCCCTGGAAATAATGCTGGCCGGTGACGCCGCCACGCCCGGCCCAGTCGTCGTGTTCGAAGCGGTTGACGAGCTGCCTGGCGCGCTGGCCGGCCACGTGGCGCAGCCATAGCCCGGCGTAGCGCTGCGGGTGTGCAGCCAGCCGTGTCAGCCGACGCGCCACCTCCGCCGCATCGGGCCGGCGTGGCGCAAGCGGCGTGTCGATGCGTTCGATCGTGAAACGGCCGTCACGGCCGGCGCCCCAGTCGTAGGAAGCTTGCCGCAGCACCAGGCTGCGCGCGCGCGGGTCGAGGAAACGCCAGTCCCCATCATAGTGCTTCGGCTCGTCCGTGCTGAGCAGCAGGTCGACCTCGCCGTCGGGGCCGAGCGTCAGCGTGTCGAAATCGACGGTGCCGAGCGACGGCCCCAATTCGTCCATCACGCCGAGCCCGCCCGCCGCGATGTCGAGCAGCACGAACAGCGCGTCGCCGCGGCTGCCGGTGATGCGGTAGGCGCCGGCGCCGTCCACGCTCGCCTGATAGTAGATGAAATCCGGGTTGGCGGAGCTCGCGTTGAGCACCGTGTTGACCGCCGGCACCCAGTCGGGCAGGTCGGGGTCGGCGAAGGCGGTCAGGTAGCCGGCCGACAAGCTGAGGAAGAACAGCCGGCAGGCCTCCTGCCGCAGCAGCGGATCGTCCTGGTCGGCCAGCAGCGATTGCAGGTCGCTGGCAGCCTGCAGCGTGTCCAGGTAGCCGGCCCATTCCATCAGATGTACTCCGCATAGGTGTCGCAGTAATCGGCGTACACCTCCCGCACGCGCGCCTCGGTCAAGCCGTAATCGGCCAGGTCGTAGGTGTGGCGGCCGTGCTTGTCGGCGGGGTTGGCGCGCAGCCACGCGCGCAGGCCGTCCTCGGTGCGCGCCGTGTAGTCGATGCCGGCGAAATCGTACACCCCGCGCACGGCAGCGGCCGGATCGCGCGCCAGGTCGGCGTAACGCATGTCGTGCACGTGCAACTCCGGATGCGCGCCCCTGTACGCCAGCGACCGGACCTGCCCGTCGTGCCACAGATGCAGCAGCTCCTCGCCCAGCGCGCGCCTGTCCTGGCGATCGAAGGAGACGCTGCGTATCACCTCGATCAGCCGCGCGATGGAGGCGAGCACGGTGACCGGGTCGCGATGCGGCTGCACGAACAGCGCGTCCGGATAGGCCGAGAGCAGTTCCGGCAAGTGGTAGCTGTGTTCCTGCACCTTCAGCACCCAGCGCGGCCGCGGATTGCGCCAGGCGAGCTGCTGCATCCACATCCTGTGGACCTGGTAGGCGAAGCGCGTGTCGGCTTGCAGGTACCAGCGGTAGTAGCCGGGCAGGCGGAACAGCATCGTCGGGTTGATGCCCTGGAACGCCGTCTCAAGGATCATGCCGCATTCCTGCGGGATGCGTGCGCCGATCGGGTGCGCGCGTCGCACGTCGGCCCATTTCCCCTGG
>CAXUGD010000166.1:0-6954 GCA_964250355.1 uncultured Acetobacteraceae bacterium | reverse complement strand
GAGGGGCGGCGCAGCGCGATCAGGTCGCGCACGGCCAATGCCAGGGGAACGCCGAAGGTGAGCGTGCCGCTGAGGATGATCTGGGTGCCTGGGGTCATGATGCATTCCCGTGGAGGCGGTAGAACAGCGAGACAGGCCACAACCTAAGCACCGGCGAAGCGGCGGCGCCAGAGCAAAATGGGAGAGCAAAATCGGGTGGCGGGTGCAGGCGGCCGGCCCGGCCGGGCAGCCGCAAAACCCGGCGCTGCCAGCGGGTTGCAGACCGTTACAGCAACCGTGTTGTGGGGGTGGCGTTCACCTGGCAAGCCGCCCCTGTGCCGCTCAGACGATCTTTCACCACGATAATTTTGGAGACACCACGATGATACGCGCCATCGCCACCATTGCCCTGCTGTCGCTCGCCATGCCGCTGGCCGGCTGCGTGGTCGCTGGTCCAGGTCCCGGGCCGGGATGGTGCTACTACCACCCATACCGCTGCGGCCGATAGGCGGCCGAAAGGAATGGCGCCGGGGGCGGACCCTCCGGCGCCATTGTTATGTCCAGCCTGCGGGCTGGCCGACTTCAGCCTAGCGAGGCCAATGCATGGCGCAGGCTGGCGGCGGACCCGCCGGACACGCTGCCGTTCACGATCTGGCTGGTGGTCACCGAGCGGCCGTAGAAGCTGGCATCGGCCTGGTGTGCCGGCTCGATCAGCGAGCCGTCCAGCGTGATGCCGGCATAGACGCCCGACGAGGAGGCCCACACGATGATGTCCGCGCCCGCATGGGACGTGGTGGCGCCCTGGACGTTGGAGCCGAGGGTGGCGATGGCCAGACCGGCGTTAGCGCCGACCTTGAAATGGTCCTTCATCACCGCTTCCAGCGCGCGCTCGGACTGGATGAACAGGATCATTTCGCTTTCCTGGGCGCCGATCTGCAGGCCGAAGGTGGCGGACGCGATGGTGTAGAAGGCCGGGTTGCTCCAGCCATGGCTGCCGCGCACCATCAGCACGGCGCTGCCGCCCTCGCCGCCCACGAAGAAGCCGGCCTTGAAGATCCGCGGGGCGATCATGACGGCGCGTGCGGTGCGCATCAGCTCGCGCGCGGTGCCGAACTCCTTGTCGCGCCGGAGGTCCTGCAGGGTGCCCACCGCGTGATCGACGGTAGCCTGCTGGTCGGGGCCGGCCACCGCGGGGCGGGCGGTCAGCACCGGGCTGGCGAGCAGCAGGGTGCTGAGAATGGTGGATGTGGCGATCCAGCGTTTCGCCGGGCGCTTGAACGAGAGCATGGGTGATCTCCTTGGCTTTGTTTGGCCCCTCGGGGCCGCCGGCCTTGGCCAGCGACGGTATCACAAAGCCGGCACACCCCGTTCGTTCCACCACCCCGCCGATTTCGCGTCAGCTATGCACGCAGCAATTCCCCCACCAGCGCCGTCAGCACCGCAACGAGCGGCGCGGCACGGGCGGCATCGAAGGGGCAGGGTGCGGCTTCATCCAGGTAGCAGGCTTGCGCCAGCTCCAACTGGATGGCGTGCACGCCCCGCGCCGGATCGCCGTAGCGTCGGGTGATGGCACCGCCGCGGAACCGCCCGTCCAGCACCTGACTGAAGCCCCTGCCCGCCGTGGCCGCCATTGCGCGCGCGGCCAAGCCGGGCTCGGCGGCGGCACCGCTGTTGGTACCGAAATTGAGGTCGGGCAGACGGCCCGCAAACAGGCGCGGAACGGTGGTGCGTATGGAATGGGCGTCCAGCAGGTGCACCTGGCCGTGCAGGGCGGCCACGCGGGCGATCTCGGCCCCCAGCGCGTCGTGGTAGGGTTGCCAGTAGGCGGCCACACGCGCTGCGACCTCGGCCGGGCCGGGCGGATCGCCGGCGTAGAGCGGCGCGCCGTCGAAGGTTTCCGTGGGGCAGAGCGCCGTTTCCACCTGGCCCGGGTATAGCGGCCCGCCCGCCGGCCAGCGGTTCAGGTCGATCACCGTGCGCGAATGGGTGGCGGTCAGCAGGGTGGCGCCCATCCCGGCGGCGAAGGCGTAGAGCCGGTCCACATGCCAATCGGTGTCGATCGCCCGGCGGCCCGCCTCCGTCAGCTGCGCCAGGATCGGGGCCGGGATGAAGGTGCCCGCATGCGGCACGCTGACGATCAGGCGGCTGCCGCCCTGCCACAGGGCGAACAGCGGCGGGTGGTCAGGCGCGCTCATAGTGCCAGCTCGGGAACCGAAAACGCGCCGGCCTCCACCAGGGCCGCGGCCGCCGCGATGTCGGGCGCAAAGAAGCGGTCCTCCGTATAGGGCGGCACCGCGCTGCGGATCGTGCCGACCGCCTCCTGCAGCGCCGGCGAGGTCAGATGCGGCGCGTGGAACGACACGCCCTGGGCGGCGGCCAGCAGCTCGATGCCGACGATGGCGGCAGTGTTGCCGCACATCTCGCCCAGGCGGCGGGCGGCGAAAGTGGCCATGGAGACGTGGTCTTCCTGGTTGGCCGAGGTGGGCAGGCTATCGACGCTGGCCGGGTGGGCGAGCGACTTGTTCTCGCTGGCGAGGGCAGCCGCCGTCACCTGGGCCAGCATGAAACCGGAGTTGATGCCGGGGTCGCCGACCAGGAAGGCGGGCAGGCCGCTCATCGCCGGGTCGGTCAACAGCGCCGTCCGGCGTTCGGACAGGGCGCCGACCTCCGCGATGGCCAGCGCCAGCATGTCGGCGGCCAGGGCTACAGGCTCGGCGTGGAAATTGCCGCCGGACAGCACGTCGGCGCCGAACACCAGGGGATTGTCGCTGGCCGCGTTGGCCTCGGTCGTCAGCACGCGGGCCACGTGGCGCATGGTGTCCAGGCAGGCGCCCATCACCTGCGGCTGGCAGCGCAGGCTATAAGGGTCCTGCACATGGCTGCACTCGAGGTGGGACAGGCGGATCGCGCTGCCGGCCAGCAGGCGGCGAAAGGCGGCGGCGGCGGCGATCTGGCCTGGCTGGCCGCGCGCCTCGTGGATGCGGGGGTCGAGGGGCGTGTCGCTGCCCTTTGCGGCGTCGAGCGAGAGGGCGCCGGCGATGATGGCGGCCGCAAAGATACGCTCGGCGCGGAACAGGGCGGTGAGCGCCAGCGCGGTGCTGGCCTGGGTGCCGTTGAGCAGGGCCAGGCCCTCTTTCGGGCCGAGCACGAGGGGGGCGAGGCCGGCCTGTTCGAGCGCTGCCACCGCCGGCATCCGCACGCCGCCGGCCTGCACGTCGCCCACGCCGATCAGCGCGGCCGAGAGGTGGGCCAGCGGGGCCAGGTCGCCGGACGCGCCGACCGAGCCCTTGGCCGGGGTGCAGGGCAGGATGCCGGCCTCGAGAAAGGCGATGAGGTGATGGCTGACGACGGGGCGCACGCCGGAGTAGCCGCGCGCCAGGCCCAGCACCTTCAGCGCCACCGTCAGACGCACGACATCCGGCGCCAGCAACTCGCCCACGCCGGCCGCGTGGGACAGGACGAGGCGGCGCTGCAGCTCGGCCAGCGCGCCGGCGGGGATGGATTTTTGGGCCAGGATGCCGAACCCGGTGTTGATGCCGTACACGGTTCGGCCGGACGCCACGATGTCGGCTACCGACCGGTGCGAGGCCGTGACGGCGGGCAGGCAGGCGGGGTCGAGCGTGATGGCCGACCCGGCGGCGAGCTGGCGCAGCTGGGCGAGGGTGAGGGCGCCGCCGCCAACAGCGAGCGTCACGGCGCCGTGCCCAGCATCGGCAGGTTCAACCCGTGCGCGCGGGCGCAGTCGATAGCCTCTTGGTAGCCGGCATCGGCATGGCGCATCACGCCGGTGGCGGGGTCGTTCCACAGCACGCGGGCGATGCGGCGGTCGGCGTCGGCCGTGCCGTCGCAGACGATGACCAGGCCGGCGTGCTGCGAATAGCCCATGCCGACGCCGCCGCCGTGGTGCAGTGAGACCCACGTTGCGCCGCTGGCGGTGTTGAGCAGCGCGTTCAGCAGCGGCCAGTCGGAGACCGCGTCCGAGCCGTCGCGCATGGCCTCCGTCTCGCGGTTGGGGCTGGCGACCGAGCCGCTGTCGAGGTGGTCGCGGCCGATAACGATGGGCGCGCGCACCCGGCCGCTGCGCACCAGCGCGTTGAAGGCGAGGCCCACCCGATGGCGGCCGCCCAGGCCCAGCCAGCAGATGCGGGCGGGCAGGCCCTGGAAGCGGATGCGGGCGCCGGCATGGGCCAGCCAGCTGTGCAGGTGGGTGTCGTGCGGCATCAGTTCGGCGACTGTTTCGTCGGTGATTCGTATGTCGTCGGGGTCGCCGGACAGGGCAACCCAGCGGAATGGGCCTTTGCCCAGGCAGAACAACGGGCGGATGTAGGCGGGGACGAAGCCGGGGAAGTCGAACGCGTCGGCCAAGCCCTCGTCACGCGCGACTTGGCGGATGTTGTTGCCGTAATCGACGGTGGGGATTCCGGCCCGATGGAAGCCGAGCATGGCTTCCACGTGGGTCCGCATCGAGCGCTTGGCGGCGCCGGCCACGCCCTGCGGGTCGGTCAAGCGGCGCTGCTCCCATTGGGCCACGCTCCAGCCGGCGGGCAGGTAGCCGTTTGCCGGATCGTGGGCGGAAGTCTGGTCGGTGACGACGTCGGGCCGGATGCCGCGGGCAAGGATCTCCGGAAAGAGTTCGGCGGCGTTGCCGAGCAGGCCGACGGAGCGCGGGGTGCCCGATCGTTTCGCGTCCTCCAGCATCGCCAGCGCCTGGTCCAGCGTCTCGGCGCGGGCGTCGAGGTAGCCGGTCTCCAGGCGTTTCTCGATCCGGCTGTCCTGCGCCTCCACGGCCAGCATGGAGGCGCCGGCCAGCGTTGCGGCCAGCGGCTGTGCGCCGCCCATGCCGCCCAGGCCGGCCGTCAGGATCCAGCGGCCGGCGAGCGAGCCGCCGTAATGCTGGCGGCCGATCTCGACGAAGGTCTCGTGGGTGCCTTGGACGATGCCCTGGCTGCCGATGTAGATCCAGGAGCCGGCGGTCATCTGGCCATACATCATCAGGCCCAGGCGGTCGAGCGCGGAAAAATGCTCCCAGGTGGCCCAGCGGGGGACCAGGTTGCTGTTGGCGATCAGCACGCGCGGCGCGTCCGCATGGGTGCGGAACACGCCCACGGGCTTGCCGGACTGGACCAGCAGCGTTTCCTCGTGGCCGAGGGTGGCAAGCGAGGCGGCGATGGCGTCGAAGCACGCCCAGTTGCGGGCGGCGCGGCCGATGCCGCCATAGACGACCAGGTCTTCCGGCCGCTCCGCCACGTCGGGGTCCAGGTTGTTCATCAGCATGCGCAGCGGCGCCTCAGTCTGCCACGAGCGGGCGGTGAGGGCAGGGCCGGTGGCGGCGCGGATGACGGGGGCGTTCATGGGGGCGTTGTCGCGCGGCGGGGCGCGATGTCAACGCCCGGCATTCGGGTGCGGACGCCCGTCAGCCCAACGCGGCCAGGGCGGCATTCTTGGCGGCCTCGGCCAGGGTTGGGTGGATGTGGACCGCGTTCATCATCGTGCGGACGGTAGCGCCCGCGTTCATCAGCTCGACATAGAGCTGCACCGTCTCGGCGCCCTCCACCGACAGGACGGAGGCGCCGAGTATGCGGTCCGTTCCGGCTTCCAGCACGACCTTGATGAAACCCTCCGTCTTGCCCAGCTCGCGCGCCTTGCCGCTGTCGCGCATGTCGTAGCGCGACACCGCGACGGCGTGCCCGGCTTGGCGGGCCTCCGTCTCGGACAGGCCGACGCGGCCGAGCTCGGGGTCGGTGAACATGGCGTAGGGGATTATGCCGGGACGTTCGACCGAGCTGTCGGCCAGGAACAGCGATTCGAGCACGCGGAAATCGGCATAGGCCGTGTGGGTGAAGGCCGGGCCGCCGCGTATGTCGCCGGCGGCAAAGATGCCTTCGACCCCGGTGCGCAACCGTCCGTCCACGGCCAGCGTGCCGTGCTCCTCCGGCTGGAGCCCGACCGTGTCCAGGCCGAGGTCGTCGGTGTTGGGCTGGCGGCCGGTGGCGACCAGAAGATGGGTGCCGTGCACGCTCGACCCACAGGCCAAATGCAGGGTCACCCCGTCCTGGTGCCCTTCGGCGCGCTTCGCTTCCACGTTGAGGCGCACCTCAACCCTGTCCGCCTCCAGCGCGGCCTGCAGCGCGCCGGCCACGTCGGGATCTTCACGCTCGGCCAGCTGCTTGCCCTGCTGGAGGACCACGACTTCGGCGCCGAGGCGGCGAAACGCCTGCGCCATCTCGAGCGCGATGTAGCTGCCGCCCAGGATGAGCAGCCGGCCGGGCAGGGCCTGCAGGCCGAGCCAGTTTTCCGCGTCGATGACAGCCAGGCTGTCCAGCCCCGCGATGCCGGTCGGGCGGGCGGAGCGTGTGCCGGTGTCCAGCACCACGCGATGGGCGAGCACGGTCTGCCCGCCGGCTCGGATGCGGAACAGCGTCCCGTCGCGGCCGTCGAGCCGCGCATGGGCGGCGATCAGCCGGGGTGCGCCCGGTTCGGCGAAGCTCCTGTCCAGCGCGTCCTTCGACTGGGCGACGATGCCGCGTACCCGGGCCATGACGGCGGGGAAATCCACTGCCACCTCCGGGATACGCAGCCCCCAATCGCGCGCCCGACGGGCATCGGCGGCCAGGCGTGCCGACGCGATCAGCGCCTTGCTGGGGGTGCAGCCGAAATTGACGCAGGAGCCGCCCAGATGCGCGCGCTCGAACAGGGCGACGGACCGGCCGGCCTGGGCCAGCGCGCGGGCCAGCGGCACGCCGGCCTGGCCGCCGCCGATGATGGCGGTCTCTACGGTGTCGGTCATCGGATGGGCTTCCTTGGATTCGGTGCGCGGTATGAGCGTCCCCCAGCCCGCCGCGTTGCGTTCGATGGTTTGATGAGAGATTGCCGCCCTGCGGTGTCGAGCGTGCCCGGGCGCACCCCATCCTGCCCCTTTGCCTTCACCAGACGAAGCGTCCCAAGGCGCGCGCGTAGGCTCTCGTGATCGAATCC
>CAXUGD010000165.1:0-6969 GCA_964250355.1 uncultured Acetobacteraceae bacterium | reverse complement strand
CGGGCGGCCAGATCGCGCACGCTGGCGAGATTGATCAGCGAGACCATGCCGTTGGGATCGTCGAAGAAGCGGTGACCCGGCGCCGAAAGCATGGCGAGGCGGCCGCGGGGCGCCCCCGGGGCCCCGCGGGGGGGGGGGGGGGGGGGGCGGGGGGCGGGGCGGCCCCCCGCGCCCCCCCCCAACGCCGCAGTACCGCCGGAGCTGATGGCGCGCCTGAAGCAGGTCGCCGAGGCCGCACTGTCCGCACCGGGACAGTGGCAGCGCTGGTATGGCGTGTGCGCGCTGGGGGCGCTGGCCTTTGTGGCCCTGACCTTTACGATGAAGGGCCGCTGGCGGCCGAGCCAGGCCCGTGCCGACCAGGCGGCGCACGAAGCCAGGGTGGCCGCGGCCCTGCACGCCGCCTGACCGGACCGCCTCCGAACCGTCATCGTCCGGCAACACCGATCGCCTTCACGAGACCGTGAAAGGCTGATAGTGCCGCGCCTCCACAAAGGGGGACATGCGGTGCTGCCATTTCGTTTCGGCGGGCCTCTGCTGCTGGGCTGTGCCGCGGCCGGGTGGGGCGGCGCGGCACGCGCCGCGGTGCTCACGGTCGGGCCCGGGCAAGCCTACGCCACGGTTGCCGCGGCGATCGCCGCCTCGCAGGACGGCGACGAGATTCGAGTAGAGGCGGGCACGTATGTCAACGATTTTGCAGAGATAACTACGAAGATTACGCTGAAAGCCATTGGCGGGCGCGTGGTGATGCGCGCGGACGGCGAGATCGCCAACGAAAAGGGCATCCTGATCACCGATACCGACGTGACGATAACGGGCTTCACCTTCACCGGCGCGCGCGTTTCCGATGCGGCCGGCGGCAACGGGGCGGGCCTGCGTTATCAGGGCGGCAGCCTTGTGCTGAACGCCTGCTGGTTCAAGGACAACCAGGACGGCCTGCTCGCCGACGCCGATCCGGCCGGCACGATCCAGATCAACAGCAGCGAGTTCTCCGACAACGGCGCGGTGACCGGTGCGGAAGCAGGCTACACGCACAACATCTATGTCGGTGCAGTGGCCTCGTTGGACATAGAAGGCAGCTACGTTCACCGCGCCAATTTCGGGCACGAGATCAAGAGCCGTGCCGCGCAAACGACCATCAACAACACGCGGATCGTCGATGGCCCTCGGGCCACGGCAAGCTACAGCGTCGATCTGCCCAATGGCGGCGTGGTATCGATCTCAGGCAGCCAGATCGAGCAGGGGCCGGACTCGCAGAACCCGGCGATGATCAGCTTCGGCGAGGAAGGCAGCCTTTTCGCAAACTCCAGCCTTCTTGTCCAAACGAGCTTGTTGGAGAACGACCTGACCGCCCACGTGCCGGTGGCCGTCGTCAACGCCACGCCGACCACGGCCAGCCTGGCGAACGATCAGACCTACGGACTGACCGAGGCGGAACTGGCATCCGGCCCGGTGAGCCTGAACGCCATAACCGCGCTGGGCAGCGAACCTGCGATCTCGGGGAGGCATCCCTGGCTCCCCGCGCAGTGACGCAGGGGGTGGCCGTGATCAGAAGATCACCCCCGTTTCCAGCAGCCCGCGATATTGCGTGGCGGATTGGCCGTAGCGCCCGAAACCGTCGCCATAGGTGAGGTCGCCGACGTGGACGACCGACAGGTCGGCACGGGCGAAGAATTGCTTGAAGGTGAAGGTGGGCGTCAGCGTGACGGAAAACGCGTTGCTGCCGGCACCGTAGAGCAGGTTGATGTCCAGCGGGTTGTCGGCATGGCCGGAGGTGCTGATGTACTCGCCGCGTGCCGCCAGCTGGAACATCGGGGTGAACACATAATTCGCCAGCACGGCGCCGCTATAGGTGGATGCGCTGTGGTACAGGCCGAGCGAGGCGTTGGCGTCCACGTGGCTGTATTGGAAATACGGCGTCACCGTCAGCGGCGCCTTGTTGTAAGTGTAGATCACGTTGTAGATCGAGCTGTTGTTCTGGGCGAGCGGCGTGGCCAGGGTTGCGGTGCCGGTATGTCCGAGGTTGCCGCCTGCTGCGAACACCAGCGTGTTGGTGGGATTGATCACCCAGGTGGCCGAACCGGACAGCCAGTTGTAGCGGTCTGAATAATAGCCGTCGTTCAGCGACAGGCTGAACGTCACCGGCCCCACCGTGTAGTTGGCCTGCACGCCGCGGCTGACTGCCGGCTCCTGGTTCCACAGCAGGCCGCGCTCGATGTTGAAGTTCTCGAAGGTGAAGGTGTATTCCGCGCCGATCAGCGTCGGCAACTTGCCGCCCTCGACAGAGAAATTGTCGGTGGGCGCGATCTTGACGAATACCTGCGGGACCGCGCTGAAGTAGTTGCCCAGTGCGTTGGCCGTGTCGTTCTGGTGGCTGTATTGGGTGCCCAAAGCGGGGATCGAATAGGCGCCGACCTGCGCGTAGAACTGCACGATGCCGTCGATCTTCTGGATGAAGACCTGGCCGTTGCTGAGATCGACCAGCCCCGTCTTGTCGCGCGATGTGGCATCGCTCTGCACCAGGCCCAGGCCCGAGGCCACGCCATCGACGTACCATTTGCCCAGCGGCCCCATGTCGAAAGAGTACGGCGGCGAGCTGAAGGCGAGCGAGCCGGCCATGCCCGGCACAGGCAGGGTGACCGTGGCCGGCGTGGCGGGTGCGGCCGAGGCCGGTGCCGTGGCGGGCGGGGTGGGCGTGGACGTAGCCGGCGTTTGCGCGCTGGCGCCGTCTGCCGCACAAAAACCTGCTGCGCACAGGATTGCACCGGCCAATGCGGTGCCTGCTCGTGTTCTGACCATCACTGTAAATCCCCCAACAATGCGCAGTCCGGCCCTGCGGCCGACGCACGATTGCGCGGCCGAACCGAGGCAGGACCAAGCAGGTGCCGTGCCAAGCGCGAAACCGCACTGAACGACGCGGGGCAGTGTCGCATCGGCGCCACGATAATTCTACATAAAAATACTGTAAAAATAAGCCGTCGCGGCGTAAAGTCAGTATTGGAAGTGCAGGCGGACGCCCAGCACAGATACCGGCCCGCGGTCGCGGTTGTAGGCGGGGTTGTTGACGAACTGATAATCGGCGGTCAGGTGCGCGAAGGATGCCAGCGCCAAGCTGTAATAGGTCTCGACCACCTGTTCCGGGCCGGAATTGCGCAGCGCTCCGTCGCCGATCAGGATGCCCAGGCCACCCGCGGCCAGGTAGGTTTTCTGGCGGTGGGAGATGCCGTCGATCACGGTGGCCAGCCCCACCGTGTCGCCGGCCCGGCCCCACGACTTGCCCTGCAGCGACAGGCCGACGGCAAAGGTCTTGTCGATGTTGGTGAACTCGTAGGACTCGCGGCCACCCTCGGCCAAGCCGGTGCGGACGAACAGCCCGAGCTGGCTGGTTATCGCCTGTTCCAGGTTCAACGACACGCCTGTACGGCTGCGATACTGGCGAACCGCGGCCACGCTGGGCACCGCACCGGCCACGCCGGGGGTGAGGCTGCCCGTGCCCAGCCCGCCGCGATACAGCTCCCCGCTGCCGTCGGACATCGCCGCGCCCTGGCTTTGCGCGAGCGCGTCGTTGTAGTCGCCCATGCGGCCGCGGGTGAGAAAGGCGAGCAGCTTCAGCTTGCCCGCCTGCCCCCACAGCGTGTGCCGCTCTTCCGCCTCGGCAAGATACTGTACCTGGCCGAAGCTGGTATCGAGCGCCGGGCTGTTGGGCACGCGCGACAGGGCGAAACCGCCCGCCCGCAGCGTCCACCAATCCTGGTACCACTCGGCCGAGACGCCGTAGCTGTAGCCCCAGGCATCGGCCGCGTAGTCGAACGATCCGGTATCGACCAGCGCCCAGTTGAAGAAGTCGTTCCGCGGGTCGTGGGCGTAGGCGTTGGTATCGAACACGTCGCCCACGCCGAACTTGCCGACGGTCAGCACCACGCGGTCGGCAGTCTGCCGGCCGCCCAACACGGTCAGGTCGGATTTGATCGTCTCGGCCGCGCCTCCCAGGTTCAGCGTCTGGCGGAAGAACAGCTGCGGTATGCGGACGTAGGGAGCGCTCGATCCCACCTTGTAGGCCTCCGCGCTCGGGAAAGCGGCAATGCCCAGCGTGTCGCTCAGCCCGAATCCCTGGTCGATTTCCGGCGTGACCCAAAGCTCCGCCCCCGCCCAGGGGCGCAGGCCGGCATACAGCGTCGCGTCGAACGTCTCGTCGCCGCGGCTGCCCGGGTCGAGGCTGTTTTGGCCGCGATAGTCGGAACGGAACGCCGGGTGGTACTGCTCCAGCACCGTGGCCTGGCCGTGCAGTGCCCAGACCTGCGGGGGCGCGTCGCCGGGCGAGGCCGGCTGGCTGGTCGCGTCGGGCGTGGGTGTCGGGGCCGATTGCGCGTGCGCCACGCCGCCCGGCACGAGCGAGCACAGGCAAAGGCAGGCGGCGGCGCATGGCGGGATGACCGAAAGGCCGAACGGTCGCATGGGGGCAGTCCCGCCTGATCTGTAGGGATTTGGCCGAAACGCGGCGGCGTTGCAATCGCGCCGGGTTACAAAACGAACGGGCCGATCGCGGCCATGAACGCGTCGAGCTGGTCGTGGTGCACCCAGTGGCCGGCGCCCTCGATCATCGCCACCGTGGCGTTCCGGAAATGCGCGGCGCGGCCGTCCAGCGCCGGGTTGGAGGCCCAGCTCTGGGTGCCATAGACCAGCAGCGTGGGGCAGGTGATGCGCGTCCATAGGTGGCGGATGTCGTCGCGCGCCAGATCGACCGGCGGCCAGGACCGGATGTAGGGGTCGAACTTCCAGCTGAACGTGCCGTCCTCGTTCTGCCGCACGCCGTGCCGCGTCAGGTGCAGGGCCTGTCCGGGCGACAGATGCGCGTTCTCCGCCTGCATGCGCGCCAGCGCGTCCTCCAGGCTGGCATAGCGCCGTGGTGTCCGGGCAGCCAGCTGCCGCTGCTCGTCCACCCAGCCGCGCAGCCGCGCATCGGCCGGCTTGGCCGCCAGCTCGGCCTCCATCTTCGGCGACGGCCCCAGCCCCTCGATGCACACCAGCCGGCGCACCAGCTCGGGATACAGGCCGGCCACACGGGTGGCGATGTTGCCGCCCAGCGAATGCGCCACCAGGGTTGCCGGCGTTGCCTGGCCGCCGATGCGCGCCTGCTGGTGCATGAGCTGCAGCAGGTCGTAGAGGAACCCGGTCATGCCGTAGCCGCCGGCATCGGCCCACTGGCTATCGCCATGGCCGCGCAGGTCGGGCGCCATCACATGCCAGTCGGGCGCCAAGCGCCGCGCCACGTCGTCCCAGTTGCGGCAATGGTCCCGGCCGCCATGCACCAGGATCAGCGGCGGCGCGTCCTCGTTGCCCCAGTCGGCATAGTGCAGGCGCAGGCGTTGGGAGGTGAAGCTGCGGGAGGTCGGACCTTGCATAGGCGCGCGATAGCACGAGCGCGGCCGGGTAGTGTCTCAGTTTGAAACTGGTCGCTGAGCCATCCAGTCCACTTTGCACAAAGCTTCCCATTCGGCGGTTGATGCGCTGTCGTACAAACCAGACGAGGTGCCTGGCGGTGTCCATCCTTCCTCAGGTTTGAAGCCTGATGGCCAGGACGAGTCGAGATACGGATTGTTTTCCGGGTCAATCCGCCACTGGCGGACGTAAGAGAACACCCCATCGCCGCGCCTCACGACATGGAGACGCTGCTGACCGTCCGGGCTGGTGAAGGTTTTCAGAACGACGATCACGGGTTGAGCTACGCCGCCTTCGCCGCCCGCGGCTTATAAGGCCCCCGCTTCTTCGCCGGCTCAGCCTGTGCGTCGATCAGGGCCACCAAGTCTTCCATGCTCCATAGCTTGCCGGTCAGGCCAGCCGCCATCGCGGGGGTGCAACGCAACGTCTTATGCATTCGAACGAAATTGTAAAACGTGAAGTAGAGGGCCAGAGCGTGCATGTGGTTCTCAGCCTTCTTTGAGAAGGCATTGGTCAGCCGCGTGAACCGGCGCATGGACATGCGCATGGTGAGCTCGATGGCACAGGTCCTGGTTGGCAAGTGAGGCAGCACCCTAGCGATTCGTCTTCCGGACAAAATTGTGGACGCGATCTGGCTGCGGGACGGCGAGCGCTTGGACATCGTGTGCCAGGATGGCGAGTTGGTGATCCGGCGGACGGAGCCGGTGACGCTGGCCGGCCTGTTCGCCGGCCGTACAGCGCAGGCTTGGCGTGCCGAGTACGCCGGAGCCTATGAGTGGGGACCGGATCTGGGCCGCGAAGTCGTTGCGGAGTGACGTCGGACTACGTACCATCGGCCGGTGACCTGATCTGGACCGATTTCGACCCCGCTATCGGCCGCGAACAATCCGGCCACCCGGCTCGACAGCTTTCTCACGCTGTGACGGCACGCGCCCGCGACGGCGCCCCTTGGCCTTCTCTCCCGCTCCCCGTATCTCCTGACCTATGACCGACACCCCGCCCGACCGCCTGGCCACCAACCCCAAAAGCCCGTTCCACGATGCGGCCCTGCTGGAGCGCGGCGTGGGCATCCGGTTCAAGGGCGTGGAGAAGACCAACGTGGACGAGTACTGCGTCAGCGAGGGCTGGGTGCGCGTGGCGGTGGGCAAGACCACGGACCGCACGGGCGCGCCCCTGACCATCAAGCTGCAGGGCACGGTGGAACCCTACTTTCGCGACCTGGTGCCGCCGCCAGACCAGGCATGAACCCGCAACCCGGCGCGCTGTGGGTGCGCGTCATCGACCTGGAAACGACCGGGCAGTCCTTCACCGATGGCGGCGTGGTTGAGGTGGGCTGGCAAGACGTGGCGCAGCAGGCGGATGGCGGCTGGGCACTGCAGGGCGGGCCTGGGGCGCAGCTTGTGCAGCCTGGCAACCCGATCTCGCCCGTCACCTCGGCCATCCATCACATCGTGGACGAGGACGTGGCCGGCGCGCCGGTTTGGCAGGCAGCCGCACCCCCGGTGCTGCAGCCCGCCCTGCCAGGCCGTCTGG
>CAXUGD010000164.1:0-6972 GCA_964250355.1 uncultured Acetobacteraceae bacterium | reverse complement strand
ACCAAGAGAGTGCTCTACCAGAGCCAGAATCCAGATTTCTTCAGCAGCCTGCTAGAGCGCGTTTAAGCTGACCGTAAACGGTCAGCGCGCTCTCGTTCTGTCTCAACCAGTAATTGTCTCACTCCGACAGTTCCAGTCTGCGTGGGATTGCTTTAGCTCGGCTCGGCCCTGAGCTGAGGGTTGTCGAACACCGGGTTTTTCAGGCGATGGATGGCGGCCGACAAGGCGTGGGCCAGGTCCCGCTTCTCCGGCTCGCCAAGGGCCGCGGCGACCTCCAGCTGCTGGCCGCGGGCGGTAAGGTAGAGCCCGGGCACACGGCCGGGGCGTTCCTGAAGCGTCACGTTGAGCCAGAACGGCGGCAGGCTGTGCTCGCTGGCGCGCCCCTGCGCGTCGGTCCGCAGCACGCGAAACTCCTGCCCGGACAGGAGCAGAAGCTCGCGCTGCCGGTTCGATCGCGCGTGAACGCGCAGCAGCACCATGGCCAGCGCGATCTCGCCGCCGTTGAAGCCGGCGATCGGCCAGGCGCCGAGGTACCAGAACACGCTTGTGGTCAGGAGGCTGACCGCGCACACCGCACCGATCACCCGGCGCAGCCCGCGCGGCGACAGGCTGCGATGCGGCGTCACCTCCGCCTCGAACACCACCTCGTCTGCCGCGCTGTCGGTCATGACTCCCTATCTAGGATGCCCGGCCGGCGTTGAACCCGTCACTCGCCGCTTTGAACAGGAAGGCCGCTCGCCCATGCAAGCCGTCACGCCGGCACCTGCCCCACGCATGACCCGCGCCCAGGTGCGCGGTTTCATCGAAGCGCTGGCGCAGGCGCGGCCGGATGCTGAGACGGAGCTTGCCTTTACCGACGCCTACACGCTGCTGGTCGCCGTGGTGCTCTCGGCCCAGGCCACGGACGCGTCGGTCAACAAGGCGACGCCCGCGCTGTTTGCGGCGGCGCCGGACCCGGCGGCCATGGTACGACTCGGCGCGGACGGCGTGGGCCGGCTGATACGCTCCATCGGCCTGTGGCAGGGCAAGGCCCGCAACGTGGTCGCCCTGTCCGAAGCGCTGCTGCGGGAGCATGGCGGGCAGGTGCCGCCGGACCGCGCGGCGTTGGAGGCGCTGCCCGGCGTGGGCCGCAAGACGGCCAACGTGGTGCTGAACGTGGTGTTCGGCCAGGCGACGATGGCGGTGGACACCCACATCTTCCGCCTGGGCAACCGCACCGGCCTGTCCCCCGGCAAGACCCCGCGCGAGGTGGAGGACGGGCTGGTGCGCCGCATCCCGCCCGAGCTGCTGCGCCCGGCCCACCACTGGCTGATCCTGCACGGCCGCTATGTCTGCCGTGCCCGTGTGCCGGAATGCTGGCATTGCGTGGCCGACCGATGGTGCCGCTACCGGCAAAAGAACTTGATGCCGCCGTAACGAGTTTTTGGTTGCGGTGTGCCCGCGGCGCTCCTACCTTGTCGAAAGGCGAGCCGCTCGCGCGGCCCGCCCTCCGGGACAGAGGACTACCGGCGGCTCAGCCTCAAACTGAGCCGCCATCCTCCGATCCGGACCTCGATCGCGATGCTGGTCGGCATCGTTCTCTCCCTCCAGATGTCCAGGCAGGAGCGCCGTGGACCGGAGGAGAAGACATTAGTTTGATTTCGTATCAATAGCCTTTCACGCCGCCTTGGCCGCCGACGTGCCAAGCGAGTGGGCGACCGCGGCGATCACGTGGTGCACCGAAATCTCCCACGGCGTGCGGTGGAAGCCGATGGTCAGGTCGGCCCATGGGCGGCGCGCCCGACCCAGCACGCAGTCGTAGCGCAGCCCGGTCAGCGCCGCGAGGTTGCGGTAGCTCCAGTCCACGAAAGCATCCATCAGCAGTTCCACCACCAGGCAGCCGGGCCGTGCAAAGCCCAGGTTGGTCAGCGCCGAGCAATGCGGCGCCACGATGGCTTCGGCCTGCCGGAACAGCCGTATCTGCTCGGACAACGTCAGCGTTTCCAACCGCACCGGCTCGAAACCCGACTGCACCAGGGCCGCGATAAGCTCTCCCTCGTTGCGCAACGGCCGGATGCCGGTGCCGCGGCGGTCGATATAGAAGCGGCGGGGCAGGCGCACGGGCGAGGGTGAGACGTTGGCCGACAGGCGGCGGAAGAAGTCGGAAACGCAGGGGTGGTAAGCCGACTCCCCGCACACCGAAAGCGGGAACACCAGGGTTTCCACCCGCAACGTCTCGCCCCGGTCAACCTCGCGGACGGCCAGGCTGGGCAGCAGGTCGAACAGCCCGAGCAGCTCGGCCTGCACTGCACTGCCGCGCGGGATCAGCAGGCCGGCACACGCCGCCAGGTAGGAATCCGGCACCGCTGATAGACGCGCCAGCCCGTCAAGCAGCGCGTGCCGGTAGTCGCCCTCGCCGCCCGCCAGAACGGTGACGTGCGAGCCGGGCAGCCGCCTCACGCTGGAGGGCTGGATGGCGATACCCTTGACCAGCGCGCGGTAGGCGTGGAGCTGCGGCGCCGTGTTGGCCAGCGATTCGCCGATCACCGCGTCGCCGATGGCCAGGATGCCGGCCGACGAGTGCACGGTCACGTCGTGCAACACAAACAGCGGCGGCGCGAAGCTGTCGTAATGTGAGGCCGCCCACCGCCCCTGCTCCGGCAGCTCGCGCACCGGCCACAGGTCGAAGAAATGCCCCCCCGTGGGCAGCGGCGGGACGGCGATCCTGGCCGGGCCCAAGGAGTGCACGTGCTGGACGGGGTAGCTGCCGGTCGCGTGCGCCGGCACTGCCAGCGTTGCAATCGAGCGCTGGTGCAGGATGGTTTCAGACATGAAACCCATCAGGACTCCCGCCATACGTTCACTCTGGCTACTCCATGCACTCTTTGCGCGAGCATAACACCAAGTTGCACCTCCTGTTCAAGCCGTCCGCTTTCAGCAATGACAATCGTGCCAGGGGCGATCCAGCCCGCGCCGCGCAACACCTCTTGCGCGCGCGGCACCAGTCCGTAACCATAGGGCGGGTCGAGGAAAACCAGCCTTTGGCAGCATCCCCGCGGCGGTTGGAGCGCGTCCCCCTGAACGATCCGCGCCTGCGGCAGCGCGCCGCACGCGACCACGTTGGCGCGCAGAACCGCCACAGCCCGGCCATCCTGCTCCAGGAACGTCGCCTGCGCGGCGCCGCGCGAAAGCGCCTCCAACCCCAGCGCCCCGCTGCCGGCGAACGCGTCGAGCACGGAGGCGCCTTCCAGCAGCGCCCGCCCGCCCCAGGGGGCGTGCATCAGCATGTCGAACACCGCCTGGCGCATGCGCTCCGCGGTCGGCCGTGTGGCCAGCCCCGCCGGAGCCAGCAGCCGCCTGCCGCGCCAGGCGCCCGCTATGATGCGCAGCGGAGCGGCCCGGGAGTCAGGGCGCCGGCCCCCAGCCGGGAAGCTGCTCGCGCAGCACCTTGGACGGCACCTCGGCAATCCCCCCGCGCTCGAGGTTCCCCAGCTGGAACGGGCCGTAGGCGATACGGATCAGCCGGGTCACCGACAGTTGGAGGTGCTGCATCACGCGGCGGATTTCGCGGTTGCGCCCCTCGCGCAGGGAGACGGTCAGCCAGGCATTGCTACCCTTGCGGCTGTCCAGCCCGGCCTCGATCCCCGTGTAGCGCGTGCCTTCCACCGTCACGCCGCGCGACAGGGCGGTCAGCGCCTCCGGCTCGATCTCGCCATGCACGCGCACCCGGTAGCGCCGAATCCAGCCGTTGGAGGGCAGTTCGAGCTGGCGGGCGAGTGCCCCGTCATTCGTCAGCAGCAGCAGCCCCTCGCTGTTGAGGTCCAGGCGGCCCACGCTGACCACGCGGGGCATCGTCTCCGGCATTTTCTGAAACACGGTGGGACGGCCTTCGGGGTCCTTGTGGGTGGTCACCAGACCGTCGGGCTTGTGATAGCGCCACAGCCGGGCGCGCCCCGGCGCATCGACCACCCGGCCCGCCGCCTGCACGATGTCGCCGGGGCCCACGAAGGTCGCGGGGTGGGTGACGGGCGCGCCGTTCAGGCTGACCCGGCCTTCGGCGATCATGCGTTCGGCATCGCGGCGGCTGGCGACCCCGGCGCGGGCAAGCCACTTGGCGATCCGGTCGCCCTCCCGCGCCGGCGCGGGGGGGGGGTGGGGTTGGGTGCAGGGCGGGCGGCCTCGACCAGGGCGCGGAAGATCAGCTCGTCGCCGGGATCGATCAGGAACTCGGGGTGCCACTGCACGCCCAGGCAGAAGCGGCGCGCCGGGTCTTCGATCCCCTCGATCACCCCGTCCGGCGCAGTGGCGTTGATCCGCGCGGCCGGGCCGGGCGCGCGCACGGCCTGGTGGTGCGACGTGTTCACCCGCATGGAGGCGGACCCCACGATGCGGTGCAGCAGCGTGCCGGGGGTGATGGCGACCGGGTGGCCGGGTTCGTGGCGCGGGTTGGCCTGCTCGTGCTGCAGCGCGTCGGGCAGCGCGTCGGGGATGTGCTGGATCAGCGTGCCGCCCAGCGCCACCGCCAGCAGTTGCTCGCCGCCGCAGATGCCCAGCACGGGCATGTTTCGGGCCAGGGCGCCGCGGAGCAGCGCACCCTCGGCCTCCGTCCGGCCCTGCTTAAGGACGACGCTCGCATGGGCGCCGGCTTCGCCGTACAGCGCGGGGTCCACGTCGAAGGCGCCGCCCGTCAGCACCAGCGCGTCCACCGCATCCAGCATGTCGGCCGCCAGCGTGGGATCGTGGGGCAATGCGACCGGCACGCCGCCGGCGCCCGCCACGGCCCCGGCATAGTTGGTGCGCAGCGCATACCAGGGGTAGGCGGAGTAGCCGCCCGGCTGCTCGGAATCGAGCGTGATGCCGATCAGGGGTTTGTCGCGTTTTGCCATGCCCGGCGTGTACTTTGGCCGGGCGGTTCTGGACAGGGCAAAAGAATGTCGATGGAGCGTGCGCTGGCCCAGGCGCGGCAGGCGGCCGAGCGGGGCGAGGTGCCCGTGGGTGCCGTGGTAACCGGCCCGGACGGCACCGTGCTGGCGCAGGCGGGCAATGAAACGGAGGCCAGGCACGACGCTTCGGCCCATGCGGAGCTGCTGGCCATGCGGGCGGCGGCCCGCCACCTGGGCCACACGCGGCTGACCGGCTGCACCCTGTGGGTGAGCCTGGAGCCCTGTGCCATGTGTGCGGCGGCGGCCGTGCACTTCCGCCCGCGCCGGCTGGTGTTCGGCGCGTACGACCCCAAGGGTGGCGGGGTGGAGCACGGCGCGCGCGTATTCGCGGCCCCCGGCTGCCTGCACGTGCCGGAGGTGGTGGGCGGCGTGCGCGAGAGCGAGAGCGCGGCCCTGTTGCGCGTGTTTTTCGCGGGTCGGCGGGGAGGGTAAGCAGTCCTTTTTTAAAAAAAGGACCAAAAAACTTTGTTTCTTTTGGTGTACTTTGGGGTCAAGCACCGCGACAGCACTGAAAAAGCTTTTTGCTTCTTTTTCTCGAAAAAAAGCCTTACTTCTTTTGCCTATGCGCGCGGATCGGAAAGGCGGCGCGTCATGCTGGCGGCACCGGCGGCGGCCAGCAGGAAAGCCATCGCCCAATGCCCCGTTGCCTCCGGCCCCTCGTGCCACACCAGCAGCAGGAACAGCAGGGTTACCACGATCAGCAGCCAGCGCGTGGGCAGGCCCCGGCCGGCGGCGATGACCGAGAGCACAAAGAACGCGGCGAAACAGGCGATGGCCAGCGCGCGCAACCCGTCATAGGCACGGTCGCCGAGATGCTCGACGGCGTTCTGCACGGCGTCGGCCGAGCCTTGCCACGTGAAGGGCTGCGACTTAGGTTGAAGCTGGCTGTGTACGGCCAGCCATGCAGTTTTTTGTTAATTTCTTACTTATATACTGGCAAACTTTGCTGTCTTGGCGTTGCATGCCAGCGAAGCGGCACCAAGGAGGACGTATGCCCCTTACTAGAACATCGGTGCGACTACAAAAGAGGGTTGCGGCTTCCGTTCTCTCTGAGCGAAAAGAGTCCGCAACGCCCACGGCATTGTCTGTCTATTTAGACAAAACCCTTCAGTCTCCAAGGCTGAGGGAGCTTTTAAAGGAAGGTATAGAGAATCATATGATGGAGGCAACGGTTGCTCGGAGAGCGTGACCAGGTCGCTACCGTCGTCAAAGAATCCAGCCTCCCTTATGACAACCTTCTGCAAACGCTTGCTCTCGGAGTGCTTGTGCTTTCCAAGCATGACTACGCCGAGTCGAAACACGGCGTAAGCTTCAGCAATACTCAACTAGCCGCGGCAGACAACTTCACCTCCGCACAGATGGCCGGGTTTCGGGAGACGGCCAATACCATGCTTACGCAATTTGCCGTGTTATTTGCTGCTCCAGCAACACACGAGTCGTCGGCCGAACGCAGCCTGAGAGCTTGGTTTCGGGGCTTTTGGCAAGGCTACGCAGCCGCTGTAGCTTGGTCGGTTACACTGCTCGGTGTTGCCATCTTAGTGCGCTACGGTGGAGGAGACTTGATCGATATCTTCGCAAAATGGATCAAGCCTGGAAAGTAGATTTCTCCAATAAGCTAAACTGAGAAGCTGCCGCATGGCACCACGATTCAGCTTTCGGCAAGACCTGGCCGTTAGGCTGGGCCCGACAGTTCTGCATCGCTCCGAGCAGGGGCTCGTAACAGGGTAAGTTTTGGTGACAAGCCTACTGGCCGCCTTTGCCTGCCTGCCGACCGGGCTGCCCGTGGTGCTGGCCGGCACCTTCCTGGCCGGCATGGCGTGGTTGCTGCGGCGCCGTGCGGCGGTGCCGGCGCAGCGTGCCGACCTGCAGCGGTTTCGCGACACGCACCGGGACCCGCTGACCGGGCTCGCCAACCGGCAGCGTTTTACGGAGGCGCTGGCCGGGCGCCTGTTGGCTGGAGACAGGGTGGCATTGCTGCTGTTCGACCTCGACGGGTTTGCCGCGCTGAACGGCACGCATGGCCATCGTGCCGGCGATGCGGCCCTCGTGG
>CAXUGD010000163.1:0-6999 GCA_964250355.1 uncultured Acetobacteraceae bacterium | reverse complement strand
CCCTGGCGCCGCCCCCCGATGCCGGTCAGCGCCAGGGCGGTCAGGCCCAGTAGGGCCGCGCCGGAGGTCGCCAGGGCCAGGTGGTCGCGTTCGGCCATCATACTCTCCAGCGCTCGGCATCGACCGCCCTGAAGCTCAGGCCCAGGCCCGGCTGCCCCCAATCAGGCGCGATCTGCCCATCGCGCGGCACGGGCGCGCCGTCGAACAGCATCGCCTCGATCCGGGCGTGGTCGTGGAACCATTCGAGGTTGCGCAGCCGCGGGGCAGCACAGCCGAGATGGCAGTGCAGCGCGGGCGCGCAATGCGCGGACAGGTCCGTCTCGAATGCGAAGCACAGCGCGGCCGCCTGCATGAAGCCTGTGACGCCGCCGCACCGCGTGGCATCGGCCTGCTGCACGTCCACCGCGCCGGAGGCCAACATGCGGCGGACATAGCCCGGGTTGTAGCCATATTCGCCGGCGGCCACGTCCATCGGCGCCTGCTCGCGCACCAGGCGCAGGCCCTCCAGGTCGTCCGACGAGACGGGTTCCTCGAACCAGCGCACGTCGGCCTCGCCCGCGAACTGCCGCGCCAGGCGGATGGCCTGCTTTGCCGTGTAGGCGCCGTTGGCGTCCACGAACAGCGCGGCGTCGCCGACCGCCGCCCTGGCAACGGCCACCCGGGCCGCGTCGCGCTCGGGATGCGTGCCCACCTTCATCTTCACCGCGCGGCAGCCATCCCGCCCGACCCAGGCGGAGAGCTGCGATTGCAGCTGCCGGTCGCTGTAGCTGGTGAAGCCGCCGCTGCCGTAGATGTCCACCGCGTCGCGGGTGCGGCCGAGAAGTGCTGCCAACGGCAGCCCCAGCAGCTTGGCCTTCAGGTCCCACAGCGCCGTGTCCACTGCCGAGATGGCGGCCGCGCATACCCCGTCCAGCCCCATGTTGCGCACGGCGCGCTGCATGGCAAGCCACGCCCGGGGCGGGTCGGTCGCATCGCAACCCTCTGCTATGGCCGCCAGCGTGTCCGTCACGACAGCGGCGGCGGCCGGTGCCGTGTAGCTGTAGCCCAGGCCGTGCGCGCCGCCTGCGGCCAGCGACACTACAACGACGGTCGTCTTGTCCCAGGCGATGGTTCCGTCCGCTTCGGGCGCATCGGCGGGGATCGTGTAGGCCTGCGCCCGCACGTCGCGAACCGGCAGGGCGTCGGCCACCGTCAGCTCTCGGCAGGCAGCACGCCGGCCAGGACCTGCTTGACGCTGTTCTTCACCACGCTGCCCAGCTCGGGCTCCGACATCATCATGGACAGGAAGTTCCTGGCGTCCTTGAAAGTGATGTGCGGCGGCAGCGGCGGCACGTTGGGGTCGGCGTAGATGTTCATGATCACCGGGCGGTCGGCGCTGAACGCCTCGTCCCAGGCGGCGCCCAGCTGCTCGGGGTCGCGCACCAGGATGCCTTTCAGCCCCAGCAGTTCGGCATAGCTGTGATAGGCGAAATCCGGGATCGCCTGCGTCGATTCCGTCTTGCCGGCGCCCAGCTGCACCCGCTCCTCCCAGGTAACCTGGTTCAGGTCCTGGTTGTTGAGCACCATCATGATGAATCGGGGATCCGACCAGTCCTTCCAGTATTTGGCGACCGTGATCATCTCGTTCAGGCCGTTCATCTGCATGGCGCCGTCACCGATGAAGCCCAGCACCACACGCTCGGGGAACGCCATCTTGGCGGCAACCGCATAGGGCGTCGCGGCCCCCAGCGAGGCCAGGCTGCCCGACAGCGACCCCATCATGCCGCGCCGCATCTTGATGTCGCGGCCATACCAGTTGGCGACGGAGCCGCTGTCGCCGGTCATGATAACGTTGTCCGGCAGCCGCTTGGAGCATTCCCAGAATACGCGTTGCGGATTGATCGGGCTGGCGGAGAGCATGGCCCGGTCCTCCAGCAGGCTCCACCACTTGGCCACGTCGCGGGCGATGCCCTCGCGCCAGCTGCCCGGCGCCTTCTGCTCCAGCATCGGCAACAGAGCGCGCAACGCCACCGCGCTGTCGCCGGCCATGCTCACCTCCATCGGGTAGCGCAGGCTGAGCCGGGTGGGATCCAGGTCGATCTGCACGCCGCGGGCGCTGCCGGGCTTGGGCAGGAACTCGCTGTACGGGAACGACGAGCCCACCACCAGCAGCGTGTCGCAATCCTGCATCATGTTCCACGATGGCGTGGTGCCGAGCAACCCGATGCCGCCCGTCACCCACGGCAGGTCGTCCGGCAGCACCGCCTTGCCCAGCAGCGCCTTGGCACAGCCGGCCTGCAGGCGCTCGGCGACCGCGGCCACCTCGTCGGACGCCTGCAGTGCGCCGGCGCCCACCAGCACCGCCACCTTCTTGCCGGCGTTCAGCACGTCGGCCGCCTGGCGCAGCACCGCCTCGTCCGGCATCTTCGCGGGCCCCGCATAGCCGATGCCGGTATGGGTGGCGCCATGGGCCATCGGCGGGTCCTTGTAGGCCAGGCCCTGCAGGTCGTTGGGAATGATGACGGCAGTGACGCTGCGCGTGGCGGCGGCGATGCGCACCGCGCGGTCGATCAGGTGGCGTATCTGCTCGGGCACCGAGGCGGTGGCCACGTACTCGCTGGCCACGTCCTTGAACAGCGTCTGCAGGTCAACTTCCTGCTGGTAGTGCGCGCCGATCGCCGTGCGCGCCTGCTGCCCCACGATGGCCACCACCGGGACATGGTCCATCTTGGCGTCGTATAGCCCGTTCAGCAGGTGGATCGCGCCGGGGCCGGAGGTGGCATAGCACAGCCCGACCTCGCCGGTGAACTTGGCGTGCGCCGCGGCCATGAAGGCGGCCATCTCCTCGTGGCGCACCTGCACGTACTGCATACTGTCGCGCGCACGCTCCAGCGCCTCGTCCAGCCCGCCTACGCCGTCGCCGGGATAACCATAGACGCGCTTGATCCCCCATTCGCCGAGACGTTGCCATACGAAGTCGCTGACGTTCATGCTCATGTGACGTCTCCACGGGAAGGGCGTGCCCCGGAGGGCACCCGCGTTGCAAACGCCGTTGTGGTCAGGGCGTTCTGCCTGTTACGAACCCGTGAGCATTATCGGGTTCCGCCGGGGGGCGGTATTTTTATCGGGCGGATGCTCTGCTGAACGGGTTGACCATGTCGGGAGCCATCAAGAGGGCGGGCGAGATCAGGTCGCTGACAGGGCTGCGCGGCGCGGCGGCCGTGGTGGTCATGGCCTACCACTACCGCAACCTGGCGTCCCTCGCGCCGCGCGGCCCCAGCACGCTCGGGCCGGGCTACCTGATGGTCGACCTGTTCTTCATCCTGTCGGGCTTCGTTATGGCGCGCACCTACGGACAGGCCTTTTCCGGCGGACCGGACTGGCGCCGCACGCTCCATTTCCTGGAGGCCAGGGTGGCGCGCGTCTATCCGCTCTACGCGCTCGTCACCCTGGCCATGCTGGTGCTGGTGGAGGCGACAGCGCAGGCCTACCCCTCGCATCCCGTGCAGGCGCTGCTGACCAACCTGCTGCTGGTGCAGAACCTGGGCAGCGGCCTGCTCTGCGACAGCTGCTCGGAAAAGCTCGTCCTGCCCGGCTGGTCGATCAGCACGGAGGCGGCGGCCTACCTGCTGTTCCCGCTGCTGGCAGGGCGGGCGCTGTTCAGGTCGCGCCGCGCGGCGCTGCTGCTGCTGGGTGCATCGGCCGCGTCCCTGTATGCGGTCTCTGCCGTGCCCTTCGGCTGGCTGCATGCGCTGGAACGGCATGGGCCGCTGGACGTGTCGGGCGGGGAAACGCTGTGGCCGTTGCTGCGCTGCGTAGCGGGGTTCAGCATCGGCATGGTGGTGTGGCGCGCCCATGCGGCCGGCGCGCTTGCCTCCCTGCGGCACTGGAGCGTGAGCGTGCTGCTGGCGGCGGCCTTGGGCACGCTCTGGTTCGTCCCCGGCAGCGACCTTTGGATCGTGGCCCTGTTCCCCGTGCTGATCCTGCACCTTTGCGCCGAGGGGGCGCCGCTGGCCCGCGCGCTGGCGTCGGCCTGGCCGTACCGGGCTGGGGAATGGTCCTATGCCATCTACCTGCTGCACTGGCCGGCCTTGACCGTCATGCCGTTCATGTTTCCCAGCCTGAAAGCGTTCCGGCTGCCGCATGCCTGGACCGTTTCGCTGGTGCTGATAGCGGTGTGGACCGTGTTGCTGGCAGCGCTGGCACATCGCTTCGTCGAACGGCCCGCCCGGCGCGAGCTGCGGGCGCTGTTTCACCGCCGCCGCCTGCCGATTGCGCTGGAGCCGAGCGCACCGTGATCGGCGCCCGATATGAGTCCGAGGTGCCTTAGCCGAACGGCTGCTACGAAGGGTCGGGCAGGGCCGTGTGTCCGGCCAGCTCGGCCCACTCCGTCTCCGTCACGGTGCGCACGCCGAGTTCTGCGGCGCGCCTGGCCTTTGATCCGGCCTCCTCGCCCAGGATCACCAGGTCCGTCTTCTTCGACACGGTGTCGGTCACCCGTGCGCCCAGCGCCTCGGCGCGCGCCTTGGCTTCCGGCCGCGTCATGGTCTTTAGCGTTCCGGTAAAGACCACAACCTTGCCCGACAGCGCCCCGCCGCCCGTGCTGGCGCCCGCATCCTCGACCGTCAGCAGCGCCGCCAGCTCGTCCAGCACATCGCGGTTGCGCGCCTCCGCGAAGAACTCAGTCAGCTCGCCGGCCACCGCCTCGCCCACGCCGATGATGCTGCCCAGCGCCGTCCGCGCTTCCGACCCTGTCGTGGTCGCCTCGGTCATCTGCGCGCGCCAGTTCGCAAGACTGCCGTAGTGGCGGGCCAGCAGCTTAGCGTTGTTCTCGCCGATGCGGCGGATGCCGAGGGCGAAAATGAAGCGGGCGAGCGGCACCGTGCGGCGCTGCTCGATCGCGGCAACCAGGTTGCGGGCGGACAGCGCACCCCAGCCTTCGCGTTGAGCTATGGCGGCTTCGTGCGTGTGCAGCCTAAAAATGTCGGCGGGGCCGGCGATCAGCCCGTCGCGGTGGAACTCCACGATCGTCTTCTCGCCCATGCCCTCGATGTCCAACGCGCGTCGGGAGCAGAAGTGGATCAGGCGCTCCACGGTCTGGGCGGGGCAGACCAGGCCGCCGGTGCAGCGCCGCACCACCTCGCCCGGCGGGCGCACGGCCAGGCTGCCGCAGGCGGGGCAGTGGGTGGGCGGCTCGTAGGGCCGGGCCTCCGCAGGACGGCGGTCCGCCAGCACGGAGACGATTTGCGGGATCACGTCGCCGGCGCGCTGCAGGCAGACCGTGTCGCCCACGCGGGCGTCCAGCCGCGCGATCTCGTCCTCGTTGTGCAGCGTGGCGCGGGTGACGAGCACGCCGCCGATGTTGACGGGTGCCAGCCAGGCCACGGGCGTGAGCGCGCCGGTGCGTCCCACCTGGATGCGTATGTCCTCCAAGGCGGTGGTGGCACGTTCGGCGGCGAATTTTTGCGCGATCGCCCAGCGCGGTTCACGGCCCGCGAACCCCAGGCGGCGCTGCCGCGCCAGGTCGTCGATCTTGAACACCACGCCGTCGATGTCGTACGCGAGGCTCGCCCGCGCCTGGCCGATGCGGTCGTAGAACGCCTGCGCCGCCTCCGCATCGGCCAGGCGTTCGGAGAGCGGGTTCACCGTGAAACCCCAGCCCAGCAGGCGTTGCAGGTAGGCCCAGTGCGTGTCGGCAACCGGTTCGGACGCCTCGCCCATGGCGTAGGCGAACAGGGCGAGCGGGCGGCTGGCGGTGACCGACACGTCGAGCTGGCGCAGGCTGCCGGCCGCCGCGTTGCGCGGGTTGGCGAAGGTGCGGTGGCCGGCAACGGCCTGGGCCTCGTTGAGCGCCAGGAAGTCGGCCTTTTCGATGAACACCTCGCCGCGTATCTCGATCAGCGCCGGGGCCGGGCCGTGCAGGGTGTGCGGCAGGCTGCGCAGCGTGCGCAGGTTGGCCGTCACGTCCTCGCCCTCCACCCCGTCGCCGCGGGTGGCGCCGCGCACGAAGCGGCCGTCCTCGTAGGTGAGCGAGATGGAGAGCCCGTCGATCTTGGGCTCGCCCACCATGGCGAGCGGCGTCTCGGCGGCCAATCCCAAGAAGCGGCGCATGCGGGCGACGAAGTCCGCAAAGTCCGCCGCCGAAAAGGCGTTGCCCAGCGACAGCATGGGCACGCGGTGGCGAACCTTGCCGAACGCCGGCGAGGGCGGGGCGCCAACGCGGGCGGCCACGCCTTCGGCGGCCGGGCCGGGGGCCAGCGCGGCGTAGCGGCGGCGCAGCGCGTCGTACTCCGCGTCGGTGATCAGCGGCGCGTCGTCGATGTAGTAGGCCCGGTCGTGGCGGGCGAGCTCGGCGGCCAGGCGAGCACGCTCCTCCTCCGGGCCGTCCGGCGGCGCCGCGGGTCCGTGGGTGGCGCTCCGCCTGCCCACGCTAGGAGGCTTGCAACAGGCTGTCGGCGGCCGCACGGGCGGCCGGCGTGATAACCTCGCCGGCCAGCATGCGGGCGATCTCCTCGCGGCGCTCGTCCGGGCGCAGCCTGTGCACCTCCGTCTCCGTGCGGCCCCCCTGCACCGACTTGCTGACGCGCAGGTGCGCCGCACCGCGGGCGGCCACCTGGGGCGAATGCGTCACTACCAGCACCTGGACGCCGTCGGCCACGCGCGCCACCCGGTCGCCCACGGCCGCAGCTGTAGCCCCGCCGATTCCGCTATCCACCTCGTCGAACACCAGGGTGGGCACGGCCGAACCGGCCACCAGCACCACCTTCAGCGCCAGCATCAGGCGCGACAGCTCGCCGCCGGAGGCGACGCGGCCCAGCGGGCCGGGCGGCTGGCCGGGGTTGGTGGCGATCAGGAACCGCACCTCGTCGGCGCCGGCCGGGCCCCACGCCTCCTCCTCCAGCTGGGGCACGCTGACATAGGCGCGCGCCCGCTCCAGCCGCAGGGGCGGAAGCTCGGCGTTTACCGCCGCCTCCAGCCTGGCGGCGGCGGCCTGGCGCTCGGCGGAAAGCCGCTGCGCGG
>CAXUGD010000162.1:0-7029 GCA_964250355.1 uncultured Acetobacteraceae bacterium | reverse complement strand
CCCGCAGGCCGTGGCAGCCGGCCTCCTTGCCGACCGCCCCAGCGAGATACCGATGCGCGGGTGGAAGCAGGTGGCTAAGCGCCTGTGGACCTCCATCGGCGAGGACCGCGTGCTGGCCGAAGCCGCCTCTGTTACCTACTACTCGCTGCTCGCCATCTTCCCGGCGCTGGCGGCGCTTATCTCGATCTACGGGCTGATTGCCGACCCCGCATCGATCGGCAAGCATCTGAGCGCCCTGAACGGCGTGGTGCCGGGCGGCGGCATGCAGATCATCGGCGACCAGGTGCGCGCGCTGATCTCCGCCCCCAAGCAAGGCCTGGGCCTGGGCGCCATCGTGGGCCTGCTCACCTCGCTGTGGAGCGCCAATGCCGGCGTGAAGTCGCTGTTCGACGCGCTGAACGCGGTGTACGAGGAGAAGGAGACGCGCAGCTTCTTCCACCTCACCTGGCTGTCGCTCGCCTTCACGCTGGGCGCGCTGGCCTTTGTCATCCTGGCGCTCGCCGCCGTGGTCGTGGTCCCGGCCGTGCTGCACTTCGTAGGCCTGGGCGTGGCGGGCGACGTGCTGCTGTCCGTGGGACGCTGGCCGGTGCTGCTGGCCGGGATCATGCTGTTCTTGGCCTTGATCTACCGCTACGGGCCAAGCCGGGCGAAGGCCAAGTGGCGCTGGGTCAGCTGGGGCAGCACGGCCGCCGGCCTGCTCTGGCTGTTGGGCTCGCTCGCCTTTTCCTGGTACGCCGCCAATTTCGGCAACTACAACAAGACCTACGGATCGCTGGGCGCGGCTGTGGGCTTCATGACCTGGATCTGGATCTCAACCATCATCGTGCTGGTCGGCGCGGAGCTGAACGCGGAACTGGAGCATCAGACCGCGCGCGACAGCACGGTGGGACCGGAAAAGCCGCTGGGCGCACGAGGCGCAGTACGCGCCAACAAGGTGGCCGCCGCCTGACAGGGCCAGTGGAAATCCTTCTTCCCAAAGCCTATGGTAGTCACCGAGCTTCAGGGTCCATACGATGACCGTCCTAGACATCCTCAAGATGAGCGGCTCGTTGCCGGTCAACGAACTCAGCCTGCGTTCGCCCGGATCGGCGGCACAGTTGTTGAACGAAATGACCGGGCTGCAGGATAGCGGCTTGATCGAGGTTCAGGGACCCCTGCCGAGCCCGGAAAACGTGCCCGATGACGATCGGCAGGTGCATCTGACCAGGGCTGGGCTCCGAAGGTCGCTCGCCAGGTGACGGTGTTGGGCGGGTCGCCCTGGCTCTCGGCCCTGAGTGACAGCCTTGCCTTTGTCGTGGGCGGCCTCACCGCATATTTTGACTGTTTCGGCACTCTTGCAGCACGCGTCGGCCGGGTTCCGGAGACGTTCGCCTCCAACCCCTTCGTCATAGGCTTGGCGCTGGCTTGCGGCGGCATTGCGGCGCTCGCCTGCCGCATCTCCGGGCAGCACGCAGACAGCGTTTTCGGCACGGTGCTCACGCTTCGGGCGACGGACCCATACCGCGGCTTTGTCGTGGGGGCGTCAGTACTGGTTCTGCTGCGCAGCAAGCTGTTCAACATCCAGGATAGCCCGTTCGGCGGCGACTACCTTTACGTCCTGGCGCGGGATGCAGCGATCCAGAAAGTCGACGGCCGGTGGACGGCACTGCGGGCGAAATTTCAGTATGACAATGTCGGTGTGGCGCTTGCCGATCCGCATTTCGAAATGCAGGTCAGCAGCCTGATCGAACAAAACATAACAAGCCGGCCCGATCCGTCCCAAAAACGTGCCAAAGCTGCGCTTGATACCGTTATCGGCAAGCGTCCGGCCAGCCCGTTCGAGGCCGGTGGCGCGTGGAAGACCTATTATCAGGCATTGATCGGCGTGGCCCTCGATGCCTGCGGGCCGAGCGTGGTGCGCACCCTGCCCGGGTTCCGCTAGGGCGTGCGCGCCGCCTGCGGGGTTCCTGGGCCGCGCCGGACCGGCTAGGCTTTGCCGCGAACCCGCAAAGGCCATCCATGCCCGACATCTACAGTTTTTCCGCCCGCACGCTGGACGGTGCCGAAACGGGCCTGGACCGGTTTCGCGGGCAGGTGCTGCTGGTCGTCAACACCGCCAGCAAATGCGGGTTTACGCCGCAGTATGAGGGGCTGGAGGCGTTGCAGCGCCGGTATGGCCCGCAGGGCTTCTCCGTGCTGGGCTTTCCCTGCGACCAGTTCGGCCACCAGGAGCCGGGCGACGCCGCCGAGATCGCCAATTTTTGCACCACCCGTTACGACGTGAGCTTCCCCATGTTCAGCAAGGTGGAGGTGAACGGCGCCGGCGCGCATCCCCTGTGGACCTGGCTGAAGGAGCAGAAATCCGGCTTCCTCGTCGGCGCCATCAAGTGGAATTTCACCAAATTCCTCTTGTCGCGGACGGGCGAGGTGCTCCATCGCTTTCCGCCCACCGCCCGGCCCGAAAGCATCGGGCCCAGGATCGAGGCGGCGCTGGAGGCGGCCTGACCGGCGCCAGCGATGACGACGCTGACAGTCGATCTGGACGCCATTGCCGCCAACTGGCGCCTTCTCGTGGCCCAGCACGGCGGTCCCACGGCCGCCGTGGTGAAGGCCGATGCCTACGGCCTGGGGGCCGCACGGGTCGGCGCCCGCCTGCACCGCGAAGGCGCCCGCCACTTCTTCGTCGCCTATCCGGAGGAGGGGCTGGCCCTGCGCCCGCACGTGGGCAGCGCGATGTTGGCCATCCTGAACGGGCTATATCCCGAGCTGGCGGGCCTGTACGTCGCCCAGAACCTCGTGCCGGTGCTGGGCACGCTGGGCGGCATTGCCGCCTGGGCGGCTCAGGCCCGCCACCTGGGCCGGAGCCTGCCGGCGCTGATCCACATCGATACCGGAATGAACCGCCTGGGCCTGTCCGGCGGCGAGCTTGCCCGGCTGGCCGCCCAGCCCGGCCTGCTCGACGGCGTCGAGGTGCTGTTCATGATGACGCACCTGTCCGATGCCGAGCACCCCGGCGACCCGCGCAACGCCGAGCAGGCCGCCCGCTTCCACGCCGCCTGCGACCGGCTGCCGCCCGCGCCGCGCAGCATCGCCAACTCGTCCGGCACGTTCCTGGGGCCGCAGTTCCGCTCCGACCTGGCCCGCCCCGGCGCGGCGCTGTACGGCATCGATCCCGTGCCGGAGGCGGGGCGCAACCCGATGCGCCCGACGCTGCGGCTGACCGCCCCGGTGCTGCAGCTGCGCGACGTGGCCCCGGGCGAACCGGTGGGCTATAACGGCATCTGGACGGCCCGGCGCCCCACGCGCGTCGCCACCGTCTCGGCCGGCTACGCCGACGGCTACCACCGCACATTGTCCAACACCGCGGCCGCCGCCTTTGACGGCGCCCGCCTGCCCCTGATAGGCCGTGTCTCGATGGACCTCGTCACCTACGACGCGACCGATCACCCAGGCCTGGCCGAGGGCCACGAGTTGGAGCTGATCGGCCCCGCGATACCGCCCGACGAGGTGGCCGGCTGGGCAGGCACCAACGGCTACGAGGTGCTCACCTCGCTTAAGCCGCGTCGTGGCCGCATCTACGCGGCGCTCTAGGCCGCCGCAGGGGTGAACGGGCGTTGAACGCGGTGATCGGATTGCTCGGCGGGCTCGGCCAGCTCGTGCTGGATATGCTGGGCGGGGCAGGGCGCGTGGTGATCTTCGGCGCCAGTGGCTTCTCGCACCTGGCGCGCCCGCCCTTCTACGGCCGGCTGTTCTTCCGCCAGTTCATCGACTTCGCCTATTTCAGCCTGCCCGTGGTGGCGCTGACGGCCGTGTTCTCGGGCATGGTGATCGCGCTGCAATCCTACACCGGCTTTTCGCGCTACGGCGCCACCAGCGCCATTGCCAACATCGTGCTGATCTCCGTGGTGCGCGAGCTGGCGCCCGTGCTGGCCGGGCTGATGGTGGCCGGCCGTGTCGGGGCTGCCATGGCGGCCGAGCTGGGCACCATGCGGGTGACCGACCAGATCGACGCGCTGCGCACGCTCTCGACCGACCCGATGAAATACCTGGTCGCCCCCCGCCTGCTCGCCGGCTTACTGGCCCTGCCGCTGCTGGTGCTGGTGGCCGATGTGCTGGGGGTCGCCGGCGGCTTCCTGGTCGCCACCGCCAAGCTCGGCTTCAACCCGCACAGCTACATCGCGAGTTCCATCAACTTCCTCGATGCCAGCGACGTGGCGCTCAGCCTGGCCAAGGCGGCGGTGTTCGGCGTGATCGTGGCCTTGATGGGCTGCTACCACGGCTACAACAGCCGCGGCGGCGCGCAGGGCGTGGGCGCGGCCACCACGTCGGCGGTGGTATCGGCCAGCATCCTGATCCTGGCCTTCGACTACGTGCTGACCGAGCTGTTCTTCTCGCGATGAGCGGTGCCGTCCCAAAGATCCGGGTGCGCGGGCTGCGCAAGGCGTTCGCCGGCAAGCAGGTGCTGGACGGGATCGACCTGGACGTGGCCGCCGGCACCTCGACGGTGGTGATCGGCGGTTCGGGCACCGGCAAGTCGGTGCTGCTGAAATGCATCCTGGGGATCATGGAGCCGGACGAGGGCAGCATCGAGATCGACGGGCAGGACCTGGCCCGGCTGGCCCCGGCGGACCGCGCGGCCCACCGGGCCGGGATCGGCATGCTGTTCCAGAACGGCGCGCTGTTCGACAGCCTGCCGGTTTGGGAGAACGTCGCCTTCAAGCTGTTGGCCGAGGGCACGCCCCGGACGGCGGCGCGCGCCAGGGCCGGCGAGGTGCTGGCCCAGGTGGGGCTGGCCGCCAGCGTGGGCGAGCTGCAGCCGTCCGAGTTGTCTGGGGGCATGCAGAAGCGCGTGGGCCTGGCGCGCGCAATCGCCTCGCGGCCGGCAATCCTGTTCTTCGACGAGCCTACCACTGGGCTGGACCCCATCATGGGCGCCGTGATCGACGGGCTGATCGTGGAGTGCGTGAAGACGCTGGGCAGCACCGCCGTGGCCATCACCCACGACATGGCCAGCGCCGTGCGCATCGGCGACCGGGCCGCCATGCTGTTCCGCGGCCGCCTGGTATGGCAGGGGGAGGCGGCCCATCTGCTGGACAGCGGGAACGCACTTGTTGACCAGTTCACCCATGGACGGCGCGAAGGCCCGATCCAGATGGAGCTGCGGAAGTAGGGCGTCGGTCGTCGGTTCGAGTGGGAGGAGAGCGTATGCGCAAGGCGGGTCTGGTGGGTTTGGTGCTTGTGGCTGCAATGCCGGCTCTGGCCCAGCCTCAGCCGGAGCAGAGCAGCGCTGCCGACCAGGTGGTGGGCCTGTTCGGCGCGACCTGCCTGCATTTCGCCGGCGACGTGGCGGCCATGCGCGGCTTTCTGGTGGCGCAGGGTGCCCCGCAGATGCCGGCCGCCGCGCGCGACGCCTTCCTGGCCGGGCGGCATGGCCAGGTGTTCGATGTCAGCTACCAGGCCACCAAGCTGGCCCTGGTGTCGATCGACGACGGCGGCTGCGAGGCGGTAACCGAGCAG
The DNA here is from genome assembly GCA_964250355.1 of uncultured Acetobacteraceae bacterium. Lineage (GTDB taxonomy): Bacteria > Pseudomonadota > Alphaproteobacteria > Acetobacterales > Acetobacteraceae > BOG-908. Next base: position 1,533 of record CAXUGD010000162.1, on the reverse strand, counting down.
GCCGACCCCAAACAGGTCATCTCCGTGCTGAACCAGGCCGCGCAGGAGAACCACACCGTGCTGACGCCGCTGGGGACCGAAGCCGATCCCAAGGGACGGCCCGGCGTGCAGCAGACCGCCTATGCCGTAACGCTGGGGAGCAAGCAGATGCACGTGCTGGTATCGACCGCGCCCACCCCGCCACAGGCCGTGCTGAGCCTGATCCCGCGCTGAGCGGCGGCCGGTGAGCCTGGCCGTCCGCCTGGCCTGCAGCGGCTTTGCCCGCTCGTTGCGCTTCTATACCGACGTGCTGGGCTTCACCACCATGCGCTACGCGCCCGAGCAGCGCCGCGCGGAGCTGGAGCGCGACGGCGTGACTGTGGAGATCGCCGAGGGAGTAGAGGGCGGGTTGGCGCCGCTGGAGTACCCGTTCGGCCGCGGCGTGGTGCTAATGGTGTGGACGCAGGACGCCGAAGCCGTGCTGAGCGGCGTGGAAGCCTATGGCGCCCGCCTGCACCGCCCGATGGAGGAGGTGTGGCGCGAGGAGGACGGCACACGGGTCGGCCACCGTGCGTTCGAGGTGGTGGACCCCGACGGCTACACCCTGCGGTTTTGCGAGGCGTTACCGCCCGCAGGGCGGTGATGCGGATCTGTTGACGCACGACGCTATGAGTGTGTATTATACACACTGTGAAGAGCACGGACCTTGTTTGTGAGTTGAAGCGTGCTGGATGGGGTTTGGATCGTGTTCGGGTTCGCACCACGTCTTTCGCCATGCCCACCGTCCGGGCCACATCGTCGTCCCCCATCCGAAGAAGGATTCCGGCACTGGCCTGGTTGCCGCGATCCGCAAGCAGGCCGGCCTGTAGGAGAGCCATCATGAACTACCCCATCGCCATCGAGCCCGGAACCGATACGACCGCCTTCGGCGTCGTGGTGCCCGACCTGCCGGGCTGCTTTTCGGCCGGCGACACGCTCGACGAAGCCATGTCGGCCGCCCGAGAGGCCGCCGCCGCCTGGGTCGATTCCGCGCTGGATCAGGGCCTGCCCATACCCTCGCCCAGCAGCCTGGAGACGCTTCGCCACGACAAGCGATACGCGGGCTGGATCTATGGTGTCGTGACCCTCGATCCCGCAGCTTTGGACGACACGACTGAGCGGGTGAACATCACCCTGCCGCGCCGTGTGCTGAAGCGTTTGGACGTGCAGGCACGCGCTGCCGGCGAAAGCCGCTCCGGCTACATCGCCCAGCTGACGCTGGCCGAGCCGCTGCGTGCCGCCTAAGTCCACGCGGCATCTCAGACCGATTGGCTAAACCCGCCTCCCGCTACGTCTGCCAGTCCTGCGGCGCGGTCACCCCCAAATGGGCCGGGCGGTGCGAAAGCTGCGGCGCGTGGAACACCATCGTGGAAGAGCAGGCCGAGGCGCGCCCTGGCCCGGCCCGCAAGCCGGGGGCGCGCGTGGCGTTCGTAGGCCTGGCCGGCGAGGCCCTACCGCCGCCGCGCCTGCTGACCGGCATCGGCGAGCTGGACCGTGTGCTGGGCGGCGGTAGGG